>JBKJJF010000117.1:0-5917 GCA_046598195.1 Rhizobacter sp. | reverse complement strand
CCGTCAAAGCAGCTGAAACCTTGGGCGGCGCGGTGTGGGTCGTCAAAGCCCAGATCCATGCAGGCGGTCGCGGCAAAGGCGGCGGCGTCAAAGTCGCCAAGTCGCTCGAGCAAGTGCGCGAATACGCGACCCAGATTCTCGGCATGCAGCTGATCACGCACCAGACCGGCCCAGAAGGCCAAAAGGTACGACGCCTGCTGATCGAAGAAGGCGCTGACATCAAGAAGGAGTACTACGTAGCGGCCGTGACCGACCGTGCCACGCAGAAGATCGCGATGATGGCCAGCAGCGAGGGCGGCATGGACATCGAAGAGGTGGCCCACAACACGCCCGAAAAGCTCATCAAGGTGTTCGTCGACCCGCTGACCGGCTTGACCGACGCACAAGGAATCGAGCTGGCCAACGGCATCGGCGTGCCGGCCGCGTCGCAGGCGCAGGCGATCGACGTGTTCAAGAAGCTGTACCAGGTCTACATGGACACCGATTCGTCGCTGGCCGAGATCAACCCGCTGATTCTTGAAGGCAACGGCAACATCAAGGCGCTCGACGCGAAGTTCAACTTCGACAGCAACGCCCTGTTCCGCCACCCCGAGATCGTGGCCTACCGCGACCTCGATGAAGAAGACCCGGCTGAGATCGAAGCCAGCAAGTTTGACCTCGCCTACATCCAGCTCGACGGCAACATCGGCTGCCTGGTCAATGGCGCCGGCCTCGCGATGGCGACCATGGACACCATCAAGCTCTTCGGCGGCGAGCCGGCCAATTTTCTCGACGTGGGCGGTGGCGCCACCGCCGAGAAGGTGACCGAAGCCTTCAAAATCATGCTCAAAAGCCCCAAGGTGAAGGCGATTCTCGTCAACATCTTCGGCGGCATCATGCGCTGCGACACCATTGCCGAAGGTGTGATCGCCGCGTGCAAGGCTGTGAATCTCTCCGTGCCGCTGGTCGTGCGCATGAAGGGCACGAACGAGGAGCTTGGCAAGAAGATGCTGAAGGACTCCGGCCTGCCCATCATCAGCGCCGATTCGATGGCCGAAGCGGCCCAAAAAGTGATGGCTGCCCTGAAGTAAGCCCAGCAGCCACAAGGAACACACCATGAGCATCCTGATCAACAAAGACACCCGCGTTATCACCCAAGGCATCACCGGCAAGACGGGGCAGTTCCATACCCGCATGTGCCGTGACTACGCGAATGGCAAGAACTGCTTCGTCGCGGGCGTGAACCCCAAGAAGGCCGGCGAAAACTTCGAAGGCATCCCCATTTTCGCAAGCGTGAAAGACGCGGCCAACAACACCGGTGCGACTGTCAGCGTGATCTACGTGCCGCCGGCCGGCGCGGCCGCTGCGATCTGGGAAGCCGTTGAGGCCGACCTTGATCTGGCCATCTGCATCACCGAAGGCATCCCCATCAAGGACATGCTGGAGCTGCGCAACCGCATGAAGCAGAAAGAAGCCAAGGGCGGCAAGAAGACGCTGCTGCTGGGCCCCAACTGCCCCGGCCTCATCACACCTGATGAAATCAAGATCGGCATCATGCCGGGCCACATCCACCGTGCAGGCCGCATTGGTGTGGTCAGCCGCTCGGGCACGCTGACCTATGAAGCCGTGGCGCAGCTGACCGAGATCGGTCTGGGCCAGTCCAGCGCCGTCGGCATTGGCGGCGACCCGATCAACGGCTTGAAGCACATCGACGTGATGAAACTCTTCAACGACGATCCCGAGACCGACGCCGTCATCATGATCGGCGAGATCGGCGGCCCCGATGAAGCCGAAGCCGCGCGCTGGTGCCAGGCCAACATGAAGAAGCCCATCGTTGGCTTCATCGCTGGCGTTACCGCGCCTCCCGGCAAGCGCATGGGCCACGCCGGTGCGCTGATCTCGGGCGGCGCCGACACGGCCGACGCCAAGCTCGCCGTCATGGAAGAGTGCGGCTTCACCGTGACGCGCAACCCGTCGGAGATGGGCAAGCTGCTCAAGGGCTTGATCTGAGCCACCGGCTTGGTTGATGCTCACAAGGCCGCGCTGCTCGCGCGGCCTTTTTGCTGACGGGCCACGTAGTTCCACGCACCCCGTGGCCGCGAGCCGGCTTCTACACTTTTGACCGCCAAAACGAGAAAGACCCGCAGATGGAACAGTTCATGACGCCCGAGTTCTGGGTCGCGGTCGGCCAGATCATCATGATCGACATCCTGCTGGGTGGCGACAACGCGGTGGTGATCGCGCTGGCCTGCCGCCAGCTGCCGCCCAAGCAGCGCACCCAGGGCATCCTGTGGGGCACCGCGGGCGCCATCATCCTGCGGGTGGTGCTGATCTTTTTTGCGCTCACGCTGCTGGCCATCCCCTATCTCAAGCTGGTCGGGGCGGCGCTGCTGCTGTGGATCGGCGTCAAGCTGCTGGTGCCCGAGCACGAAGAAGGCCACGCCAACATCCAGGGCAGTGACAAGCTGTGGGCTGCCGTCAAGACCGTGATCATTGCCGACTTCGTGATGAGCCTGGACAACGTGATCGCGATTGCCGGCGCGGCGCAGGCGGCCGGTGGTGACCACCAAATGCCGCTGGTGATCTTCGGCCTCTTGGTCAGCATCCCCATCATCGTGTGGGGCAGCCAGCTGGTCATCAAGCTGATGGATCGCTTCCCGCTCATCATCACGCTGGGCGGCTTGTTGCTCGGCTGGATCGCCGGCACCATGGCCATCACCGACCCTGCGGTGGTGCCTTACGTGCCCGGCGATGCCTGGTTGCGTTACGCCGCCGGTGCCGCAGGGGCCGCGTTCGTCTGGCTGATCGGCGTGGTGATCAAGGTGCGGCGCAGCAAAACCGCCTGATTTCCGCTGTGCCTGTGATACCGTGCCGGCTCCAAACGGCTAGGTGAGGCAACGGGTTTTGGGCATCACGGAGCACCTCTTCCGAACGACAGGAACCGGCTGGGCGCTGAGCGCGCTGGCCCTGCTGTTGGTGCTTGGCGAACTGGCTTGGCTGCTGCCCCGCTTGCGCCGCGAGGCTGCTGTCGCGGTGTCCGTGATCCTCGCCAGCAGCGTGATCGCGGTGGGCAGCTTGTTGTGGTGGCAGTTGTCGGTGCCGATGGGCTGGGTCTTCCCGGTTGTGCTGGCTTTGGTCTTTGGCCACATCGGCTGGGTGCTCGGCCAGCGCCTGCCCCGGCTGCCTGCGGTGCAGCGCGCGGGCGTCACACCCACTGCCGCGCAGCCACTGCGCCCTGCCAGCGCCGGCCTGCCCGATCGCGCCACCCTGGGACGCTACGGCATCGAGCGTGAGCTGGGCCGTGGTGCCATGGGCGCGGTCTACCTCGGGCGCGACCCGAAGATCGGCCGCCAGGTGGCCATCAAGACCATGGCCTTGAGCCGCGAGTTTGCGGGCGACGAGCTGGTCGAGGCACGCGAGCGTTTCTTCCGCGAGGCCGAAACCGCTGGCCGGCTGCAACACCCCGACATCGTGACCATCTTCGATGCCGGAGAAGACCAAGAGCTGGCCTACATCGCCATGGAGTACCTCAAGGGCGACGACCTTCAGGGCTACACCCAGGCGCCCAAGCTGCTGCCGGTGGCGACCGTGCTCAACGTGGTGGCCCGGGTGGCCGACGCGCTGGCCTACGCCCACAGCCAGGGGGTTGTGCACCGCGACATCAAGCCCGCCAACGTGATGCTTGGCCTGCCGAGCGATGTGGTGAAGGTCACCGACTTCGGCATTGCCCGCGTCGCAGACTCGTCTCGTACCCGCACAGGCATGGTGTTAGGCACACCGTCGTTCATGTCACCCGAGCAAATGGCCGGCCGCCGGGTTGACGGCCGCAGCGACCTGTATTCGCTGGGTGTGATGTTGTTCCAGCTGCTCACCGGCCGCCTGCCGCACCGCTCGGACTCAATGGCCACGCTCATGCACCAGATCGCCAACGAGCCTGCGCCCGACGTGCGCAGCCTGCGCCCCGACCTGCCCGAAGGCCTGGCCCGTGTGGTGGCGCTGGCGCTCGAAAAACGCCCCGAAGCCCGCTACCCCAGTGGCCAGCAACTGGCGGCCGACCTGCGCGCTGTGGCGAGTCGCTTGCAGGCTGAGGGTGCGCCGCCCAAGCCGGTGGAGACGAGCGCCGCCCCCCCCGATTCCAGCGGATTCGCGGCCACGGTGAAAATGGAGCGTGCCGATACAGGGCACAATTCCAGCCTCTGATGGGTTTGAAAGCTCGATGAATCTCCCCGCGCTCGCCACCGCCATGTCGCTAGAGTTCTTCAGTGCCACCGACACCGGCCGCGCCCGCAACAACAACGAAGATTCGATCGCTGTTCAAGAGGCCGCCGGGCTCGTGGTATTGGCCGACGGCATGGGCGGCTACAACGCCGGTGAAGTGGCGAGCGGCATGGCCACCTCGTTCATCAAGACCGAGCTGGGCCGCTGGCTGCAAGAGGCCTCGGGCAATGCCTCAGACACCGATGTGCGCCGGGCCATGGACATCTGCGTCGACAACGCCAACCGCGCCATCTTCAACGCCGCCAACTCCAACCCACAGTACGCCGGCATGGGCACCACGCTGGTGGTGGGGGCCTTCCGCGATGGCCGCCTGCTGATGGGCCATGTGGGCGATTCACGCGGCTACCGCTTTCGCGGCGGCCGGCTGGTGCAGATCACCCACGACCATTCGTTGCTGCAAGAGCAAATCGACTCCGGTCTCATCACCCCCGAGCAGGCGGCGTTTTCCACCAACAAGAACCTGGTGACACGCGCAGTGGGCGTTGAAGACACGGTGCTGCTCGAAACCCACCTGCACGACATCATGCCGGGGGACATCTACCTGTTGTGCTCCGACGGCTTGTCCGACATGCTCGACGACGACGGCATTGCACAGGTGTTGCAAGCGCACGACTCGCTTGAAGAGACGGGGGCGGGGCTGATTGACGCAGCCAATGACGCCGGTGGAAAGGATAATATCGCGGTGGTGTTGGTGCGGGTGCGGGGGCAAAGCAGCCCGCCGCGTTCGTGGTGGCCGTTCAGGCGCTAGGTTCACAACACTGCCAATTTCGGCCGCCAAGTGGGCCAAGAAACAGATAAGAGACTGAGGTCAAGCATGGGCAAGCTGGTCGTATCGCTCGACGGTGTGGTGATCAAGGAAGTGCAGATCACCAAAGACAAAACGACCCTCGGCCGCAGGCCTTACAACGACATCGTGATCGACAACCTGGCAGTCAGCGGCGAGCACGCCGTGCTGCAGATGGTGGGCACCGACGTCTTCATCGAAGACCTCAACAGCACCAACGGCACCTACATCAACGGCAAGGCCGTCAAGAAGCAGCTGCTGACCCACAACGACACGGTCGAGATCGGCAAGTACAAGATCAAGTACCTCGTAGACGATGGCACCGACTACGAGAAGACCATGATCATGAAGCAGGGCGCCCCCGCGCCTGCCAGTTACAGCCACGGTTTTGCCCACACCTCCGCCCAGGGCGGGCCGAGCTCCGGTTTCGGCGGCCTGGGCCAGACGGTCATCCCCGGCACGATCAAGGTGCTGAATGGCGCCGCAGCCGGCCGTGAAGTTGCGCTCACCAAGGTCGTCACCACCGTCGGCAAGCCCGGCGTGCAGGTGGCCTCTATCACCAAGCGCCCGGGCGGCTATGTGTTCGCCCACGTCGAAGGCGCCAGCCGCCCCACCATCAACGGCAACCCGCTGGTGGGTGACACCTTGCATCTGAAAAACGGCGACGTGATCGAACTCGCCGGCACACAGATGCAGTTCATCCAGGTTTGAGCGCACTGCAGGTGGCGTGACACTTTTCACGCCGGAGGCTTGTGAGTGGCCGGGGCGCGGTTCTTTCGCAGTGAAATGCGACATTGGCACCTTGCGGTGCCACGCAGGTGACCTCAGCATTGCAGTGCAGCGCCTCGCTTGCCTCCACTGCGGCCCAGCCCCTTC
>JBKJJF010000086.1:0-5814 GCA_046598195.1 Rhizobacter sp. | reverse complement strand
CTTGTCGACCACGTCTTTGGGCATGCCCTTGGGGCCGATGATGCCGTAGTAGGCCATGCGGTTCACCGGCTCCAGGCCCACCTCTTTGAAGGTGGGCACATTGGGGAGCTGGGCCAGTCGGGTGGGCGCCGCCACCACGATGGCGATCAGGCGGCCGTCTTTGATGAAGGGCAGAGCCGAGGGCAGGTTGTCGAACAGCATCGGTACCTGGCCGGCCACGGTGTCATTGAGCGCCGGGCCTGAGCCACGATAGGGAATGTGGGTGATGAAGGTGCCAGAGAGGTTCTTGAATAGCTCCATTTGCAAATGGGCGATGGTGCCAGTGCCTGAGCTGCCGAATGAATACTTGCCAGGGTTCTTTTTCAGCTCGGCGATGAAGCCCTTGTAGTCACGCGCCGGGAAGCTGGGGTGCACCGCTATCACGTTGGGGGTGGCCGCCACGTTGATGATGGGCGTGAAGTCGGTCAGCGTGTTGTACGGAATTTTCGGGTTGATGGCCGGGTTGGCGGCCGTGGTGGAGACGGTGGCCATGCCCAGCGAATAACCATCGGGGGCGGCCTTGGCGATCTCGTTGGCGCCGATCGAGCCGCCGCCGCCGGCCTTGTTCTCGACGATCAAGGGCTGGCCCAGCGCGACGTTGATTTTCTCGGCCACCACACGGGCCACGATGTCGGTGGTGCCACCGGGTGCGAAGGGCACCACCAGGCGCACCGGTTTGTTGGGGTAGGCCTGCGCCCAGACGGAGGGCGCCGCGGCCGACAACACAAGGGCGGTGGCGATGAGGGTTCTGCGGTGCATGGGGGCTCCTGAAAATGATGCAAAAGTCAAAGCGCATGCTGCACGCTGATCCCTCGCTTGGCGACTGTGGAAACTACGCAGCAACTCGCACTGGCACACTTGGCCCATGTCCCTTGGTCTGCTCCTGCTTCCCGATTTTCTGCTGATTGCTTGCGGCTTCTTGCTGTGCCGCTACACGGCGCTCGACCGGCCCATTTGGGAGAGCGCCGAACGCCTGGTGTACTACCTGTTGTTCCCGGTGCTGCTGTTCAACTCCATCGTGAACAGCCCGCTGCAACCGGCACAGACCCTGGGGCTGGCGGGTGCCGGTGTGGGCGTGATGTTGTGCGGCGTGGCGTTGGCCTTTTCGTTGCGGCTCTGGCCGGGGGTGGACGCCGGCATGCACGCGTCGGGCGCGCAGGTGGCGTTTCGTTTTAATTCCTACATCGCGCTCGCGTTGTCTGAGCGGCTGGGTGGCGCACAAGGTGTGGCCTGGATGGCGCTGCTCGTCGCCTTGTGTGTGCCCATCGCCAACGTGGCTGCGGTGTGGTCGCTGGCCCGCCATGGCGGCCACGCTTATCTGCGTGAGCTGGCGCGCAACCCTTTGATCATCAGCACCTTGGCCGGGCTCGCGGCCAATGCGGCGGGCGTGAGTTTTCCCGAGGCGGTGGCGACCACCCTGCAGCGCATCGGCGTCGCTGCTTTGCCCATCGGGCTGCTGGCGGTGGGCGCGGGGCTGAAGCTCGGCGGGTTGAAGCGCGGGCCCGCGCTGGCCGCGGCGTTGTTGACGATCCGGCATGCGGTGTTGCCCGCGATCGGGCTCGGTCTCGGCCTGGCGCTCGCGTTGCCGAGTGCGCAGCACCAGATGGTGGTGCTGTTTGCGGCCATGCCCACGGCCTCCAGCGCTTATGTGCTCGCCGCGCGCATGGGCGGTGATGCGGCGTATGTGGCGGGGCTGGTGACCTTGTCCACCGTGCTCGGCATGTTCAGCATTCCGCTTTGGCTGGGGGTGTTGCAGGCTGTCGGGGCCTGATTCAGGCCTGGGCCAAAGCCCAGTCGATGTGCTCGCGCACCAGCTCGCTTGCAGCGTCGCGTGCGGTTTGCAAAGCCTGGGTCATCAGCACATCGGGCTGTGCACGCAGGGCATTTCCCAGGCCGACCGCCAGGTTGCGCCGCCAGCGTTCGTAGCCGATGCGACGAATGGGCCCGCCTTCGGTGTGGCGCAGAAAGTCGCTTTCTGACCAGGCCCACAGCTGCAGCAGGCTCGCGTGGGTGAGCGGTGCGCGTGGGTCGAAGTCGGGCAGGGTGCTGACTTTGGCGTACTTGTTCCAGGGGCAAATGAGCTGGCAGTCGTCGCAGCCGTAGATGCGGTTGCCCATCGGTGCGCGCAGTTCTTCGGGTATGGGGCCGTCGTGTTCGATGGTCAGGTAGGAGATGCAGCGCCGCGCGTCCACCCGGTAGGGGCCGATGATGGCCTGCGTGGGGCACACGTCGATGCAGGCGCTGCAACTGCCGCAATGCGAATTCACGGGCTCCGACACCGGCAGCGGCAGGTCGACGTAGATCTCACCCAGGAAAAACATCGACCCCGCCTCGCGGTGCAGCGCCAGCGTGTGCTTGCCACGCCAGCCGATGCCGCTGCGCGAGGCCAGCTCCACCTCAAGCACCGGCGCCGAGTCGGTGAACACCCGGTGACCGCAGGGCCCCACCGCTTCGGCCAGGCGCTCAGCGAGCTTTTGCAGGCGCGAGCGCAGCACCTTGTGATAGTCGCGCCCCCGGGCGTAGACCGAGACGCTGGCGTGTGCGGGTTGATTGATGTGTTGCCACTCAACGGCCTGCCATTCGTCGGGCGTGTCGCGCGGCAGGTAGTCCATGCGTGCGGTGATCACGCGCACCGTGCCCGGCACCAGCTCGGCGGGGCGGGCGCGTTTGACGCCGTGCCTCGCCATGTAAACCATGTCACCGTGAAAGCCGTTGTTGAGCCACGCCAACAGGCCGGGTTCGGCCGAAGACAAATCCACATCGGCCACACCGATCTGGGAAAATCCGAGCGCCGTGGCCCATTCGCGCAGTTGTGACACCAGCGCGATGAGGCTTTCACCATCCAACTTGAGAGCGTCGGTCATTTGTCGATTCTAGGAACTCGCATCGTGCACTGGGCAGACGAAGCCGCTTGTAGCGCCACCGCACAAGCCTTGGCGCTGCGGCCGGCGCTTCGCGAAGCCTTCATCGAGCTGCACGGCACGCTGGGTGCCGGCAAGACCACGTTTGTGCGCCACCTGTTGCAGGCGCTGGGCGTGCAGGGGCGCATCAAGAGCCCAACCTACGCGGTGTTGGAGCCGTATGAGGTGCCCGGCATCTTGTCTCCATTGTTCATCTGGCACTTCGACTTCTACCGCTTCAAAGACCCGCAAGAGTTTGAAGACGCCGGCTTTCGCGATGTGTTTGCGAGCGTGGGCCTGAAGCTCGCCGAGTGGCCCGAGCAGGCAGCGGGTTTGTTGCCAGTGCCTGATTTGCGCATGGAACTCACACCGCTGGATGGAGACCAACGCCGCGTGATCTTTGAAGCCTGTACCCCCCGTGGGCTGGAGTTGCTGCCCGACGCCGGGCCGCCCCAAGCCGGGCTCAGCCCCTTGGGGGCAGGAGCGAAGCGACTGGGGGGCCAGTCATCTTGAAGAGGCGCGACGCCTTGCGTCAGATGGGCAGCGTGGTGTTGCTGCTCGGCAGCAGTGAGTTGGCCTTCGGCGCCAGCATCGTGGCGGTGCGTGTGTGGCCGGCCGACGAGTACACCCGGGTGACGCTTGAGTCTGACACGGCGCTCTCAGTCAAACACTCCCTGCTCTCGAACCCGGCGCGCCTGGTGATCGACATCGACGGCCTGGAGCTCAGCCCCGAGTTGCGCGAACTGGTTGGCAAGGTGAAACCCGACGACCCCTTCATCGCCGGTGTGCGTGTGGGCCAGAACCTGCCGCGTGTGGTGCGCCTGGTGATCGACCTCAAGCAGGCGACCGCGCCGCAGCTTTTCACTCTGGCGCCGGTGGCCGCTTATCAGCACCGGCTGGTGTTCGACCTGCACCCGACAAAAGAGCGCGATCCGCTGCTGGCGCTGATTCAAGACAAGAGCAAGGCCGAACAACAAGCCGCCCAGGCGGTGCAAGACGCGCTGGGCGAGTTCATCGGCAAGATCAACAAACCGATCGGTACGCCGCCGCCCATCTCGACCCCGGTGCCAGCCGCCGCCGCATCGGCCCCACCGATGACACAAGCGCGCATCGACCGGCTCGTGATCGTGGCCATCGACCCCGGGCATGGTGGCGAAGACCCAGGCGCCATCGGCCCCACCGGTTTGCGTGAAAAAGACGTGGTGCTGTCGGTGGCGCTCAAGCTGCGCGATGCGCTCAACGCCGTGCCCGGCATGCGCGCCATGCTCACCCGCGACGCCGACTTTTTTGTGCCGCTGCACGAGCGCGTGCGCAAGGCGCGGCGGGTGCAGGCCGATCTGTTCGTGTCGATTCACGCCGACGCGTTTTTCAAGCCGCATGCGCGCGGGGCCTCGGTGTTTGCCTTGTCGCAAAACGGCGCCAGCAGCAGCGCCGCGCGCTGGATGGCCGACCGCGAAAACGCCGCCGACCTGGTGGGTGGCGTCAACATCAAGGTCAAAGACGCGACGGTTGCGCGGGCCTTGCTCGACATGAGCACCACCGCGCAGATCAAAGACAGCCTCAAGCTGGGCAGTGAGGTGCTGGGGCAGATCCGCAAGGTGGGCTACCTGCACAAGGGCAGCGTCGAGCAGGCCGGGTTTGCCGTGTTGAAAGCGCCCGACATGCCCTCGATCTTGGTCGAGACGGCCTTCATCTCCAACCCCGAAGAAGAGGCCAAGCTGCGCAGCGACGCCTACCGTGAGCAGCTGGTGGGCGCGCTTGCCTCGGGCATCAAGCGTTACTTTGCGAAGAACCCACCGCTGGCGCGGCAACGGCAGCTCTGAGTGCGTTTCTGCGCGCCTTCCAGGCACCAAAGAGCACCAGCAGACCGGGCAGGAAGATCGCGGCCCAGATGATCTTGTCCAGGTGCTGTTTGACCCAGGGAATGTTGCCAAACAGGTAGCCGGCCAGCGTGACCCCGCCGACCCACAGCACCGCACCGACAACGTTGAACAGCGTGAAGCGGCTGCGCGTCATCTCGGCCACACCGGCCACGAAGGGCACGAAGGTGCGCAGGAAGGGCAGGAAGCGGGCCGCAATGATGGTGACGCCGCCGTGCTTTTCGTAGAAGGCATGCGCTTGGTCGAACGCCCGGCGGTTGAAGAAGCGCGAGTTTTCCCACTGGAACACCTTGGGCCCGAAATAGCGCCCGATGCTGTAGTTGCACTGGTCGCCGAGGATGGCCGCCACCGTCAGCAACGCCACCGTCAAGGGGAAGTTCATCAAGCCCGCACCGCACAGCGCGCCCACCACAAACAGCAGCGAGTCGCCGGGCAGAAAGGGCATTACCACCACGCCGGTTTCCACGAAGATGATCAGGAACAGCAGCGCATAAACCCAGGTGCCGTAGGTCGCCACGAAGCTGGCCAGGTGCACGTCAACGTGCAGGATGAAATCGAGGAGGAAAGCGATGATGTCCATGCGGCGGCATTATCACGGCGGGCGGTGAACGATGAGCGGGCCGAGCGCCGGGCCGCTCCCAAGCCGGCCCGCCATCCCTTCGGGGGATCGGTCGCGTACCCGCGGGCGAGGGGCCGTCAGATAATGCCCCGATGAATGCCGCGCTGCAGCCCACCCCCCGCCGCCCCATCCGAGAGCTGCCCGACGAGCTGATCAGCCAGATTGCCGCCGGCGAGGTGGTCGAGCGCCCGGCCTCGGTGGTGCGCGAGCTGGTCGACAACGCGCTCGACGCGGGGGCCACCGAAGTGGTGGTCAAGCTGATGGCGGGCGGCGTGCGCAGCATCGTGGTCGAAGACGACGGCGCGGGCATCCCGGCCGACGAGCTGCCGCTGGCCCTGCGCCGCCACGCCACCAGCAAGATCGCCTCGCTGGGCGA
>JBKJJF010000083.1:0-22693 GCA_046598195.1 Rhizobacter sp. | reverse complement strand
GCCGGCCGCAGCGAAAACAGGTGCGAACGCGCCAGCCCGAAGTGGCCGTTGAGGTTGACCAGGATGTCAATGCCACGCTCGCGAATGGCCGCTGCGGCGTCGAGGTTGCTGAGCTGGCGAATCGGCACCAGCTCGGTCACGGCCTGATCGATGCGGCTGCGCAGTGCGCTGCCGTCACTCCAGCCGTTGTCGAAGGCAAACACCTCGAAGCGTGCGGTGTCGTGCCGCTCAAGCACCTCGGTCAACAGCACCGAGGTGGCCTGGTTGCGAAACTCACCCGACACGTAGCCGATGCGGATCTTGCCGCCCTCGCCGATGCGCGCGGGCGGCAGCATGTCAGAGCGGTCCGGGTGGTAGGTGGCGGTGAATTGCCGCGCCGCTTTCAGCAACAAGGCCGGTGAGGTGCAGCAGGCTTGCAGGCCAAAAGGCTCGGCGGCCAGGTGACCCGCGGCCACGAGCAGTTCAACGCGCCGCTGCAGTTCTTCGAGCGCCGTCCAGTCGGCGCCGAGCATCTTGCAGTGCAGCAGCCGGCCCGGCACGAGCGGGTGATCGGGCTTGAGCTGCAGCAAACGCTCGAACACCAGCGCGGCGTCTTCGTGGCGGCGTTGCTCTTGCAGCACCATCGCAAACCTCTCGATCACATCAAAGCGTGTGGGGTCGATCTGCAAGGCACGCTGAAAGCTGGCCTCGGCGGCCGCCGGCCCCAGCAGGTGATGCTGCACCACGCCCAGCGCGGCCCAGGCGTCGGCGGCTTGCGGGTGCTGCTGCACGGCCTCTTGGTAGCAGGCGAGCGCTTCTTCGGTGCGGCCCATGTCGTCGAGCGTGGCGCCTTGGTGCAGGCGCAACATCAGCTGGATTTGGGTGTCTGCCGGGTTGAGCGCTGCCGCGTGCTCGAAGTGAGCTGTGGCCTCCTCGTGCAGCCCCTGTGTGCGCAGCGCGCGGGCCAGCTCCACATGCAATGAGGCCTCGGGTGCAGATACCACCAGGGCGGCCTTGAGCCAGAGCACCGCCTCACCTGCATGGCCTTGCTTGAGCGCCAGCAAGCCCAGGCCCTGCAAGGCATCGCGCCGGTCGGGGCGCTTGGCCAGCACGGCGCGGTAAGCCGCTTCGGCGCTCGACCAGGTGCGTGCATCGTGCAGTTTTTGCGCTGCCGCCAGCAGGTCGCGAAACACGGCAGGCGCGGGTAGGAGGGTGGGCAGGTTCATGTGGGCAGGTGGTGGGCTCGGCCTGCGCTTTTAACAACGGCCCAAGTCGCCCGCATGACAGTGCTTTGTGCAACAAGCTCGTTTGGAGCAGGGCATTCACGTCGAATTGTCATGTGCCGTTCAGAGAATGCGTGTTCATCTGCGGCCAGCTTTTGCGCCGCCTTCAACCCGTCTGGCGCCTGCTCCCATGAAAACCCGCTCTCTCCGCGCACGTCTTGCCCCCTTGGCTCGCCAAACGACGTGGCCTCAGAGCAGTTGCAGCCTGTGGGTGCTGGCCAGCCTGGGCCTGCTCAGCTTTGCCTTGCCGCAAGATGTGCTGGCCCAGCGTGTGATTGCACCGGCCACCTTGCCGGTGTTGCGCGGTGTGGTCAGCGGGCAGGCGGTTGTCAACGCGTCGGTGCCTGGGGCGGCACGGCCTCGGTTGACCATTGACCAAGCGGATCAGCGCGCCATCATCAACTGGCGCTCGTTCGACATCGGCAGCAATGCCGAAGTGCTGTTTCGCCACCAGACGGGCGCCACGGCCTCCACGCTGAACCGCATTTTTGACGCCAACCCCAGCCTGATCCAGGGCCGCTTGCGCAGCGAGGGCGCCACCGCCGGTTCGGCTGGCGGCCAGGTCATCCTGATCAACCAAAACGGCATCATCTTTGGCCGCGGTGCGCAGGTGAACACGCAGTCGCTGGTGGCCTCCACGCTCAACCTCAGCAACCAGCGTTTCGGTTCTGGTGCGCTCAACGGCGGCGGCCTCACCAGGCCGGCTTTTGAAGGCAGTTATGCCCTTGACGGCGACGGCAGCACCCTGCCCGCCGTGCCCACGGGCCGCATCGTGATCGGCGGCGGTGATGCCAATGCACCCGCACCACTGCTGCAGGCCAACCCCGGCGGCTCGATCATGATTTTTTCGCCGGTCATCGAGAACCAGGGCGGCATCATCACGGCGCCCGATGGCCAGGTGATTCTGGCGGCGGGCAGCAAGGCCTACCTCGCCATCAACCCCGACGAAAACGACTTCACCCTGCGCGGTTATGTGGTCGAAATCGAAGCGCCGGCCGATGGGCAGGGCCTCAACCTCAGCCGCTTGATCAATGCGGGCAACATCAGCGCCGACCGCGGCAACGTGACGCTCGCCGCGCTTTCCGTCAACCAAGAAGGCCGCGTCTCGGCCACCACGGCCTTGCAGGCCAACGGCTCGATCTACCTCAAGGCCCATTCCAAGGACCGTGCGCAGCCGGGCACGGTGAACTTCAAGGCGGGCAGCGTCACCGAGGTCACGCCCGATGCCACCGACAAGAGCACGGTGCCTGACAGCCAGGCGTACGAGGCCCGCCGCGGGGTGATTGACGTGCAGGCTCGCACGATTGAAAACCATGGCGTGGTGCGGGTGCCCGGTGGCCTGATCAACCTGGCTGCCTCCAGCATCGTCGACCCTGAGGGCGCGCGTGTCTATCTTGCTGCCGGCAGCAAAACCAGCGTGGCCGGGGTCTGGTCCGATGTCGATTTTGACAAAAACCTGAAGACTTTTCGTGTCACCTCCAACGAGCTGAAAAACTCACCCGACCAGAAGACCGGGCTGCTGCGCGGCGCCGTGGTCACGGTCGACTTGCGGCAAGACAACAACATCCTCGACCTCACCGGCTACCGCGGCCTGGTGGAGCGCACGGTGGTCGAAACAGCTGCCACTGGCGGCGCGCTGAACATCAGCTCCAGCGGCTCGGTCATTCAGCGCAGCGGCGCGTTGATCGACGCCTCGGGCGGCGGCTACCGCTATGCCGGCGGCACCATCAACACCTCGCGCCTGCTGGGCGCTGACGGCAAGATCTACGACATCGCAACCGCCCCCGAGCAGCTGCGCTACACGCAGCAACTTGACAACTACCAACGGGTGGACGCGCGCTGGGGCCAGACGACCAACGTCGCCAACCCACTGGGCAGCACCGGCAAGTACCAGGGGCAGTTTGTCGAGGGCAAGGCTGGTGGTGTGGTGACGATCAACTCCAACGCCGGCTTGGTGATCGACGGCACGCTCAAGAGTGACGTGACGGTGGGCACGCGCCAGATGGCCAATGCGCCGAGCGGGGCTACGCTCAAGATTGGCAGCTTGGACGCGAACACGACGCTTCCGAATCTGCTGGTAGAGAACCAGCGCATCGGCCACATCACGCTGCAGCAACAAGCCTCCGACACTCTGGGCGCGGCTTTCAACGCCACAACCCAACTCAACGCTGCCCAACGCGACTCGCTTACGCTGGGCGCATCACAGGTATTTGGCGCGGCCGAGCAGACTGCACAAGGCCGTGTTCAAACAGGCTTCGGCGCGGTGGAGCTCAACTCCAACGGCCGCATCGTGCTGCCCGCTGATGTGTCGGTCACCTCAGATGTGGGCGCGAGCCTGACCTTGCGCGCCAAGCAGATTGATCTGGCGGGTGACATCCACCTGCCCGGTGGCAAGCTGCTGGTGGCGCCGGTGCACTTCGAATCGGTCGCCATCTCGCCCGAACTTGCTGTGCGCGGTTTGGAGCGGGTGGTAGTTCGTTCGGGTGCCACGCTCTCCACCGCAGGTGCGTGGCTCAACAACGCCAACGTCGACGGGTCTTTTGTGGGCACGCCGAACGTGTCGGGGCGGCGCAATGCCGATGGCACCACCACACGCGCCATCGACGGCGGCAGCATCACCCTCGCCGTGACCGACACAACCGACCAGACGCGCTTGGAGCACGGTGCCGTGCTCGACGTGGGCGGCGGTGCCTCCATCGCCAGCAACCAGCGTGTGACGGCCGGCAACGGCGGCAAGCTGAGCATCGCCAACGGAACCGAGAACCAGACCAACCCTGATTGGCTGCAGGCCGACCTGCGCGGCTTCGCGCCGGGCACCGGTGGCGAGCTGACGCTGAAGATGGGCCGCGCCGTGATCGCCGCCGACGGCGCCACCGGCGTGGTGCCCCAGGCCACCACGCGCCTGAAAGCCGGGCTGTTTGCCGAGCAAGGGTTCTCCAAGCTCAACATCGAAGCGCTGGATGGCATCGACATCGTGGCCGGCACGGCGGTGAAGGTCGAGCAGCACAACCTGGTGATCGACCCGGCCGCTGCGCGCTTGTTGCCCACCGGCGCTGACATGGCAAACATCGCGAGCGTGCAACGCCTGCCCGACGCCCTGCGCGGCGCGGCTTCCGTTTCGCTCAACGCCAAAGGCGGCGGTGTGGTGCCGCAAGGCGGCGTGCTCAACCTCAATGCCGGTGCCTCCATCACCACCGACCCCCGGGGCGAGATCAGCCTGTCGGGCGCCGATGGTCTGAACGTTCTGGGGCGGCTGAGCGCGCCGGGCGGCAAGATCGGCCTCACGCTCAACGGCCCCGTGGCCTTGACCGCCACCGACCTGCACATTGGCGCAGCGGCCGACCTCTCCACCCGTGGCGTCTTTGTGCCCACCCCCAACAGCATGGGTCTGGTGCAGGGCACGCTGCTCAACGGCGGCACCATCACGCTCGACGCCAGAGGGGCGGGCCTGCAGATTGACTCCGGCGCACGCATCGACTTGAGCGGCGTCAACCAGACCGTCGACCTGGTCACTTACAACGGCCGCGCACCGGTGCTGACGCAGCAGACGCTCGACGGCCATGCCGGCTCGCTCATCGTCAAGTCGCAAGGCCGCACCGTGCTCGACGGCACGCTGCTCGCGCACGGCGGCTCGGCCGCTGCCGCTGGCGGCAGCTTTGCGCTGGAGCTGATGCAGCCCAACGGCCAACCCACCCGGCCCGATGAGCGGCGCATCGTTGTGACACCGGTTGACAACCCGGTGGCGGCCGCGCCGGGCCTGGTCGACGCGGTGGTCAACGTGAGCCAGCTCACCGAGGCCGGCTTCGAGAAGCTGCGGCTGCAGTCGGAAAACCGCATCTCGTTCGAGGGCTCGTCGACGCTGAATTTCGAGCGCGGTGTGCGGCTGGATGCGCCGCTGATCGAGCTCAACGATGGCGCACGTGTCACGCTGCAAGGCTCGACCGTGGCCCTGGGGCAGTCGCTCAGCGCGCGCGTGAACGAACCCCTCAACGGAATCCCCAATTTCAGCCTCGTTGAAGGAGGCGCATCGCCTGTTCTGGCCACCCGCTCGGGCACGGGCGAGCTGAGTGTGAGAGCGGGCGAAGTCAGCTTGTACGGCAGCCTCACCGTCAACGGCACGCAGCGCACTCGAATTGAAAGTGGCAGTGACATCCGGTTGGTGGGGCGTGCGGTCAACACCGCAGCAGGCGTGAGGCAAATCGGTGGCCTGACCAGCGCGGGCAACATCGAGCTGCGAGCCTCGCAGGTGTACCCCGCCACCCGCACGGATTACAACTTCTCGGTCAAAGACACCACCAGCGGCACTCTGGTCGAGGGCGGCCGTATCGACGTTTTCGGTAACGGTAACGGTGCCGTTGCCGGGCCGGTCTATTCGGCCGGCGGCAAGTTGAGCTTTGAAGCACACACCATCCGGCAGGCCGGAACAGTCAAAGCGCCTCAGGGTGAGATCAACCTGCTGGCCGGCAGCTCGCTGCAGCTTGCCGACGGCAGCCTCACCTCGGTGTCTGGCGATGGCCTCACCGTGCTCTACGGTCGTGTGCTCGCGGGCACCAGCTGGCGCTACGAAGACGGCGGCGGTAGCGGGAGCTTGTTGAACGCCGTCACGGACCAGGGAAAGCAGATCACGCTGAGTGCGCCCACCATCGACAAACAAGCCGGCTCCATCGTCGACCTGCGAGGCGGCGGCGGCGTGTTGGGCGTGGAGTTTGTGGCCGGTAACGGCGGTGACAAAGACATCACTGTCGCCGACAACACCTACGCCCTTATTCCCACCGCCCGGCTCGCGGCCATGCCTTACGACCGCGACACACTCTCGTTGAAAGACCCGGGCTTTGGCTTCGCGCTCGGCAACGGGCGCGACAACGTGTACTACGACAGCATCCGCATCGGAAGCGGCGGTGCCGTGCCGGCCGGCGAATACGTGCTGCTGCCCGCACGTTATGCCTTGCTGCCCGACACCTACCTGGTAGAGCTGCAAACCGGCGCCGCCTACCGCAACATGCAACCTGGCCAGACCACCGCCTTGCTCAATGGCGACGTGGTGTTGGCCGGCCACCGCAGCGCGCGCGGCACCAGCGTGCAAGAGTCGCAAAGTGTGGGCGTGGTGCTGCGCCCCGGCGCGGCCGCCGTGCGCCGCGCTTCCGACTACGACCTTGCTGGCGCTGCGTTTTTTGCCGACGCGCGCGCGCTGGAGCGCAAGGCCGCACCGCCATCACCT
The DNA here is from genome assembly GCA_046598195.1 of Rhizobacter sp. GTDB lineage: Bacteria > Pseudomonadota > Gammaproteobacteria > Burkholderiales > Burkholderiaceae_C > Rhizobacter. The sequence continues at coordinate 16,213 of JBKJJF010000083.1, read as the reverse complement.
TGGGACGCAGGCCGCCTGCTGATCGACAACGCAGCCAGCCTCAGCCTGGCGGGTGACTTCATGACCGGCGCGGCCCAATCACCCTCGCAGACCACCGGCCGCGCGGCCGAAATCGACATCAGCGCCGCGCGCATCGCCGTGGTCGACCGGGTGGGCGACAGCTCGGTGCCGGCGGGCTTCTTGCAGATTGAAGGTGCAGCGCTGTCTAACCTCAACGGCAGCGTGCTGCTGGGCGGCAAACGCAGCAACACCGACACCGGCATTCGCATCACCACCAGTGCGCCCGACAGCGAAGTGGTGGTGGCCAACAGCGCCGCGGGTGCGGTGAGCCTGCCCGAGCTCACGCTCGCCGCTGGCCACAGCATTCACATCCGCGCTGGCAGCATGCTGGCCGCCACCGGCACGGCCGGCGGCGGCTCGCCCGAGGTCATCAGCACCGAGGCTTCGGGCGCCCTGGTGCGCTTGAGCAATGGCGCACAAACCAGGCTCGACCGCGGCGGCGCCAACGCTGCCGACGGTGACGTGAACATTGCCGCCAGTGCCACCCTCAGTGCCAGCAAGTCGGTGCTGATCGATGCCACGCGCTCCACCGAATCGCAAGGCACGTTGCGTGCTGGTGGTGCGCAGGGCGCGGGCGGCTCTTTGAGTCTGTCGTCGGTGCAGGTGAGCCTGGGCGACACCGCCAACTCGGCCACACCGCTCAGCGGCCTGGTGCTCTCCAACACCCAACTGGCCGGCTATGGCGGGCTCGATGAACTGGTGCTGCGCGGTTACGGCGCGATCGACCTGATCGGCAACACCACCCTCGGCTCGGCCAGCCTGAAGAGCCTGACGCTTGACACGCCCTTGTTGCGCGGCCTGGCCACCGCCGAGGGCCAAGCGCCTCAAGCCAACATCACCGCCACCACGCTGCAACTCACCAACAACAGCACGGTCAGCGCAACGGCCGCACTCGGCCAGGGCAGCCTGAATGTGCAGGCCGAGCGCCTGGTGCTGGGCGCCGGTGCCAAGGCCGTGGACGGTTTTGCCACGGTGCGCCTGGCGGCTAGCCACACCCTGGCCAGCGAAGGTGAGGGCGCCTTGAACGCTGCGGCAGCGCTCACCTTGCAAGCCCCGCGTGTGCTCGCCGCGGGCGGCTCCAACCAGGCCGTGAGCGCGGTTGACACCCGCGTGGCCGGTGCGCCGGTGTACCAATCGCTCACGCTGGCCAGCGCGCCGGCGCCCACCACGCCGGCCGATGCCAAAGAAAGCGAGCTTGGCGGGCGCCTCGCGCTGCACGGCCGCAGCGTGCAGGTGGCCACCACCGTGCAGGCCCGCTCGGGGCAGATCGGTATCACCGCCCACGGCGGCGCTGAAGGTGGTGCTGGCGGTGCTGTGACGCTTGCCAGCGGCGCGCTGCTCGATGCACGCGGCCAGGCGAAAGATTTCAACGGCACCGTGGTCACCGCCGATGGCGGCAGCGTGTCGCTCAACGCGACGGCCGGGCAGGTGGCTGTGAACGCGGGCGCCAGGGTCGATGTGTCGGCCGCCGCCCAAGGCGGCGCGGCCGGCCGTTTGGCCGTGCGTGCCGACTCAGTGGTGCTGGCCGGCGAGCTGGCCGGGCGCGCAGGCGCATCGGCACGCTCAGGCGCTGCACAGTTTGACCTGGGCCGCTTGGCCAGCTTCTCGGGCTTCAACAACACGCTGAACGCAGGCGGCTTCGCCGAAGAACGCCAGCTTCGCCTGCGCAGTGGTGACATCGCTGTGGCGGCCACCGACGACGTGGCGGCGCGCCGCGTCACGCTCACAGCCGACAGCGGGCGCATTGACGTGCTCGGCCGTGTGGGCACCGGCGCTGCCAACGGGGGCGCCCAGGTGAACCTGTTTGCCAACAGCGGCATCACGCTGGCGGCTGGCAGCGAGGTCGTGGCCAGTGGCCGCAACGCGGGCGCCCGTGGCGGTGAGGTTCGCATTGCCACCGCCAGCGGCACGCTGGCCTTTGACCGCGACGCTCGCATCGACGTGCGCGCCGGTGAAGCCGGGCCCGCGGGCTCGGTGATCTTCGGCGTGAGCCGCGACGGCAACAACCTGATGGGAGCCAGCCAACTCGAAGGCACGGTGCAACGTGGCAGCGGCACCGGCCGCGCTTCGGTGGACGCAGAGGCCACACGACGTTACGACGTGAGCGGCAGCCTTGACGTGGCTGCGCTGGCCACCGACCACGCAGCCTTTGTCGCGACGGTCAGCGACAACGCCGCCATGAGCGCCTTGCGCGACGCAACTGGCGAGTTGCGCGGCGGGCGTGTGCTGGGTGCCACCGAAGTGCGCAGCACGGGTGACCTCGCACTCAACACCACCTGGGACCTGACCAGCGCGCAATGGCTCGCCGACGGCAAACCCGGCACGCTCACCGTGCGTGCCGCAGGCAACCTCACGCTGCGCCAGTCGCTCGGCTCGCCCGACAACAACATCCTCGCGGGCGACACCTGGGGCCTGCGCCTGGCCGCTGGCGCCGACCTCAGCTCGGCCAACCCGTTGACCGTGCTTTCGGCAGAGCAGCTCAGCCCGACCAGCGGCACGCTCTTGCTCAACGGCGCCAACGCCAAGCTGCGCACCGGCACCGGCCGCATCGACCTGGCGGCGGCGCGCGATGTGCGCATCGACAACGTGGCGGCGACCATTTATACGGCCGGGCGCATTGGCGAGACCGACACCGAGACGAATGGCAACAACCGCTGGGCAGTGGATGGGGGTGGTATTTCCATCGCCGCGGGTGGCGAGGTGGCCGGCGCGATGGGCGCTGCGGGCGATCTGTGGATCAACGAATGGCTGCGGCGCCCACGTTTGTCGCTCCCGGCTTACCGAGCCTCGCAGTTAACAGACTGGTGGAGCTACCGGCCTCGTTTCCAGCAAGGGGTGGGCACTTTGGGTGGCGGCGACATCGACATCGCTGCCGGCGGCAGCGTGCGCCATCTTGACGCAATGTTGCCAACCACCGGCCGCACCTTCCGTGACAACGGCGTGCGCCAGGTCGACGTACAAGGCGGGGGCAATCTGAACGTCCGTGCCGGCGAAGACGTTGTGGGCAGCTCGTTTCTGGTGGCGCGTGGTGAAGGCCGTGTGGAGGCAGCAGGCGACATTGGCGCAGAGCGTCGTACTCAGCTGTATGTGATGGGCGTGAGCAGCGGTGCCATACCGGAAGGGGCGAACATCGATCTGATTGCAGGCGGCTCCGTGGCGCTGCAAAACGTGTTCAACCCGACCGCGATGACTGTGCCGCAAAAGGCGAGCAATGACCCTGCCACGGGCCCAAGCTTCGGGCAATCGGGCAGCTCGCCTTCTTTCTTCACCTACTCAGCCAACAGCAGGGCTGGCGTGTTCGCCAAGAGCGGAAACCTGTCGTATGAATTTGGCGGATTGGGGGCGCAGTGGCGCACCTTCAACCCTTCGAATTCGACTATCAACACCACGCTGGATGGATACACGGGGGCCTACCCGGCAAACCTTTCGTTCGTGGCCTTCGAAGGTGACATCACAGGCCCGACAACACCGAATGCCGTCACAACCTTTCCTTCCACCACGGCCAAGGTGACGATGCTCGCCGGCAACTCGATGTTCAGCGTGAGCCTCGTAGGTTCCGACCTCGATCCGAATGAAGTGGCAACTCCGACGACGAACTTTGCAGACATTCGATCGACCCTCGATGGGCTGACGGGTTTGCAGGCCAGGGTCAACCAGACACGCATCGTCAGGCGGGAAACAACAAGCCCGTACGCCTTTGAACTGCAGGCGCTGGGCGGTAGTTTTTTTGGCAACGAGGGCAGCACGATTTATTTCCCGGCGGTTAGCCGTGTGGTGGCTGGCGTTGACATCGTCAATGCCAGCCTGAAGTTGCAAAACCTGAACCAAACTGACGTTTCTGAAGTACGCGCCGACAGTGGCGACTTCCGCTCGCCCACCGTTGTCGAGATCAGCGGCCCCGGTCGGCTGCTGCTGCAGGCGGGTCGCAACATTGACCTCGGCACCGGCAAACTGGTGGCCAACGGCAACACCACCAACGCCAGCCTGCCCAGCGCCGAAAGCGCCCGCCTCACCCTGGTGGCCGGGGTCGCAGGCAATGTGGTGGCCGGCGTCGCAGGCAATGTTGATCTGTCGAAGATGAACGGCGCTTACGCCGAGGTCATCGCGCTCAACAAGGCTTCGCCCGAGATCATCGATCTTTACCGCCTGCTCGGCACCGAACCCGATGCGGCCAAGCTGCTCGCAGCTGCGAGCTTGACGGCGCTGGCGCAGGGCGACTCGGCCTACGCCCGCTTCGTGGGGCTCGACCAGGCCGCGCCGCGCGCATTTACGGCCTACCAAGACGCGCTGCGCCTGAACACGCTTCCGCTCGGCCCCACCGCCGACAGCACGGCCGCGGTCAACCTGTACCGCCTGCTCAACACCGAGGCCGATATCGCCAAGCTCACCGCGGCCGGCTCGCTGGCCGCGCTGGCGGCCGCCCCGGGCGGCAGTGCCTACAGCGGCTACGTGGCCCTGGCGCAGCGTTACCCGCGCCTCTTTGCCGACTATGTGCAGCGGCGCGGCGAAGGCGCTCGCCCCACCGGGGTGACGCCAATCGTGTTCTCGAACGCGTTGGCCGATGTGGTCGCCGAAGTGGTGCCCCGCGCGGCGGTGCAAGGCGGCAGCATCTTCAGCTACAAAACTTCAATCCAGACCTATGGCGGCAGCGACATCGACCTGTGGGCACCGGGCGGCAACATCGTGGTTGGCCTGACCACGGCGCCGGCCGATACCACCATCGGTGTGCTCACGACCGGGGGCGGCGCCATCCGCAGCGTGTTGTCGGGCGACTTCAACATCAATCAGGGCAAGGTGCTCACGGCCCAGGGCGGCGACATCATGCTGTTCTCGTCACAAGGCAGCATCGATGCGGGGCGCGGCGCCAAGACATCGCTGTCGACACCGCCGCCGCGACGCTTGGTGGAGATCGACAAAGATGGCAACGAGAAGGTGACGTTCACCGTTCCCGCCAGCGCCGCCGGCAGCGGCATCCAGACGCTCAGTTCCGACCCCGACGGCCTGGGCCCACTCGGCGCGCCCAAGGCCGGTGACGTTTACCTCTACGCTCCGGCGGGCGCCATCGATGCCGGGGAGGCCGGCATCCGCTCCGGCGGCAACATCGTGCTCAACGCGCAAACCGTGCTCAACGCCAGCAACATCTCGTCGAGCGGCAGCTCGCAGGGTGTGCCGGTGGTGGCCAGCGGCAGCCTCGCTTCATCCCTTGCCAGCAGCGGTGGCGCCTCCGACAGCGGCGCCAAAGCCGCCCAAGACGCCGCCAAGAACGCCGCCGATGCTGCCCGCGCCGCCACGGCCACGGGCCTGCAAAAGCCCAACATCCTCACCGTTGAGGTGATGGGCTTCGGCGACAAAAACTGCAAGGAGCAGGAAAAAGACTGCTTCGCCAAGTGATGCCACCCGAACACACCGCCGCCCACACCACGATGGGCCGGCCGATGCGCCTGCTCAACGTCATTCGCTCGGTCGACCCGACTTCAGGCGGCATCGCCGAAGGCCTGCGCCAGTCGGTGTTGGCCACGCGTGCCATGGGGCATGTGGAAGAGGTGCTGACCCTCGACGCACCGCATGAAGACTTTGTGCGCAGCTTCCCGGCGCCCACCCACGCCATCGGCCCCGTGGCGGGTTTGTATGGCCACAACAGGCGGCTGGTGCCCTGGCTGCGCGACAACGCGCCGCTTTACGACGCGGTGGTGGTGCACGGCCTGTGGCAGTTTCACAGCCTGGCGGTGCACCGCGCGCTGCGTGGTGGGCCGGTGCCGTATTTCATCTACCCGCACGGCATGCTCGACCCGTGGTTCAAGCACCACTACCCGCTCAAGCACCTGAAAAAGTGGCTGTACTGGCCCTGGGCCGACTACCGTGTGTTGCGCGATGCCGCAGCGGTGCTGTTCACCGCCGGTGAAGAAGCGCGGCTCGCGGCGCAGTCGTTCTGGCTCTACCGCGCCAAGCCGGCGGTGGTGGGGTATGGCGTGGCGTTGGGCGACCCGTCACTGCTCGGCCGTGCTGAAGAATTCACCGCCGCCTGGCCGCAGACACAAGGCAAGCGCATCGTGCTGTTCATGAGCCGCCTGCACCCCAAAAAAGGGGGCGACCTGCTGATCGAAGCCTTTGCCCAGGTGGCCGACCACGACCCCAGCCTGCACCTGGTGATGGCCGGGCCCGACGACCGCTCGGGCGTGCGCGCCGGGCTCGAAGCGCTGGCGGCCAGCCTGGGGGTGGCACACCGCATCACCTGGACCGGCATGCTCAGCGGCAGCGCCAAGTGGTCGGCTTTGAAAGCCGCAGAAGTGTTTGCATTGCCCTCGCACCAAGAGAATTTCGGCATTGCCGTGGTGGAGGCGCTTGCAATGGGTGTGCCGGTGCTGATCTCTGACAAGGTCAACATCTGGCGCGAGATCGTCGATGGTGACGCTGGTTTTGCCGCCAGCGACACCATCGCTGGCACGGTGCAAAGCCTGCAACGCTGGCTGAAGCTGACCGAAGCGCAACGCAGCGTGATGAAGCTCGACGCTGCCGGCTGTTACCAGCAGCACTTTCACATGGCCGCCGCCGCTCGCAGGCTGATCGACACCATCACCCCACATGCGGGGGGTGTGCACAGAGCTTTGCCCGATTCACGGCGCTGAAATAAAGCCTGTCTATTCTCGGCGGCTGTCCCTTGAAGTTGGTTTCAACCGCCGGTCATGAAGAAACTTGTTGCTTTTGCTCTTGTGCTGGTCTGCCTGTTGGCGTCTGGTGTTTCGAATGCTGCGTGGAACGCTGATTGGAAGCAGCGCACCAAGCTCGGCCTGAACACTGCGGCCGATGGTGTGGCCACCACAGCGGTGGTCGACTCGGTGCCGGTGCTGGTGCGTTTGCACACCGGCAACTTTTCATTTGTCGAGGCCAAGCCCGATGGCAGTGACCTGCGCTTCATCGCCGCCGACGACAAAACGCCGCTCAAGCACCACATCGAAAAATTCGATGGCCTGAACGAGCTGGCACTGGTCTGGGTGCAAGTGCCCAAGCTCGCGGCCGGCAACAAGGCCGAGTTCATCTGGCTGTACTACGGCAACCCCAATGCGGCGCCCGGCGAAGACGCCAAGGGCAGCTACGACGCCACGCAAGCCCTGGTCTACCACTTCGGCGAGCGCGAAGCCTCGCCACAAGATGTGACGGCCAACACCAACAACGCCTTGCGCTTCACCGCCAAGCCGAGCGGCGCGGGTTTGATCGGCGGCGGGTTGAGCTTTGACGGCAATGGCGAGCTGGCCTTGCCGAGCACGCCGTCATTGAACGCGGCTGCGAGCGGCTTCACCGTGTCGCTGTGGTTCAAGCCGACCGATGCCACCGACGCATCGCTCTACGCGCAGACCGACAGTGCCGGCGCCTTGCGGGTGTCTTTGCGCGGCGGCAAGCTGGTGGCTGAATCGGGCGCGCTCACCGCCACCTCGACGGCGCTCATCACACCGGGCACTTGGCAGCACATGGTGGTGACGGTCAAGGAAAGTTTGACGGTCTACCTCAATGGCCGCGAAGTGGCCAAGGCCGCCGGTGCAGCGCCCGAGTTGGGCAGTGCGGCTGTGGTCGGCAAGGGCTTCAAGGGTGAGATCGACGAGCTGCAGGTGGCCACCACCGAGCGCAGCGCCGACTGGGTCAAGCTTGCAGCGCTTTCGCAAGGCCAAGACCAGAAGCTGGTGGTGTACAGCCCGGCTGAAGTGAGCGAGGCCGAGAGCGCCTCGTACATGAAGATTCTCCTGAGCGCGGTCACGCTCGATGGCTGGATCGTCATCGGGATCTTGATGGTGATGTTTGTGCTGAGCGTCTATGTGATGTTCGCCAAGACGATGTTTGTGCACGCTGCCAAGCGCGATAACGAGCGCTTCAAGTTGCAGTTCGACCAGATGTTCTCGAACATCGCCAGCTCTGAAGATGAAAAGCGTGCGCCCACGAAGTACCGCTACTCGTCGCTGTACCGGCTTTATGCCTCGGGTGCCCATGAGCTGCGCCAGCGCTTCGACGCCTATGCCAAGGCCGGCCGCGAGATGGTGCTGACCGATGCGTCGATCAATGCCATTCGGGCCACCGTCGACGCACGCCTGGTGCGCGAGCTGCAAGGCCTGAATTCGATGATGGTGTTGCTCACCATCTGCATTGCCGGTGGCCCCTTCCTCGGCCTGCTCGGCACGGTGGTGGGCGTGATGATCACCTTTGCCGCCATCGCGGCGGCCGGCGACGTGAACGTCAACGCCATCGCGCCGGGCATTGCCGCCGCACTGGTGGCCACGGTGGCGGGCCTCGCGGTCGCCATTCCGGCACTGTTTGGCTACAACTACATCAACAGCAAGATCTCCGAGCTGAGCTCGGACATGCAGGTGTTCATCGACGAGCTGGTCACTCGCATCGCCGAGAACCACTCGGTCTGAGGCCCGCACCATGAAAATGCAGGCCACCGGCAAGCCCTACGACGAGATCAACGTCGTGCCGATGCTCGACCTCAGCTACGTGCTGCTGGTGATCTTCATCATCATGACCACGGCCTCGGTGCAGGGCATCAAGGTCAACCTGCCCAAGGCGAGCGCGGCGCCCAGCCTGGCCAAGCCGCAGACCAAGGCCATCACCATCCGCGACGACGGGCAGATGTTTCTCGACACCTACCCGGTCACCATGCAAGAGCTCGAAGACCGCCTGCGCCAGATGAAGGCAGTGAACCCGAGCTTCCCGGTGGTGATCAAGGGCGACGCCAAGGTGCATTACGAAAAAGTGGTCGACGTGCTCGACCTGATGGGCCGCCTCGACATCACCCAGCTCGGCCTGGTCACCCAGCGCCTGGTGAAGTAACGGCGCACCGCGCTGCGACCGGGGCTTGAACCATGTACCAAGACGACGAGCTGACGAACCGCAGCTGGGTCAAGACGCTCGCCCTGTGGGCGGTGGGTGTGGGGCTGATGGTCGGCGGCACGCTGCTGCTGATGCAATACCTCGCCACCCCGGCCACCAAGCCGCGCGGGGTGCAACAGGTGTCGCTGATCAAGCAGCCGCCGGTACCACCGCCGCCCAAGCCACCTGAGAAGGTGCCTGAGCCGCCCAAGGTGAAAGAAGAAGTCAAGATCGACGAACCGAAAGACGAGCCCAAGCCCGATGAGCCCAAGCCCGCCGACGAAAAACCCCCGGCCGGTGAGCAGCTGAAGGTCGATGCCGATGGGGCCGCCGGCTCCGACGGCTTTGGCCTCGGCGCCACGCGCAGCGGCCGCGACCTGCTGACCACGGGCGGCGGCAGCGGCGCTTACTACTCGGGCCTGGTGCAACGACATTTTTTTGAAGCCCTCACCCGCAACCGCAAGGTGCTCAAAGACGAGTTCCGCGTGGTCGTCAAGATCTGGATCGGCGACGACGGCCGGGTGCAAAAGGCCGACATTGTCAACGGCTCCGGCAACACCCAGGTCGATGACTTGATCCAGGTCACCTTGTTGGAAATGAGCCCGTTGAAAGACGTGCCGCCGAGCTCGATGCGGCCCATTCAGCTGCGCTTGAGCAACCGCTCGTGACCGCCACGAAACGCAAGCCCTCTTTACTGCCAACCTCCATGAACCTCACCCCCTTTCGCCTGACCGCCATGCTTGCCCTGGCCTTGTGCGCTGCACCGTCGATCGCCGCACCTGATGCCGATGCAGAGCAGGTGCGCGCGGCCACCGTCAAGCTGATCAACCAACTGGTAGAGCAGGGTGTGCTCACGCGTGAGAAGGCCGAGGCCGTGCTCGCCGAGATGAACAAACCCGCGGCCACACCGGCGCCGGCGGCAGTGCGGGTGCCCTACATGCCCGAGTTCATGCGCAAGGAGTTGAAAGACGAGATTCAGCTCGACCTCGCCGCGCAAGCTGCGCGCGAAGGCTGGGCCAAGGCCGGCAGCGTGCCGGCCTGGGTGCGTGGCCTGCAATGGGAAGGCGACGTGCGCACGCGTTACCAGTTCGACAACTACGCGGCCGACAACGCGCCAACGATCAGCGTCAACGAGACCAACCGAACTCGCGCCATCACCTTGCTCAACACGACTGAAGACCGTCGGCGTTTCCGCGTGCGCGCACGCCTGGGCCTGAATGCGCGCATCGACGACAACTGGTCGAGTGGCGTGCGCCTGACCACCGGCAGCACCAGCGACCCGATCTCGTCGAACCAGACGCTCGGCAACTACAACAACCGCTTCACCACCGCCTTTGACCGCGCCTACATCCGCTACCGCCACGCTGACAGCTTCAATGCCGTGATGGGCCGCTTTGGCAACCCGTGGTTCGGCTCCGATCTGGTGTGGGCCAATGACCTCGGCTTCGATGGGCTGGCCTTGCAGTGGACGCCGGCGCTCACACCGAGCTGGCGAGGTTTTGCCACGCTGGCGGCGATGCCGGTGCAGGAGGTCGAGCTGTCGACCAACGACAAGTGGCTTTACGGCGTGCAGGTGGGTGCCAGCCAGCCCAGCTCGGCCGAGGGCCTGGGCCTGCGCGTGGGGCTCGGCTACTACCGCTACACCCACCTGGTGGGCCAGGTGAGCCCGCCCAACTCGACCGTCAACGATTTCACCGCGGTGCAGTTCGCCCAGAAGGGCAACACCTACTACAACATCGCGTCCGACCCGGCCCGCCCCTTGCTCGGCCTGGCTTCCGATTACCAGCTGGTCAACCTCACGGCGCAGGTCGACTTCGCGGTGACCACCCACAAGCGCCTGGTGCTGACCGGCGACTACGTGCGCAACGTCGGCTTCGACCGTGCTGCGGTGAGCGAGCGGGCAGGCCAGGACGTGGTGCCCGAAACCACCGGCTACCAGGTGCGCGCCGCATTCGGCACGGCCGAGGTCAAGAGGCCGCACGACTGGCAGGTGTTCATGGCCTACAAGCGTGTGGAGCGTGATGCCGTGCTCGACGCCTTCAACGACGGTGACTTCCGCTTGGGCGGCACCGATGCGAAGGGCTACGTCCTCGGTGGCAGCTACGGCCTTGGCAAGAACACCGCCGCCTCGCTGCGCTTCTTCAGCGGCGATTCGATCTCGGGCCCACCGCTGGGCATCGATGTGATTCAGCTTGAGCTGAACGTGCACTTCTGAAGGGGCTGCGAGCATGACATCGACACGCGCACTTCACCGCCTGCCCACCTGGGCCTTGGTGTTGGCCCTGGGCAGCACGGCATTGGGTGCCATGGCCCAATCGAGCGACGACGCCAAGAAGGCCGCTCGCCGCGCACAGCTGCAAATGCAGCAGCTGCAGCAAAAGGCCCAGGAGGCCGAAGCCGCCAAGGCCGAGGTGGAAGGCGACAAGACGGTGCTCGACAAACAGCTGCGCGAGCAAACCCAGCAGGTGACCCGCCTCAAGGGCGCCTTGCCCAAGGCGCTTGAGAGCCTGAAGGTCGCGGAGGCCGCACGCGCCGAACTGGCCACCACTGTGGCCACGCTGGAGAAGCAGCTGGCCGAACAAAAGGCCAGCCACGAGGCGGCGCTGGCCGCTGCCGAGCGCAGCACCAAACAACGCGACGAACAGCAAACGCTGTTGCAGCGCCAGCACGACGCCCAGTTGGCGCAAGTGGGCGAATGCAGCGCCAAGAACGAGCGTCTGGTGCGCTTGAGCGGCGAGCTGCTCGACCGTTATCGCAACAAGAGCGTTTCCGATGTGATGAAGCAGCGCGACCCCGTCTTCGGGCTGGGTGACGTGCAGATGTTCAACCTCGTGCAGGAGTACCGCGACAAGGCCGATGCCGAACGGTTCTCCCCTTCGACCAACAGGTGATACCCACCCCATGAACCCCTTGTGTGCACTGAAGTTCGTCCCGCGTGTGAGCTTGCTCGCCGCGACGCTCAGCCTCAGTTTGCTCGCCACGTCTTGTTCCAGCCTGCGTTTCCCGTCGATCGTGACGGAAGGCGCAGACCCTGCAATACCGGCCGTTGCGAACGCTGAACCCGTGGTGGCCGACCCGGCCTATGTGATCGGGCCCGAAGACGCGCTCGAGATCTCGGTCTGGCGCGACGAAACGCTGAAGGCCGCGACCCTGGTGCGCCCCGACGGCGGCATCTCGTTCCCGCTCGCTGGCGACCTGATCGTGGCCGGCAAGACCGCCACGCAGGTGCGCGAAGAGCTGGTCATACGGCTGTCGAAATACATCCCCGAGCCGGTGGTCACGGTCTCGGTGGTGCGTGTTTCGAGCTACCGCATCTATGTGCTGGGCCGCGTCAACAAGCCAGGCGACTTTCAGGTCGGCCGCAACATCGACGTGCTGCAAGCACTCAGCATCGCCGGTGGCATGACACCTTTTGCCTCGGAAGACGGCATCCAGATCATCCGCAAGGTTGAGGGCAAACCGGTTTCCATTCCGTTCGAGTACTCCCGCGTTCGCAAGGGCGGCGACCTGTCGCAGAACATCACGCTGAAGAGCGGAGACGTGCTGCTGGTCCCGTGACCGCGCTGACCCCGCCGGCGGTGGCCGGCCGCACCAGGCGAAGCTGGTGGCTTTTGCTTGGCGCCTCGGCGCTTGGGCTCGGGCCGCAGAGCGCGCAGGCCGAACAGTGGTTGCTCGAAAACAGTTTGACGTCTCGCTATGAAACGAATGACAACGCCGCTCTCGTGCAAAGCTCCGCCGGCACCATGAACACGCTCTCTTTGTCGAGCGCGCTCGCCGCTTCGCGAAGAACGGAGACATCGGCCACACGTTTGAATGCGCTTGTCAGCTCGGTGCGCCAATGGGGCCCGGGCGAACAAGACCGTGTGGACGGTCGTTTCGGCGTGGAGCAGTCGCTGGCCGACCCTTTGAACAGCTTCAGGCTCGGCTTCCAGTACGTGCAAGATTTCAACAGCGCGGTCGACAGCGCCGACGTGACGGTGGTGCGCGGGCGTCGCCGCACCAAGACGCTGTCGGGCGCCTGGTCGCACTCCTTGACTGAGCGTGTCAGCGTGGACCTTGAGACCACGCTGGACCGCACCGCCTACGGCCTGCCCCCACCGCAGGCGATTGACTTTCGCAACGACGCGCTGTCGGCGGGTTTGTCTTACCGCTGGGCCGAGCTCACCACGCTGAGCCTGAACGCGAGCCACTCCAACTACCGCACCGAGGCCGACACCAGCCGCTCCACCACCGACCAGATCAGCCTGGGCTTTTCCCGCACCTGGTCTGAGCGCAACAGCCTGTCGTTGAGCCTGGGCAGCTACCGCACCCGAACGGCCGGCCTGCGCTCACGCGTGGTGTGCCCGCTGGCGGTGTCGGAATGCCTGGCCGGAAACATTGCATTCACCTTGGGCTTCGAGCGTGCTTACACCACCGGGCGGGGCCTGCAGTTCAACCTGTCCGAGCGCTACCAGGTCAACGAGACCACCGATGTGTCGTTCAGCGCGGCGCGCCAGCAAAGCCCAAGCGGCGCCGGCGTGGTGGCGCGCAGTGACACCTTGCGAGCCAGCGCCAACCACAGCTTTTCTGAGCTTCTCAGGGCGTCGATCAGCTACTCGCAGTCGCGCTTCACATATGAAAGCGTCGAAGGGGCCAATGCCCGCCCGGCCCAACAAAGTTTGTCGCTGTCGTTCAGCCGCCAACTGGCGCCCGACCTGAGCGTGCAGGGCGGCTACCAGTTCAGCCGCGCCGATGGCGTGACCCCCGGCCTGGGCGCTCGCGCCAACAGCGTGAGCGTGTCGCTTCAGTACGACTGGCCACGCGTTGACGTTGCACGCTGAGCCCACGCCCCCACCGCAACCCATCGCCAACCACACCATGTCAGCCATTCCCCAAGACCTTTACGCCGCAGCCGAACCGATGGCAGCCCAGGGCAAGTCGATGCGCGACCACCTTGGCATGCTGCGCCGCCGCCGCGGGCTCATCGCGTTGGTGTTTGCCGCCTTGTTCGCGGTGGCTGCTGTGGTGGCCGTGGCGCTGCCGCCGGTCTACCGCTCTACCGCGACCATCCTGATCAAGGAACAAGAAATTCCGCAGGAGTTTGTGCGCTCCACCGTCACGAGTTTTGCCGACGAGCGCATCCAGGTGATCAGCCAGCAGGTGATGACACGCGCGACCCTGCTCGACCTGGTTGACCGCTACGGCCTGTATGGCAAGGCACGCCAGCGCGAAACGAGCGAAGAAATTCTTGACCGCATGCGGCGCGACATCAAGCTCACGCCGATCAGTGCCGAGGTGACCGACCGGCGCACCGGCTCGCCGGTGAAGTCGACCATTGCCTTCAGCCTGTCGTATGACAGCGAAAGTGCGGGCGCCGCACAGAAGATCGCCAACGAGCTGACCACGCTCTACCTCAACGAAAACGTAAAAAACCGCCAGCAGAAAGCGGCCGAAACCACCTCGTTTCTTGACGAAGAGCTGAGCCGTGTGAGCGAGCACATCTCCGAGGTGGAGCAGAAGCTCTCGCTCTTCAAGGCGCGCAACCAAGGCCGCCTGCCGGAGCTGAACCTTTCCAACCAGGTGGGCAGCGAGCGCGCCAACAGCGACATCCAGCGGCTGGAGCGCGAGATCGTGTTCCTCAACGAACGCACCATGTCGCTGCAGACACAATTGGCCGACACCAAACCCAACCAACCTTTGGCCGGAGTGGGCGGCACTTTGTTGGAACCCGACGACCGGCTGAAGTCACTGCAGCTGCAACTCACCACGCTGGTTGGCACCTTCAGCGAAGACCACCCCGACGTGAAACGCCTTCGCCGCGAGATCGCCGTGCTGCAGGCCGAGACCGGGCAAGACGGCGACGCCACCGACCGCGAAGCCCGCCGCCTGGAGCTGCAGGCGCAGCTGTCACTGCTGCGCCAGAAGTACGCCGACGAACACCCCGACGTGGCCAAAGCCAGGCGTGCCTTGGCTGCCCTCGATGCGCTGCCCGTGGTTGACGCCAAGCGCACCCGCAAGGCCGACAACCCGGTCTTCATCAACCTCAAGTCGCAGATTGAAAGCACCATCGCGCAGGTGCAATCTTTGCGCACGGAGCGCGACGAAATGCGCACCAAGCTCGCTTTGTTCGACATGCGCGTGAGCCAGACGCCCGAGGTCGAGCGCGAGTACCTGGAGCTGGTGCGTGACATGGAAAGCTCGCGTGCGCGCTTTCGCGAGCTGCGTGACAAGCAGATGCAGGCCCAGGTGGCCGAGCAGTTGGAGCGTGGCCGCAAGGCCGAGCGTTTCACCCTGATCGAGCCGCCCATATTCCCCGAGAAACCGTACCGACCGAACCGCCTGCTGATCGTGATGATGGGCCTGGTGCTCGCCGTGGTCGGCGGTGTGGGTGTGGCGCTGCTGCGCGAAGCGATTGACCAGACCGTGCACAGCCCGCGCGACGTGATGCGCGTGCTGCAGGCGCCGGTGCTGGCGGTGCTGCCCGCCACTGCCAGCCCGCTGCTCACACGGCGGCGCTCGCGGGCCCGCAAGCTATTGGCCGTCGGTGTGCTGGTGTTGATCGGCTTGGCGGTGGCTGGCCTGCACTATTTCTACATGCCGATCGACGTGCTCTGGTATTCGATTCTGCGACGCCTTGCCGGTTGAAAGACTGACACCGAATGCCCTCCATGAAGCTATTCAACGAAGACGATGCCGGTATGAACGAGCCGACTCCCCACAGCGCCGCCAAGGTGCACGTCGTGAAGCCCACGCCACCGCCAGGCGAGAGCGAGGCGCGCACCGAACCGCTGCACATCGAGTACTCCAGCACCAAGGTCGTGGCCAACGCCTTGTTGCGCTTGCAGGCCACGCACGGCGTGGTGCGCAACGACCGCTCGCCACTGGCCGAGTCGTTCAAGATGCTGCGCAACCAGGTGCTGCAGCGCATGCGCGCCGACGGCCACACGCTGCTGGCGGTGACCAGCCCGCGCCGCATCGAGGGCAAGTCGTTGACGGCGGTGAACCTCGCGCTGACCATGGCCGCCGACTACGACTCGGCGGTGCTGCTGGTCGATGCCGATCTCACGGGCCAAGGTTTGCAGTCGATGTTTGGCCTCGATGGCGCGCGTGGCCTGAGCGACCACCTGACGCAGGGTGTGCCCCTCCACGAGCTGCTGGTGAACCCTGGCGTGCCACGCTTCGTGGTGTTGCCGGCGGGGCAAGACGCGGTGCTCAACTCATCGGAGCTGCTGGCCACCAAGGCCGCGCAGCAACTGATCCAGGAGATGAAACAACGCTACCGCGACCGTTACATCATCGTTGACCTGCCGCCGTT
>JBKJJF010000052.1:0-28850 GCA_046598195.1 Rhizobacter sp. | reverse complement strand
CTCTCGACCTTTCGCAACCCGCAGGGCTTGAAGCCGCTGGGCGGCAACCTGTGGGCGCGCACCTACGAGTCGGGTGACCCGATCGTGGGCACGCCGGGCCAGGGCAACCTGGGTGTGCTGCAGTCGGGTGCGCTCGAAGAGTCGAACGTCGACCTCACGGCCGAGCTGGTCAACATGATCACGGCGCAGCGCACCTACCAGGCGAACGCGCAGACGATCAAGACACAAGACCAGGTGTTGCAGACGCTGGTGAACCTGCGCTGATCTGATTGATGAGGTGCGCCATGTCAATTAGCTTCGCACGGGCCGCCGCGTCGGGCCGTCCCAAGCAAGGCCCGGCCCTCTCGGAGGGCCGCTCGGTGTACTCGGCGAGCAAGGAGTAGTCACATGGACCGCATGATTTACCTGTCAATGTCTGGCGCCAAGGCCATGATGCAGCGGCAAGACACGCTGGCCAACAACCTGGCCAATGTGTCGACGCCCGGCTTTCGTGCCGAGCTGCAGGCGTTTCGCGCGGTGCCGGTGCTGGGCAGCGGCGCCAGCACGCGTGTTTATGCGCTCGAAAGCACCCCCGGCTACAACAGCGCGCCAGGCGTCGTCACCAACACCGGCCGCAAGCTTGACGTGGCGGTGCAAGGCAACAGCTGGTTGTCGGTGCAAGCACTCGACGGCACCGAGGCTTACACCCGCGGCGGCGCGCTCGACATCAGCGCCGACGGCACGCTCACCACCCGCAGCGGCCTGCCGGTGATGGGCGACGGCGGCCCGATCCAGATTCCCGCCAACAGCGAAGTGAGCATCGGTGGCGACGGCACCATCAGCGCCAGGAACGCCGTCACCGGCAAGAACGTCGCGGCGGGCAAGCTCAAGCTCGTGACCCCCGAAGCCGCGCTTGAGCGTGGCGAAGACGGCCTCTTTCGCGCGCCCGAGGGCGACCTCAGCGCCGACCCGCTGGCGCGGGTGCAAGACGGCGCGCTCGAAGGCTCGAACGTGAGCGCGGTCGAGACCATGGTCTCGATGATCTCCGCGGCACGCCAATTTGAGGCGCAGATGAAGATGCTGCAAACCGCCGAGGGCGACGAAAAAGCCGCGGCGCAGTTGCTTTCCATCAGTTAACGGACACGAAAGAGAAGGAGCATTCACCATGATGCGTTCCCTGTGGATTTCGAAGACCGGCATGGAGGCCCAGCAAACCCAGCTGGATCACATCTCGAACAACCTCGCCAACACCGCGACCAACGGCTATAAAAAGTCGCACGCGGTGTTCGAAGACCTGATGTACCAAAACCTGCGCCAAGCCGGCGCCAACAGCACCGAGCAGACCACGCTGCCCACCGGCTTGCAGGTGGGCCTGGGCACACGCGCCGTGGCCACCTCGCGCAGCTTTGCCCAAGGCAACCTGCAGCAAAGCAGCAACACGCTTGACGTGGCGGTGCGTGGCAGCGGCTTCTTCGAAATCCAGATGCCCGACGGCACGCCCGGGTACACGCGTGACGGCTCGTTCCAGGTTAATTCACAAGGCCAGCTTGTCACCAACAACGGCTTCACGGTGCAGCCCGGCATCACCATCCCGGCCAACGCACAAAGCGTGACCATCGGCGCCGACGGCACGGTGAGTGTGGCCATCCCCGGCCAGACCGCGCCGCAGACGGTGGGCCAGTTGACCTTGTCGAACTTCGTCAACCCGGCCGGCTTGGAGCCCAAGGGCCAAAACCTTTACACCGAGACCGCGGCCTCGGGCACGCCCACCGCCGGCACACCCGGCCTCAACGGCTTGGGCGCCTTGCAACAAGGCATGGTTGAAACCTCGAACGTGAACGTGGTCGAAGAGCTGGTCGGCATGATCCAGACCCAGCGCGCCTACGAACTCAACTCGAAGGCCATCCAGACATCCGATCAGATGCTGGCGCGCCTGGCCCAACTGTGATGAAGGCGCTGGTTTTGGCGCTGGCCTGCGTGGCCCTCGCGGGCTGCGAAACGCCTTACAGCCTGCCCAAGGTCGACGTGGCGGGCTCGCCCACCGTTCGGGCGCAGCCGGTGGCAACGCCGGTGGTGAACAACGGCGCCATCTTTCAGGCCGGGCAATACCGCCCGCTGTTCGAAGACCACCGCGCACGCCTGGTGGGTGACACCCTCACGGTGCAGATCGTGGAAAAAGTGGCCGCCAGCCAAAAGAGCACCAGCTCCATCGACAAGGGCGGCTCCATCGCGGGTGGCGTCTCGGCACTGCCCGGCGTGCGCGCAGGCGCCTTTGCGCGCGCTGCGGTGGAAGGCAGCTCCACCAACACCTTCGCTGGCAAGGGCAGCACCGAAAACACCAACGATTTTTCGGGTGTGATCACCTCGGTCGTGACCGAGGTTCTGCCCAACGGGCATTTGATGATCCGTGGCGAGAAGCAGATCGGCGTGAACCAGAACGTCGACGTGCTGCGCTTTTCAGGCCAGGTCGACCCGCGGGCCATCCAGCCGGGCAACACCGTGGCCTCAGCCCAGATCGCCAACGTGCGCCTCGACCACCGTGGCCGTGGCGCCCAGGCCGATGCGAATGGAATAGGCTGGTTGGGGCGCTTCTTTTTGAACGTTCTCCCGTTCTAAAGAATTCCAGAATGGCAGTAACCAGGATGCTGCCCACATGGAAACCACCCAAGACAAGCTGCTCGAAGCGCTGATCAAAGCCTTGATCGGCCTCACGGTCTTTGCCGCCAGCGCCGCCCTGTGGTGGCCGCTCACGGCCCACGCCACGCGCATCAAGGAAGTTGCCGCCGTGCAGGGCGTGCGCAGCAACCCGCTGGTGGGTTATGGCCTTGTTGTCGGTCTCGACGGCACCGGCGACCAAACCACCTCGGCCCCCTTCACCGCCCAAAGCCTGGCCGCCATGCTGCAACAAATGGGGGTGACCGTGCCTGCGGGCACCAACATGCAGATCAAGAACGTGGCGGCCGTGATGGTCACCGCGCAGCTGCCCGCCTTTGCACAGCCTGGCCAGAGCATCGACGTGAGCGTGGCCTCTTTGGGCAATGCCAAATCGTTGCGCGGCGGCACGCTGATTGCCACGCCCCTCAAGGGCGCCGATGGCCAGGTCTACGCACTCGCGCAAGGCAACCTCATCGTCGGCGGCGCGGGCGCGTCGGCCGGCGGCTCCAAGGTGCAGATCAACCACCTGAGCGCAGGCCGGGTGCCCGAAGGGGCCACGGTGGAGCGCTCGGTGCCCACGCCGCTCAACCAGGGCTCGACCCTGCAGCTTGACCTGAAGTCGAGCGACTACTCCACCGCCCGCGAAGTGGCACGCGCCATCAACGCCAAGATGGGCGAGGGTGTGGCCCAGGCTGTCAACGGCCGGGTGGTGCAGGTGCGTATGCCCGAGGCGGCCGACGCCCGCGTGGGCTTTCTGGCCGACATTGAAAACCTGCCGCTGGAGCTGGCCATCCCGTCGGCCAAGGTGGTGATCAACGCACGCACCGGCTCGGTGGTGATGAACCAGAGTGTGACCCTGAGCGCCTGCGCGGTGGCGCATGGCAACCTGTCGGTCACGATCAACGCCACGCCGGTGATCAGCCAGCCCGCGCCGTTCTCGAAGGGCGAGACGGTGGTCAGGGAAAAGGCCGAGATCATCATCAAGCAAGAACCCGGTGCCCTGATCCAGATGGCTGCCGGCGCCAAGCTCGCCGATGTGGTGAAGGCCTTGAGCGCGCTGGGTGCCACACCGCAAGATTTGCTGGCGATTCTTCAGGCGATGAAAAGTGCCGGCGCACTCAATGCCGAGATCGAAGTGATCTGAGCCATGGCCATCTCATCCAACTCTCCCCTCGGCGGCGACACCCGCGCGCTGGCCGGCCTGCGCAACGCCGCATCGACCGACCCCAAGGCGGCGGTCAAGGAGGCGGCCAAGCAGTTCGAAGGCATCTTCATGCAGCAGCTGATGAAGAGCATGCGTGACGCGTCGATGTCGTCGGGCATGCTCGACAACGCCGGCACGAAGATGGGCACCGAGATGCTTGACCAGCAGTTCGCCACGCAGATGACGGGCTTGCCCGGTGGCCTCTCCGAGATGATCGCCAAGCAGCTGGAGCGCCAGCTCGGCGAGCCGCTCGCCAACATCGCGGCCGATGCAGCGAAGGCGGCCGCGGCGGCCCAGCCGGCGCCGCCACCGGCCGCAGCGCCGCTCAGCGGCAACCTGCAAGGCAAGGAGCGGCAGATCGGTTTCCTGAAGCTGCACGACGGCGCGGCCAAGGCGGCCGAAGCCGCCACCGGCATACCGGCCAACTTCATGGTGGCGCAAGCCGCGCACGAGTCGGGCTGGGGCCGCCACGAGATCAAGAACAGCGACGGCTCGACCTCGTTCAACGTGTTCGGCATCAAGGCCACCAGCAGCTGGAAGGGCCCCACCACCGAGGTCACCACCACCGAGGTGATCAACGGCGAGGCGCGCAAGGGCAAGGCCAAATTCCGCGCGTATGGCAGCTACGAAGAAGCCTTCACCGACTACGCCCGCATGATGAAGAACAACCCGCGCTACGCCAAGGTGGTGGAGAGCGGCGCCTCGGCACAGGGTTTTGCGCAGGGCTTGCAAAAGGCCGGCTACGCCACCGACCCGGAGTACGCCGCCAAGCTCACCCGCATGATCAACACCACGCTGCGTCTGCAGCGAATGGCATGAAGCCCCCACGCTCACTTCGTTCGCTGCCTCCGACGGGTTGCAGGCCTGCCGTGAACCTACCTAGCGGGAGTACCTGACATGGCCAGCCTGATGGGAATCGGCACGCGGGCGATGTTTGCCAACTACGCGGCGCTGCAAGTCACCGGCAACAACATTGCCAACGCCAACACGCAGGGCTACTCGCGCCAGGAGGCGCAGCTTGCCACCGCCAAGGGCCAGTTCACCGGCGCGGGCTTTTTTGGCCAAGGTGTCAACGTCACCACGGTGGCGCGCTCCTACGACCGCTTTTTGACCAACCAGGCCGCGGCCACCAACTCGATTGCGAGCGCTGACCTCGCGCGCATGAGCCAGCTGACCCAGCTGGAAACGGTGCTGCCGCTGGGTGAAGCGGGCCTCGGCCACGCCGCGCGCCAGATGCTCGACGCCTTTGTCGACGTGGCCAACAACCCGCAGGATGCGTCGGCCCGCCAGGTGGTGATCGCACGCACGCAAGAACTGGCCGTCCGCTTCAAAACCGCGGGCGAGCAGATGAGCTCCTTGCAGACTGGCGTGACGCAAGACATGAAGTCATCCATCGCCAGCGTCAATGCGCTGGCCGCCCAGGTGGCCGATCTCAACAAGCAGATCTCGGCACTCAAGGGCAGCGGCCACGCACCCAACGACCTGCTCGACGAGCGTGATTTGCTCATCAGCGAGATCAGCAGCTACATCAACGTCTCCACCATCCAGGCTGACGACAACACCGTGGGCCTGTTCATCGGCGGCGGCATGTCGCTGGTGCTGGGCAGCGCGGCCAATGTGCTGCGAGGCACGCCCGACCCGTACGACCCGGCCAAGACCCAGCTCGCGCTGCGAGAAGGCGGCGTTGACCGGCTGGTGCCGCAAGAGAGCATCACCGGTGGCACGATTGCCGGCCTGGTGCGCTTCCAGAACGAAGACCTCACGGCCGCGCGCAACCTGCTGGGCCAGATGGCCGTGGCCGTCAGCGGCGCCATCAACCAGCAGCAGGCCCTGGGCCTGGACGCGCGCCAGCCGGCCGGCGCCGGCTCGCCGCTGTTTTCGGTCGGCGCGCCACGCACCTTGGCGGCCTCGCCCAACGGGGGGGACGCCACGTTCAGCCTCGCGGTGAGTGACTTCACCCACGTGCAGGCCAGCGACTATGAGCTGCGTTTTGACGGCAGCGACTACCGCCTCACCCGCCTGTCGGATGGCGCCACGGTGACCGGCAGCCCCTTCTCGCCCGCGGCCCTGGCTGCCGGTGTGCAGGTCGAGGGCCTCACGCTGCAACTGAACGCCGGCACCGCCGTGTCGGGTGACCGTTTCCTGCTGCAGGCTGCCGGCCCGGCCGCCGCCGACATGCGCGCGGTGATGACCGACCCGCGTGGCCTGGCGGCAGCCGCAGCGGTGACCGGCAGTTTTGCTGTCACCAACACCGGCACCGCCTCGATCGCCTCGCTCGGCCTGGTCGACCCGACAAGCTACGTCGCCACGCTGACCGCGCGCCTGACCTTCACCTCGGACACCGGCGACTACAGCTACGACATGCTCGACGCGAGCAATGCCGTGGTCTCCAGTGGCACCGGCGCCTGGACCGCCGGCACCCCGATCACGCTCAACGGCTTCTCGCTGCAACTCAACGGCGTGCCGCGCAGCGGCGACAGCATTGACGTGGCGCCGACCACGTCTCCCGCGTCCAACAACGGCAATGCGGTGTCCTTCGTGGCGCTGGGCAGCTCGCGTTTTGTCGGCGCACAGACACTCGCCGACGGCACCCTGGTGCCCGGCCTCAACATCACCGACGCCTACGCCAGCGCGCTGTCAGACATCGGCGTGCGGGTGCAAAGCGCCAAGTCGGCGTCGGGCATTTCGAGCGCCATCGCCTCCACGGCTGAGACGGCGCGTGTCAACAAGGCGGGCGTGAACCTCGACGAAGAGGCCGCCCGTTTGATCCAGTTCCAACAGAGCTACCAGGCCGCCGCCAAGATGTTGCAGGTGGCCAGAGACGTGTTCGACACCTTGTTGCGCACGACGGGCAGCTGAGCTCCATCGATCTGAGTTGTTTTGACCAGAGGCACACCACACCATGCGCATCAGCACAGCCAACACCTTTGATGCATCGGTTGACTCGCTGACGCGGCGCCAGAGCGCGCTTTCCACGGCGCAGGAGCAGCTCACCACCGGCAAGCGTGTCAACCGCGCGAGCGACGACCCCGCTGCAGCGGCCCGCGCCGAGCGGGCCCTCGCGGCCGAGATGCACACCGACGCCACCCAGCGCGCCGTCAACGCCAGCCAGAACGCCATGACCCTGGCCGAAAGTGCGATGGGCGATGCGAGCGACTTGCTGCAACAAATTCGCGAGGCCATGGTGGCCGCCGGCAACGGCAGCTACAGCGACCGCGAGCGCCGCGTGCAAGCCGACAAGATCGCCGGCCTGCGCGACCAGTTGTTGGCCGTGGCCAACCGGCAAGACGGTTCGGGCACTTACCTTTTCGGCGGGCAGGCGGCCGACCACGCGCCGTTTCTCGACGCCGCCGGTGGTGTCACCTACCAGGGCGCTCCCGGCCAGGTAGACGCCGCCTCGGGCGACCCGCTGCCGCTCACCGTCGACGGCCGTGCCGCCTGGATGAGCGGGCGCACCGGAAACGGCATGTTCGTCACCGCCCCCACCGTGAGCACTGGCACCGCCTGGGTCGACACCGGCCGGGTGACCGACCCGAGCGCGCTCACCGGCTCCAGCTACAGCATCGTCTTCAGTAACACCGCGGGTGTGGTCACCTACTCGGTGCTGCAAGACGGCGCGGGCACGGCCATCGCCGGCGTGCCGTATGTTTCGGGCCGCGCGATTGAGTTCGACGGCCTGTCGGCCACCGTGACCGGCGTGCCGGCCGACGCCGACCAGTTCGACCTCACACCCTCGAGCGCCGACCTCAACATCTTCACCGCGCTCGACAACGCGGTGACGGCGCTCAACACGCCGCTGCGCAGCGGCTCGCAGATCGCCCAGAGCAACTCGACCTACCTCGCCGCGGTTGACGCCGCCATGGGGCAGATGCAGTCGGTGCGCGCCCAGGTGGGTGAAACGCTCAACCGCATCGACAGCGCCACCGGCCGACTCGACGACCTGCGCCTGGCCAGCCAGACCGATCGCAACAACGCCGAAGGCCTGGACATGGTGAAGGCAATTTCAGACTTTCAGAACAAACAAACGGGATACGATGCAGCGCTCAAGAGCTACTCGCTGGTGCAGAAGATGTCGCTCTTCGACTACATCACCTGATTCCAAGGGACGCGGCGCGTGAACGACAACACCATCCTGGGCCAGGTCGCCCTCGGTTATTCGCCTTTCATTGACCGCAGCCGTGCCGTGTCGGCCACCCGCCTGACGGTGTTTCCACTGCACCCCGAGGCCACCCCCGACGTGGCGCAACTGCTGCATGCCGTGGGCGGCGTCTGGCCAGCCAATGGGAGCAAGGCCTCCCTCAATGTGCTGAGCGAAAACCTGCTGCAAGACCTGCTGCGTGCCGCGCCGTCGCCCAACCTGATGGTGGAGGTGCCGGCCTTCATGGCGGTTGACCCAGCCAACGTCACGGCGTTGCAAAACCTGCATGCCGCCGGCACGGTGCTGCTGATCAAGGGCCGCCCCTTGAAAGAGCTGCCGCGTGAGGTTTTGCCCTGCTTCACCTACTCGATCATCGACCTGGCAGACGACCGCCGCATCAACGAAACAGGCGCTGCCACACCGGCCGGTGTGGAGCGCAACATCCCGCACGTGCAAGCTGGCGTGCGCACCCTGGTAGAGCTGGAAAGCTGCTTCGCCCGTGGTGCCGCCGCCGTGCTCGGGTGGCCGATCGACGACGTGATCAACATGAGCCTGGCCAAGGGCAAGCAGCCGCAGAATGATCTGCAAGTGATCGTCGAGCTGATCCAGCGCGTCGACAAAGAAGAACCAATCGAAAAGCTCGAAGGCACCTTGAAGCGCGACCCGTCGCTGGCCTTCAAGCTGATGCGCTACATCAACTCGCCGGCCTTTGGCCTGCGGGTCGAGATCAGCTCCTTCCGCCACGCCATCATGATGCTGGGCTATCAGCGCCTCAAGCGCTGGCTGGCGCTCTTGCTGGCCACGGCGGGCAAAGACGGCAACATGAAGCCGGTGATGTTTGCGGCCGTGCGCCGCGGCCTGCTGATGGAAGAACTCGTGCGCTCGTCGGGCGACGAAGAGATGCGCAACGAGATGTTCATCTGCGGTGTGTTCTCCTTGCTCGACCGCATGTTCAAGCAGCCGTTCTCCGAGCTGCTGAAAACCATTCCGGTGCCCGAGCGGGTGTACCAGGCGCTGGTCGACGGGTCAGGCCCGTACCAGCCGTACTTCGATCTGGTGCGGGCGGTCGAGAACGAGTCGCTGTACGACTTCCGCTCTGCAGCCGACACGCTGATGCTCAGCGTGAGCGAGATCAACCGCTGTGTGTTGAGCGCCTTGACGTCGGCTTCGCAAGTCGAATAGGGGCTCCAAGCCGCTGAGCGACGCTCAACGTGCACACACCCCGCTGCTGGCTGCCGCGCCGGTCATCGTCAGGTTGTTGCTGACCTGTGAATTGGGCGCCGTCACGCGCACCACGCTGCTGCCGTTGGCCGGCGTGGGGTAGCAGGCGGTGTTGTTGCGCACCACCGCGTTGCCGTCGGGCACGTCGCCGTTCTGGTACTCGTTGTGGCCCACGTTGATGCCGGTCTGGTAGGTGGTTTGCGTGTTGATGATCAGGTTGTCTTCGACCACGATGCCCGGGGCCGACTGAATGGCCATCGCGGTGTTGCCGGCGTTGATGATCCGGTTGTTGCGCACCACGAAGTTGCGGAACCACTCGGCCGTGTTGTAGTCCTGGGTGATCGACATGGCCCAGCACCCGCGCGCTGCCGCCTCTTGTTCGATGGTGTTGCCTTCGATGAGCACGCCGTCCATCTGCCCGTGGAAGGTCATGTTGCCGCCAAGGCATGTGCCGTTCACCACCGAGTTGCGGATGTAGCGGTTGTTGCGCAGCACGAGGTTGCGCCCGCCGTCGGCATTGCCCGACAGGTAGGTGCCGTGGTCGAAGCCGCTGCCACTCACGTAGTTGTTGCTTTCGAACAGGTTGCACTCGATCACGCTGTCACTGAACTGGCCCAAGATGCCCATGCCGCTGTTGCTGCTGATGCTGTTGTTGCGGATGACCACGTTCGTCACACCGTGGTGTGCGCGGGTCTGCGAATGGATGGCGATGTGAAAGCCGGTGAGTTCAGTGCTCTCGATGATGACGTTGCGCAGGGTGTAGCCGCCGTCGTTGTCGGTGTTGTTGTAGGTGCCGAAGTCGATGGCCGACGCGCCACCCAGATTGACGCGAAACAAAGGGCGAACCCCGTTGCCGTAGGCGTCGAACACCATCGGGTTGCTGGGCGTGACGTTGTTGTTTTCGAGTCGCACATTGGCCCATGCAGGAGACGGCCTGCGCGCTAGACTGCTTCGGCTTCCTTGCCACTCTGAAACCCGCCATGGCCCTCACCGAATCTGCCTTGCTTGACGCACTCAAAACCGTCATCGATCCCAACACTGGCAAAGACTTCGTCTCCACCAGGCAGCTGAAGAACCTGCGCATCGACGGGGCAGCGGTATCGTTCGACGTCGAGCTGGGCTACCCGGCCAAGAGCCAGATTGCTGCCCTGACGGCGGCGCTCACCGCGGCGACCCAGGCCGTGGCGGGCGTGGGCCAGGTCGAGGCGCGCTTGGCGACAAAGATCGTGTCTCACGCCGTACAGCGCGGCGTGCAGCTGCTGCCCAACGTGAAAAACATCGTCGCCGTGGCCTCGGGCAAGGGTGGTGTGGGCAAGAGCACCACCGCCGTCAACCTGGCCCTGGCGCTTGCCGCCGAGGGCGCCAGTGTGGGCATTCTTGATGCCGACATCTACGGCCCCAGCCAGCCCATGATGATGGGCCTGTCGGGCCGGCCCGAGAGCGCCGACGGCAAGACCATGGAGCCGATGGAAAACCACGGTGTGCAGGTGATGTCGATCGGCTTCTTGGTCGAAGCCGACAACGCGATGATCTGGCGCGGCCCGATGGCCACCCAGGCGCTCGACCAACTGCTGCGCCAGACCAACTGGCGTGAGCTCGACTACCTGATCGTCGACATGCCCCCGGGCACCGGCGACATCCAGCTCACCTTGAGCCAGCGTGTGCCACTCACCGGCGCAGTGATCGTGACCACCCCGCAAGACATTGCCCTGCTCGACGCACGGCGCGGCATCAAGATGTTTGAGAAGGTGGGCGTGCCCATCCTCGGCATCGTCGAAAACATGGCCATGCACGTCTGCACGAACTGCGGCCATGTGGAGCACATCTTTGGCGAAGACGGTGGCAAGAAGATGGCGGCCGAGTTCAACATGGATTACCTGGGCGCCTTGCCGCTGAGCATGGGCATCCGGGTGCAAGCCGATTCGGGCTCACCCACCGTGGTGAGCGAGCCCGATGGCGAGATCGCCGGTCTCTACAAGGCGATGGCCCGCCAACTGGCGGTGAAGATCGCGCAGCGCTCGAAAGACTTCTCATCGAAGTTTCCGACCATCACGGTGTCGAAGACCACCTGAAGCTCAAGGCGCAAACGGGCTGAAGGTCGGCGGTAGCCGCACCTCCACCCCATCGGCCGCGCCGCGCCGGGTGAGGTCGGCCATCACCACGTCGAGGTTGTCAAACAGCAGTGGCATGGCGGCTAGAGGCTGGTCGAGCGGCAGCCAGAAGTCGTCCCAGTGAATGGCGATCACCCGTTTGGCACCGCTGGCTCGCACGGTTTCTTGCCAGTAGGCCGTGCGGTAGGCCTCGTCTTTTTTGCCCAGCGTGCCCACCCCGAGGAACACGGTGTCGACCTTCAGCCCCGCCAGCGCGCCGGGCACGATGCCGGCGCTGCCTTGCACCAGCATGCGCTTGCCTGACGTGTGCTCGACCACGATCGACCACACCTGCCCTTCGGGGTAGGCGGAGGCGTGTGCGGGTGGGGTCAGCGGGGCGTCCAACGTGTCGGCGTGCACCCCGTCGCTGTAGAGCGTGGGGCTGTGGCGGCTGGCGATGAAGCGCAGGCTGAACTTGCCCAGCGTCACCACGTCACCGTGTTGAACCAAACGCATGCGGTCTTCGGGCAGCTTCAGGCCACGCCCCAGGTTGAGCGTGGACAGGGAGCCAATCAGCAAGGCGCCGGTGCGCTGCGCCACCACCGGCGAATCCATCGCGTGGTCGTAGTGCGAATGCACCGGCACCACGGCGGCCAGGCGGCTCACCCCCAGGCGGGCCAGCTCGCGCTCGATCACGGCGGGGTTGGGGCCGATTCTGCTGGTCAGGGTGGGCCACAGGCCGGGGCGGCTGAAGAACGCGTCGGTCATCCAGGCGGTTTCGCCGTCGTCGAACAGCAGGGTGGCGACACCAGCGAAACGCACCTTCACCACCTCGTTGCCACTGGTGGCGGGCAGGGTGAGCGCTTGGTAGGGGGCCAGTGATGGGCGGCGCTGGCTTTGCACCGCCACGAAGGCGACGGCGAGCCCAAGCAGGCCCAGCAACACCAGGCCTGCGCGTTGCAGCAATCGCCTCACGCCGGGTGGGCCAGATCGCGAATGTGCGTGGGCCCGGCGCGGCGCTCGATCTCGGCGAGCAGGGGTTTGTTCCAGCCCAGCATGAACATCGCTTCGGCGGTGACGAACATCGGGCCGACCAGCAGGCCGACGATGTCGTCGACAAACGCGGGCTTGCGGCCTTCGTAGTAGTGGCCGATGAACTGAATCACCCAGCCGATGGCAAACATGCCCACGCCCCAGCTGAGCCAGCTCGCCACACTGCCGCCTGAGACGGTGTGCGCCAGCGCGATCAGCACGCCGGTGGCGGCGGTGACGGCAAAGCCCAGGCTGAGCGGGCCGCGCCGGCTCAGGTACCAGGCGGCGGCGAGGCAGAACGCCACCCAGCCGGCGGTGAGGTCGAGCCCTGGCAAGGTGAGGTGCAGTCGGGCCAGCAACACGCCGACACCGAACACGATCATTGGCACACCGATGAAGTGGGTGACGATGTTGCGGCGGTCGCGGTGGTAGGTGGCGTATTGGGTCAGAAGATCCAGCGTGCTGCGTTGTGCGCTCATGGCGTGTCTCCACAAATATCTATGGGCGTCATTTTGGGCCGTCACGGCCGCTGTGACCATGGTATTTCCACAGGCCCCGGCAGGGGCGCCCTGGAGGGCTACACGACTGCGTTCGGTGAAGCACGCCGCAGCCTGGCGGCACAATGCGCCCTGCGCGCGACCCGTCTGCCGCCCGCTCCACCATGCAAAACGTTCCCCTGATCCACTGGCATTCGATGTTCATGGGCGTCGCCCTGTTGGCGGCGGCCCGCTCCAAAGATGGCCGCAAGCGCAATGGCGCCTGCATTGCCAGCGCCGACAACAAGATTCTCGGCGTGGGCTACAACGGCCTGCCGCGTGGCTGTGACGACAACGACGCGTCTTACTGGGCCGACATCGACAGCGACCCACTGCAGTCGCGCCACAGCTACATCGTCCACGCTGAGGTCAACGCCATCCTCAACTGCGTGGTGTTGCCGCTGACCGGCGGCACCATTTACGCCACGCAGTTCCCCTGCCCGCGGTGTGTGCAATCGATCATCCAGGTGGGCATCAAGCGGGTGGTGTACCTGGAGAAGAAGTCGCACCACGTCGCCTCCAACGGGGCTTCGGACAAGATGCTGGCCGATGCGGGCATCGAGGCCTTGTCGCTGGACGAGCTCGAAGCTTCGGCTGCCGGGTGGTGCGACAAACTCAACGAGTTCATCCGCGACACGGGCCCGGCCGTGCATGGGGCGTCCGACCCCGTCGGCTGACGCCGCTGCGCGCAAGCTGCGCAGTCAACTGGCCGAATCGGTGGCTCTTTTCAGGCGATTGCGGCGCCAGGGCTTGGCTATCGTGTGCGCACACGCTTCACATGGAGACACCCCATGAATGCCTTGTCCCAAGCTTTCGATCTGTCGCCCGCCATCACCCACGCGGCGGGCCGGCCCGTGGCCTTGATCGACGATCTGAAGACGCTCGGGCGCTTTCGCAGCAAGATGGCCCAGCAGGCCTTGCCGGTGAACGTGGCGCGCATGATGTACGACCGGCCTTATGCGTTCGACCGCATCGCCTTGGGCCACAGCAGCGCTGATGAAAGCTTGCAACGCCTGGCCCTGCAGCTGTTTGCGCATTACGCCAAGAGCGAAGACACCGCGCACTGAGCCGGCTTTCTGATTGACCCCGCGAAGGGCTGCCATGGGCAGCCCTTTTGTTTGGCGCCTTCGCTACCATGCTCCATCGGCCAACACCGGGAGCGCAGCATGAAGTGGGAAGGCAATCGCGAAAGCGACAACGTGGAAGACGCGCGCAGCGGCGGTGGTGGTGGCGGCGGTGGTTTCCGCCTCGGGGGTGGGCGCGGCATCGGCCTGGGCACGGTGGCCGTGGCCTTGGTGGCGGGCTGGGTCTTCGGCATCAACCCGCTGACCGTGCTGGGCCTGCTGAGCGGTGATGGCGGCGGGGCACCCCAGTCGCAGCAGGCGCCCGCCCAGCGACCGCCGGCCGACGACAAGTTGGCCCAGTTCGTTTCGGTGGTACTGGCCGACACCGAAGACGTGTGGCGCGAGCAGTTCAAACAAATGGGCAGCACCTACCGCGAGCCCAAGCTGCGTCTCTTTCGTGGCAGCGAGCCCACAGCCTGCGGGCGCGGTGAAGCGGCGATGGGGCCGTTTTATTGCCCCGGTGACCAGAAGGTCTACATCGACCTGACGTTTTACGAAACGATGCGCACCCGAATGGGCGCGCCGGGCGACTTTGCCCAGGCCTACGTGATCGCCCACGAGGTGGGCCACCACGTACAAAACCTGCTGGGCATCAGCGGCAAGGTCGACAGCATGCGCGGCAAGGTCAGCGAAGCACAGCAAAACGCGCTCAGCGTGCGCCTGGAGCTGCAGGCCGATTGTTTTGCCGGCGTGTGGGCCCACCATGCGCAGAACGCGCGCCAAATTCTGGAGCAGGGTGACCTGGAAGAAGCGCTCAACGCGGCCTCGCAGATCGGTGACGACACGCTGCAACGCAAGTCACGCGGCACGGTGCAACCCGAAACCTTCACCCACGGCAGCAGTGCGCAGCGTGTGGCCTGGTTCAAGAAGGGCACCCAGACCGGCAGCGTGGCGCAGTGCAACACCTTCGAGGCGCGCTCGCTCTGAGAGCCTGAGAGAGCACGACCTCAGCGCGCCAGGTAGCCCCCGTCGACCGGGTAGTACGCGCCGGTCACAAACGAAGCACGTGGTGAGCTGAGCCACAGCACCAGCTCGGCCACCTCTTCCGGGCGGCCCAGGCGGCCGATCGGGTGCTGTGCCACCAGCATCTGCTGGGTGGGCGCGTCGCTCTCCAGCGCCGCGATCATCGGCGTGTGGATGAAGGCCGGCCCGACCACGTTGACCCGCACGCCCTGGGCGCTGTATTCGAGCGCGGCCGCCTTGGTGAGGCCGACCACGCCGTGTTTGGCGGCGGTGTAGGCGGGTGCATTGGCAAACGCCACTTGGCCGAGGATGGAGGCGATGTTGACGATGGCCCCCCCGCCGTCTTTCAGCATCTGCGTGATCTGGTACTTCATGCCGTAGAACACACCGGAGAGGTTGACATCAATCACCCGCTGCCAGCCCTCAATCGGGTAGTCGGCCGTGGGCCCCATGTCGCCGCCGATGCCGGCGTTGTTGCAGGCGATGTCGAGCCGGCCGAAGGCCTGCACGGCGCGCTCGACCAGCGCACGGGCGTCGTCGGGCTTGGCGACGTCGGCGCGGGCGAACGCCGCCTGGCCACCGGCTTCGCGCACCAGGCGCACGGTTTCTTCGCCGCCGGCGCTGTCGATGTCAGACACCAGCACACGGGCGCCCTCTTGCGCATAAAGCAGTGCGATCGCGCGACCGATGCCCGAGCCGGCGCCTGTGACCAGGGCCACTTTTCCTTGCAGCATGTTGTCTCGCGACATGGTGAGCTCCAATCGTCAAAATTGAATCAGAGCACCGCGAGCCTCACAGGGCTTTGTCATGCATCAAGTGCGTGGCTGGCATCCCAGCTTCTCAGCACCACTTGCGTAACTCGCCGAACCACAACACCGAGCTGCCCAGCGCCACCGTGCCGAAGGCCAGGTTGCGCAGCGCACATGCAACACCGCCCGTTTGAGTGAGAGCCTGCCAATAAGCCAACGGGTGGAAAGCATGGGCTGCAAAACCCCAGATTGCATCAGCCGAGCGTTTCCAACTGGCGGGCCAGTGACTTGTCGTTGAACAGCCATTGCCCCGGCAGCAGCCGCAGGCCCTTGTCGCTGGGCCACGCCAGCGCCGGCACACCATGCACGCCGATCGAGTGCATGACCCGCTGCGCCCGCTTCAGGCGCTTGTCGGTGGCGTGGGCCAGCTTGGGGTCGTCCAGGCGGGCGGCCCAGGCTTCGGGTGTTTCGCCGAGCGAGGCGGCCAGCGCCTGGGTGATCACCTCGCGGTTGCTGATGTCGCGGCCGGCGACAAAACGCTCGCGCTGCAAGGCGTGCAGGGCATCAAGCTCGCGCAACACGTTCCATTGCGAGACCGCCGTGAGCGCTTGGGTGGCCGGGCGGCTGTCGAACGGCATCTCGGGGTTGCCCAGCACCTTGCGGCGGTACACGTCGCTGAAGCGCTGCCCGCTCATGGCGGCGATACGGGTGTCGGTCTCTTCGGTGTGGCGGGCCATCTCGGCGTCGATGCGCCGCTTCGGGTCTCCGCCGAACAGGCCGCTGGGCACCGGCTCGACGATGCAGCCGCCCAGGTCGGCCAGCCCGTGAATGGCGGGCATGGCGCCGTAACACCAGCCGCACAGGGGGTCGTAGAGGTAGATGAGGTGGTCTATCGGCATCCGGTCAGTATGCGACAGGCAAACGCTTCTTCAAGTGCCAGTGTTGCCCGGCAACAAGATGCGCCGGTTCACGTTGCGGATGTCGGTGTGCCCGCAAAAAGCCATCGTCACATCGAGCTCCTTGGCGAGGATCTCCAGGCACTGCGTGACACCGGCTTCACCCATCGCACCCAGGCCGTAGAGAAACGCGCGGCCGATCAGCGTGCCCTTGGCGCCCAGGGCCACGGCCTTGAGCACGTCTTGGCCCGAGCGGATGCCGCCGTCCATCCAGACCTCAATGCGCGAGCCCACCTCTTGCGCGATATGGGGCAGCGCCGCGATCGATGAGGGGGCGCCGTCGAGCTGGCGCCCGCCGTGGTTGGAGACGATCAACGCGTCGGCGCCGCTGTCGGCGGCCAGGCGGGCGTCTTCCACGTCCATGATGCCTTTGAGGATCAGCTTGCCGCCCCAGCGTTGTTTGATCCAAGCCACGTCGTTCCAGTTGAGTTGCGGGTCGAACTGCTCGCGTGTCCAGGCGCCGAGCGAGCTCATGTCGCTCACGCCCTTGGCGTGTCCGATCAGGTTGCCAAAACCGTGGCGCCGTGTGCCGGCCATGCCCAGGCACCAGCGCGGTTTCATCATCAGGTTGAGGATGTTGGCGAGCGTGGGCTTGGGTGGCGCGGTGAGGCCGTTTTTGATGTCTTTGTGGCGCTGGCCCAGCACCTGCAAGTCGAGTGTGAGCACCAGGGCCGAGCAGCCGGCGGCGCGGGCGCGGTCCATCAGGCGCTGCATGAAGTCGCGGTCGCGCATCCAGTAGAGCTGGAACCAGAACGGCGCCTTGGTGTGCGCCGCGATGTCTTCGATCGAGCAGATGCTCATGGTTGACAGCGTGAACGGCACACCGAACTTTTCAGCCGCACGCGCCGCCAATATCTCGCCGTCGGCATGCTGCATGCCGGTGAGCCCGGTGGGCGCAAGGGCCACCGGCATCGCCACGCTCTGCCCCGCCATGGTGGTGCGCAGCGAGCGGTTGCTCATGTCGACCGCCACCCGCTGGCGCAGCAAGATGCGCTGGAAGTCGCTCTCGTTGGCGCGGTAGGTGCCTTCGGTCCAGGAGCCGGAGTCTGCGTAGTCGTAGAACATGCGCGGCACGCGCTTTTGCGCGAGCACCCGCAGGTCTTCGATGCAGGTGATGACGGGCATCAGCGCCGGCGTCGAGGCACGAAGTTGAGCTGGGTGTTGGCCGAAACCGGTGTGGCGCTCAACTGCACCGGCACCGCGGCCTGGTCTTGCAACTGGTCGGGGTGCCACAGCGTGAGCTGGGCGGCGCCGTCGGGCACACCTTCTATGGTGGCCACGCCTTTGGCGTCGGTCTTGCCGAACCAGGGGGTGTCGGTCACATAGACCTGGCCACGCATCGAGCCGTGGAGGTGGCAGCCCAGGCCAATCGGGCCGGCTTGGTCCATCTTGATGTCGGCGCTCGAGGTGCCCGAGGGCTTCTTGGCCGGGCCGCTGGGGTAGGCGTCGGTGCCGCTGCGCGCCGAGGCGATGGGGTCGGCGTCGAGCCGCAACTCAAAGGTTTTGGCCGGCGCAATGCTGCCCAGCGGGCCGCTGGGGGTGGAGCGCACGTGGTGGTCGTAGCCGTCTTTGTTGGTGAAGCGCAGCGTGCTGCCCACCGGCACCACCGTCAGGAAGGGAATGAAGCGCGAACCTTCCTGGTTGATCAGCACCGGCTTGGCAGCCGGCGTGGGCACGGTCTTGACGGTTTGTTGCACCAGCACCACCACGTCGGGGACAGGTTTGCCGTCTTTGTCGGTGACGGTGAGCTGCACGGTGCCGGCGTGGGACAAACCGGCGACCAGGGCCAGCGCAAGCAAGGCAAAGGTTTTTTTGTTCATGGTGTGCGAAGAATAGGTGGGGAGGATAGAGGCTTGGTCATGCCCGCGAAAGCGGG
The DNA here is from genome assembly GCA_046598195.1 of Rhizobacter sp. GTDB lineage: Bacteria > Pseudomonadota > Gammaproteobacteria > Burkholderiales > Burkholderiaceae_C > Rhizobacter. Next base: position 10,327 of record JBKJJF010000052.1, on the reverse strand, counting down.
AATCCACGGTGTGCCGCGATGCCCGATCTTTGTGACGGTCAGGGTGTATTGATGATGTCGCGGTGCATCGGCGCCAGCTTGGCCAGCAGCTTGTTTTGCGTGCGGAAGGTGATGCCTTGCGCGTCCATGCTGTGTTGCAGCACCTCGACCAGGGCGTTGAAGTTGCTCTTGGTGATGTCCATGCCGGCATGGGCCTTCTTCATGTCGGGGCCCTTGAGCTTGCAGGGCCCACCCGAAACTTCGCAGAACTGCGCCACGAGTTGGGCCTTGACGTGTTTGTGATCCACGTCTTTGAAGAAGGGGTTCATGCGCGAGTCGGCCAGCAGCCGGGTCATGAAGTCGTCCATCAGCGTGGTGAGGCCGGGCTGCGCGCCGAGCTGCTGGTAGAGGCTGTCGTCGGCGGCTGGTGCGTGGGCGCCGGTGGCTTGTGCGTGGGCGCTGTTGGCGAAGAGCGCGGTGCAGATGATCAGGCTGCGCAAAAGGATGGTCAGGTATTTCATGGGGGGCTCCGATTCAGAAGGCGATCTGGGCCGAGAGATACGTGCCGGTCTGCCGGCGCGTGACGACCCCCGGCACGATTTTGCCGAGATCCACATACGCGGCGGTGAGCGAAAAATGTTTGCTGGGCGCCCAGGCGATGAAAACGTCGGCCCAATCGTCTTCTTTCAGCGCGCCGGCTCCGAGCGCGTTCACGTCGCGAAAGTTGTCGGGCTTGGCGCGGTACTCGGCGCCGATGGCGATGCTCTTGCTCAACAGGTAGGCCACCGACACCTCGGGCTGCAAGCTGTAGCTGCTGTGGTCGGTGGCGCCAAAGCCGAGCAGGCCGTTCTGGTTGGCTTTGGTGGCGCGCAAGGTGCCGTTGATGAGAACGCCTGGCGCGAGAAAGAGCTTGGTCGCACTGATGTAGAAGTCGGTGCCGCTGTGTTTGGCGCCCAGCGCGGTGAGGGTGTCGCCCAGGCGGTCGGGGTGGGCTTTCTTGTGCTGTACGCCGACGGCGATCTGCGGCATCCAGGAGTCGCTGTCGAGCACGGCGTCACCGGCCACGCGCAGCTTGGCGCCGAAGATGTTTTGCTTGAGGTGCAGGCCATTCATGCCGAGCGCCGGGCCCACCGGGCCGGCGTCGAAGTCTTGCCGAGCGAGCGAGAGCTCGATGCGCTCACCGTAGCTGAAAGTGGCGCCAAGGTCGTTGAGCGCGAAGTCTTTGGTTTTGACATGGGTGGCGAAAGCCGAGCCACCGATCTCACCCGCGGTGGCATAACCGCCGGTCACGGCCCAGGGCGTGAGGCCACCACCAGCCGCGCCATCGATGCTGCTCACACCGCCCGTCAGCAGCAGCTTGCCGCTGTAGGTGGTGGGGCTGGCGCTCTGTGCCAGGACCGGCGCTGCGGCCAGGGCCAGTGGCAGGGTGCAGGCCAGGGCCGTGCAACGGCTGCGGATGCGGCGAAAGGGCATGCGAGTTCTCCTTTGTCGTTTGAACAGGTTCGACGTGTTTTTACGCGCACCACTTCCATTTGGATGCACTCAAATGTGTGCACAAATTGGCAGGCGGCGCGTCAGCTTTCGGAGGGCGGTGCAGCGTCGAACAGCGGCATCGGCGCATGGTACGCAGCCGGTGCCTCCTGAGCCACCAGCGTGGCCTCGGCGCCATGAGGGTCAACCAGATCGGTCAGCTTGGCCAGGTTGCCAGCGCGCACGCCCAGCAGGCGCAGGCGGCGCGTGAGGTCGACCCGCTTCAAGCACTCGCCGGCCGCGCGGCGGATGCTGCGCGCGTCGAGCGTGTGGGCGGGCAGGGTGAGGTCGCGCGTCACGATCTTGAAATCATCGAAGCGCAGCTTGATGCCGATGGTCTTGCTGGCGTAGCCCTTGCGCGCCAGGTCGTCGGCCAGCTCGATGCACAGGTTGGTGAAGATGGTGCTGAGCGTGCTGCGGTCACGCACCGCATGCAGGTCGCGCTCGAAGGTGGTTTCGCGGCTCATCGACACCGGCTCGCTGTGGGTGACCACCGCCCGCTCGTCGCGCCCGTGCGCCGCTTCATGCAGCCAGGCGCCGTAGCTCTTGCCGAAGTGAGCGAGCAGCAGCGCCGGGTCGGCGGCGGCCAGCTCGCCGATGGTGTGGATTTGGTGCGCCGCCAGCTTCTCGCTCGCCTTGGGGCCGATGCCGTTGATCTTGCGCACCGCCAGCGGCCAGATGCGCGTCGGGATTTCGTCGAGACCCAGCAGCGTGAGGCCGTTGGGTTTGTCGAACTCGGAGCACATTTTCGACAGCAGCTTGTTGGGTGTGACACCCACCGAACACGTGAGCCCCGTGGCCTGGAACACCGCTTCTTTCAGTGCCTGGCCGGCGGCGCGGCCGGCGTCTTGTTGCGCGCCGGGGTGGTCGGTGAGGTCGATGTAGATTTCGTCAACCCCACGGTCTTCAACCGGCAGTGCCATGTGGCGCACCGCGGCCTTGAAGAGGCGCGAGTAGCGGCGGTACTCGTCGAAATCGACTGGCAGCAGGATGGCGTCAGGCGCCAGCAGCGCCGCTTTCATCGTGCCCATGGCTGAAAACACGCCGAGCGCACGCGCCTCGTAGGTGCTGGTGGTGAGCACACCGCGGCCGGTGTAGTCGCGCAAGCGAAAAAACGCGTGGCTTCCGTCGGCGCGCTGCACCGGCTGGTGGCGCCGCCCGCCACCGATCACCACCGGCAGCCCACGCAGCTCGGGGTAACGCAGCAGCTCGACCGAGGCGTAGAACGCATCCATGTCGAGGTGGGCGATCAGGCGGGGTGCAGAGGCGGCCATGGGCATGTGCGAGTGACTGTATTTTCATACAGCGCTCTGCATTGCGCCAGTGCCATGTTGTTGTAGGTGTGCGGGGCCGGTCTCGCTGGGTCAGGGGGCGAGCAGCGAAGCGACGCCTTTTGTCAGCTCGGTGTCGACCAAGTAGCGCAGGCGCTCGATTTTGTCGGCCGGGCTCAGCGTATCCCAGGGGTTGTAAGCGTCCTTGTTGTTGGCGGTGATCACCATCGTCGAGGCCTCGATGTACTTCTGACGCAATACGGCAGACGACCCCAGATCGACCAGTGACAGCCGCATGAACGCGAACGACGCCAGAAAGCCATTGCTCTTGCGGCCAGTCTCATTGCTGATCATGGGGCTCACAGGGTCGATGTAGAAACCCAGCCCTTCGACCACTCCGCTGCCGACCTTTGACCCGTCGGCCTGCATGCGTGCTTCTGCGCGAAACTTGGTCACGAGCAGCAAGTGGGTCGCACCATCGCCTTTGAGCGCGTTGTGAATGGCCTCCGGCAAAATCAACTTGCCATCGCTGAAGAAGCGATCCTGGCGTGTGAACAAGCTGGGTGAGGCCAACTCGAACAACTGGCTTCGGGGTTTGTCGGACTGGGCGTTCAGGGCCTTTTCAATTGTGCTGAGTGCGATCTTGTCAAACAAACCGTCGGTGATGTCAACGCCGTCTCGCCGGTTGCGATCGATGCCGCTGCCGGTGCTTTTTTGATAAGTGATGACACTCATCTTGTCGCCAATGAGCGAGATCACCGCGTAGGTGCGCGGGCCTTCGGCAGCGTTTGCTGCGGCAGCCATTCCCAGCCATGCCGTGCCACAGAGAGCCCAAGTCAGCAGTCGACGTTTCATTGTTTTCTCACCAATCCAGCGAAGTGCCGTATTTCAGCACAGCCGGGCGGTTGTGGGCGAGTCGGGGCGCGCATCAGGGTCGATCCGCTACAGTCGAACGAGCCTGATCCACGGCCCTTCCAATGACCATCGAGACCCAAGACGACGCCGACGGACTGCAACGCATCGGCCGCGTTGTGTCCCTCGTTCTGCAGCACATGCTCGACGCCATCGAGCCGGGCATGACCACCCGCGAGCTCGACGCGATCGGGGCACAACTGCTGGCGCAGCACGGCGCTCGCTCGGCACCTCAGCTCACCTATGGGTTTCCGGCCGCCACCTGCATCAGCATCAATGAAGAGGCGGCACACGGCATCCCTGGAGACCGCGTGATTTGCGCGGGCGACCTGGTGAATGTGGACGTGTCGGCCGAATTGAGCGGCTACTTTGCCGACACCGGTGGCACACGCGCCGTGCCGCCCACCACGGCCGTGCAAATGCGGCTGTGCCACGCCACACGTGAGGCTCTGAAGGCCGCCATGAAGCAGGCGCGTGCCGGCGCACCGATCAACGCCATCGGCGGCGCGATCGAGCGCACCGCGCGGGGCTACCGCTTCAAGGTGATCGAGAACCTGGCCAGTCACGGCGTGGGCCGTGCCTTGCACGAGGAGCCAACGCAGATCCTGGGCTACCGTGACCCGCGCGACACACGGGTGCTGCACGTAGGCCAGGTCATCACCATCGAGCCCTTTCTTTCTACCCGCAGCCGCATCGTCGAAGAAGCGGCCGACGGCTGGACGCTGGTCGGCGCCCCCGGCAACCTCTCGGCGCAGTACGAGCACACGATGATCATCACGCGCGGTGCGCCGATCGTTGTCACGACCCATTGAGCAGCCCATGACCTACACCGCCCACTGCCTGTGCTCAGGCATCACCTTCCGCATCACCGGCGAGTTGGAGCCGATCCAGGTGTGCCACTGTGTTCAATGCCGCAAGGCGCAGGGCGCGGCGTTTGCTACCAACACGCCGGTGGCGCGCTCGGCGTTCCATCTTGACAGTGGCGCGGAGTTGTTGACCGAGTACGAGTCTTCACCCGGCAAAAAACGCGCGTTCTGCCGCCGCTGCGGCTCGCCCGTCTACAGCCGGCGTGACGACCAGCCCGAGGTGCTGCGCATTCGCGCCGGGCTCATCAACGAGCCGCTGGCGGTGCGGCCAGCGGCCCACTTTTACGTGGCCAGCAAGGCGAATTGGTGGAGCATCAACGATGTGCTGCCCCAGTTTGCCGCGGCCTACACTGCACCCAACACCTGAACCACCCACGTGCTCGATTTCGAAGCCGCCCCCATTGAGTCGTCGCAGATGCGGCGTGCTGGCAAGGGCTTGCTGTCGCTGGCCTTGATGGACGCGCGCAATCACACGCTGCGCTGGATGAGCGCGCTGGAGGCTGCACTCACCGAGCCGCCGCTGGGTGTGCCGATGCAGCCCGAGCTGAACCCGCCGCTGTGGTCGCTCGGCCACCTGGGCTGGTTTCAGGAGTACTGGATCTCGCGCAACGTGCAGCGCCAGCGTGGCGAACATACCGAGCCGGGCTCGCTGCGGCTGGCGTCGATCGACCCGTTTGCCGACGAGTGGTACGACCCGACGCTCGCGCCTCACGGCGCCCGCTGGCAGCTGCCGCTGCCGCACGCGCAGGCCACACGCCAGTACCTGGCCGACACGCTGGAAACCACGCTTGAGCTGCTGGAGCACACGCCCGAAGAAGACGATGCGCTGTATTTCTATCGCCAGGCGCTGTTTCGCGAAGACATGCAATGCGAAGCTTTTGCCGAGATGTCGCAGACGCTGGGCTTCGACGCCGGGCTGCTGCCCTTGCTCGGCACCCTGGCCACGCGTGGCCCGCTCTTGTTCCCGGCCTCGCGCTGGTCGCTCGGCACGGCCCCGCATGGTTTTGCATTCGACAACGAGCGCCCGGCTCACCAACACGCCGTGCCCGAGTTCGAGATTGACGCGCAGCCCATCACCTGGGCGCAGTACTGCGAGTTCGTCGAAGACGGCGGTTATGACGATGTGTCGCACTGGTCGCCCGAAGGTTGGGCCTGGGTGCAACACGAAGGCCGGCGCACCCCACGCCATGTAGACCAGATGCGCCAGAGTGTGATGCTGCAACGTTTTGGCAAGCTCACGCGTGTGCCCATGAGCCAGCCCGCCATGCACGTGAGCTGGTACGAAGCCGATGCCTGGTGCCGCTGGGCCGGCCGGCGCCTGCCCACCGAGCTGGAGTGGGAGCTGGCGGCGCACACCGGGCTCTCACGCGGGCTGCGCTTTGGACAGGTGTGGGAGTGGACGGCGGGGAGTTTTCGCCCCTACCCGGGCTTCACCGCAGGCCCCGACCGCAGTTACTCGCAGCCCGTGTTCGGCTCACACAAGGTCTTGCGCGGCGCGTCGTTTGCCACGCGCGAGCGCATGCGCAACCCGAAGTTCAGGCGCTTCTTGCTGCCGCATCGCGATGATGTGTTCAGTGGGTTTCGGAGTTGCGCGGTTTAGCTGGCGAGGCCGGTATCGGCGTCAGAGGGTTGGGAGCTGATAGCGATCTGCGAACAAGGAGGGTTCCATGCTGGGTCAGGTGAATCAACGCCGTTGCGCGCTGCTCGGGATCGCATGGGCTGCCCTTGCGCCCGGCTGGGCGCTCGCCGCGCGGCCGCGGTTCACGTTGACCACCGGCGCGCTTGCGCCGCTGATCTCGGCCCCCGGGCACATCGGTTTTCTCGATGCGCTTGCACAAGAGGTGTTCGGCCGCATCGGGGTCGACGCAACGCTGCTCGGGCTGCCGATGGAGCGCGCGCTGGTGAATGCCAACGCGGGCATCGAAGACGGCGACATGTTCCGTGCTGCCGGCTTCGAGAAGGACTACCCCAACCTCGTGCAGGTGCCCGAGAAGGTGCTCGATTTCGACTTTGTCGCCTTTGCCATCCGTCCGGATGTGCGGGTGCAGAACTGGGGCGACCTGGCCCGCTACAGCGTGGCCTACGTCACGGGGGTGAAAATCTTCGAACGCCAGGTCGGCGCGGCGCCCAATGTCACCACCGTGCGTGCGCTCGACCAGTTGTTCCCGCTGCTGGCCACGGGCCGTGCCGACGTGGTGCTGCTCGGCCGTTGGCAGGGGCTGTGGCTGGCGCGCGAGGCCGGGCTCGCGGTGCGCCTGTTCGAGCCGCCGCTGGCACGGGCCGAGATGTTCATCTACCTGCATCGTCGCCACGAGGCCCTGGTTGCCCCGCTGGCGGCCGCGCTTGCTGCCGCTAAACGCGACGGCACCTGGCAGCGCATCTACGACCGGACGCTCAAGCCGCTGGAGCCGACGCGGTGAGCGACCCGCACGCCGGCTTTCTGCGCGAGGCGCTGTTCAACGGCAACGGGGTCGCCAAGAAACTGATCCTCGCGCTGGTGCTGTTCAGCACGCTGATCACGGCGGTGATCACGGCGATTGAGCTGCATGCCGAATACCGCCGCGACCTGGGCCAGATCGACCGCTCGATCGATTTCATCGGCAAGAGCTACCTGCCGGCACTGACCGGCGCAGTCTGGGTCGCCGACCGCGAGCAGGTGCAGACCCAGCTCGACGGCCTGCTGCGCCTGCCGGACATCGAGTTCATCGGCATCACCGTCGACGGCCAGACGCGCTGGTCGGCCGGCAAGGTGGTGTCGCAACGCAGCGTCGTCGCCGAGGTTGCGCTGCAGCGCGAGCACCGCGGCCAGGCGCTGACCATCGGTACCCTGCGCATCGTAGCCAGCGTCGACCGCGTGCTCGAGCGCCTGTGGAATCAGCTGCTCGTGACCCTGCTGAACAATGCCGTGAACACGTTGCTGGTGGCCGGCTTCATGCTGCTGGTGTTTCAGTACTCCGTCACACGCCACCTCACGCGCATCGCCGCGTTTGTGCGCCGCATCGACCCGGCCGCGCCGCGCGGTGAGCAGGTGCAGCTCGACCGCCCGGCCACCGGGCGCTGGCGGCCCGATATCCTGGACACCGTCACCGCGTCGATCAACGGCCTGTCGACTTCGTTCGGCACGGCGGTCGCCGAGCTGCGCGGCTCCGACGAACGCCTGCGCGCGCTGACGCACGAATCGACCGCCTTCATCTACGAGCTCGACCCGCAGGGTCGGATCACCTTTGCCAACCGCACGTGGCCCGGCCTCACGCGCGCGCAGGTCGAGGGTTCGAAACTGGTCGACTGGTTTCCGTCGGACCTGCGGCCACGCATCGGGCAGGCGGTGGAGGCGGTATTTGCCACCCACTCGCCGCAACGGCTGGAATACACCCTCCCCAACCCGAGCGGCGAGCCGCACGCTTACGTGGTGTCGATCATGCCGATCGTGCGCGACGGCGCGGTGGCCAGCGCGGTGCTGACCGCGCTGGACATCAGCGACCAGAAAGCGGCCGAACACGAGATACGCGAGCTCAACGCCAGCCTGGAGGCGCGGGTGCGCGAACGCACGTCGCAATTGCAGCAGGCGATGGAACGCGCCGAAGGGGCCAGCCGTGCCAAGAGCGAGTTCCTCTCGCGCATGAGCCACGAGCTGCGCACACCGATGAATGCCATCCTGGGGTTTGCGCAGATCATCGAGATGTCCGACCCCTCACCCCGGCAGTTGAAATGGGCCGGCGAGATTCGGCGTGCCGGCGACCACCTGCTGCAGATGATCGAGGAGTTGCTCGATCTGGCTCGCATCGAGGTCGGCAAGATGGCGATCAAGATCGAGGCCCTCGATCTGCTGCCCCTCATCAACGAGTGCGTGGCCATCGTGCAGCCGCTGACCGCGGCACGCGGGCTCGAGGTGACCCAAGATTGCCCCGCCACAGACGCCTGGGTGCTGGCCGACCGGCTGCGCTTGCGCCAGGTGCTGGTCAACCTGCTGTCGAATGCCGTCAAGTACAACCGCGAACGCGGCACGATCCATGTCCGTTGTGAACGGCGAGCGGGTCACACGCGGCTGTCGGTGGCCGATCGCGGGGCGGGGCTGACCCCCGAGCAGATGGCCCGCTTGTTTCAGCCGTTCGAGCGCTTGGGCGCGGAACTGGGCGATGTTGAGGGGACCGGCATCGGCCTGTCGCTGTCAAAGCAACTGGCCGAACTGATGGGTGCCACGATCGGCGCCGACAGTGTGGTCGGTGACGGATCGGTGTTCTGGATCGACCTGCGGCCGGCCGATGGCGACATGGCAGCAGCTTCCGTGGCCATTCCGGCGCCTGCGTCGATGCGCGAGCTGGCCTGCGACATCCTGTACATCGAAGACAACGCTCCAAACGCCGCACTCATCGCCGCCTTTCTGGCGCACTACCCGAAAGTGCGCCTGCGGATCACGCCGTCTGGTGACGCCGGCCTGGCACTGGCACACGAACGGCGGCCGGACATCGTGCTGCTGGACATCCAGCTGCCCGGCATGGACGGCTACCAGGTTCTGCAGGCCCTGCGCAGCGACGCGCAGTTGCGCGACGTGGCCGTGATCGCGTTGTCAGCTGACGCGATGCCCCACGACATCCAGCGCGGCCTCGGCGCCGGGTTTGACCGCTATCTCGCCAAGCCGGTCGACCTGCACGTGCTGCTTCACACCATCGATGAAGTCTTGCGGGCGTGGGCCGTTCGGCCGTTGCGAATCTGAAGAGACGGTCGCGAGCTAGCCACAAAACGGTCCAGTTCGCTCCGGTCGCATGACAGGCTGAGGCCCGACCGCGCTCGCGCGACATGGCGCCGAGCCTTGCCCAGGCGCCTTCAGCGCCGCCCATCGGCCGCCCATCGGCCGCCTGCGGCCAAGTCAGCAGCGGGGCGCCGCGCCCCCGTCGTCTTGTCCTACAGCCGTTTGGGCCGCGCTCTGACTGCGTGCTGCCGCATCGCGCGCTAACTTGATTTGTTGACGGCGCAAAGCGCATTCGCCTTGCGCCTCAAGGGCTGTTGACCACGCTTTTCACCAACCGCCACCAAACGCAATCACAAGGATCCCCATGAACATCCTGATGGTGTTGACCTCGCATGACCAACTCGGCGATACCGGCAAGAAAACCGGTTTCTGGCTGGAAGAATTTGCTGCGCCGTACTACGTGTTCAAAGACGCAGGCGCCAAGGTGACGCTGGTGTCTCCCAAGGGTGGCCAGCCGCCGCTGGACCCGAAGAGCGATGAGCCAAACGCACAAACCGCGGCCACTGGGCGCTTCAAGGCCGATGCCGACGCTCAGCGCGCGCTTGCCCATACCGGCAAGCTTGCCGATGTGAAGGCGGCCGACTACGACGCCGTTTTCTACCCAGGGGGCCACGGCCCGCTGTGGGATTTGGCGCAAGACACGCACTCGTTGGAGCTGATCCAGCAGATGCTCAAAGCCGACAAAACTGTGGCGGCCGTGTGCCATGCCCCTGGTGTGCTGTGGCGTGCCAAGGGTGCCGATGGCGCCTCGGTGGTCAAGGGCAAACGTGTGACCGGCTTCACCAACTCTGAAGAAGACGCCGCGGGCCTGACCCAGGTGGTGCCGTTTCTGGTGCAAGACTTGTTGGTGGAAAACGGCGGTGTGTACAGCAAGGGCGCCGACTGGCAGCCCTACGTGGTGTCCGACGGGGCGCTCATCACCGGCCAGAACCCGGCCTCTTCGGAGCCGGCCGCGCGTGCGCTGCTGGCCCGCCAAGCCACGCGCTGAGCCACCCCAGAGCCGCCCCCTAGCACCCACC
>JBKJJF010000005.1:0-3782 GCA_046598195.1 Rhizobacter sp. | reverse complement strand
CCGACGATGTCCGCGCCTTCCACTTTCGCCCGGGCCAGGATCTCGTGGCAGGGCACCATCACGCCCATGTTCACCACCTCGAAGTTGTTGCACTGGAGCACGACGGTGACGATGTTCTTGCCGATGTCGTGCACGTCGCCCTTGACGGTGGCGATGACGATCTTGCCCTTGGCTTTGGCCTCGCCACCGGCGTTGATCAGCAGTCGCTTTTCTTCTTCGATGTAGGGCAGCAGGTGGGCCACGGCCTGCTTCATCACACGCGCGCTCTTGACCACCTGCGGCAGGAACATCTTGCCCTGGCCGAACAGGTCACCGACGACGTTCATGCCGTCCATGAGCGGGCCCTCGATCACGTGCAGCGGGCGGCCCCCCTTGGCCTTGATGGCCTGGTAGACCTCTTCGGTGTCCACGGTGATGAAGTCGTTGATGCCGTGCACCAGCGCGTGGCTCAGGCGCTCGTTGACCGGCTTGGCGCGCCAGGCGAGCTTGGCGCTGTCGTCTTTTGCGGCGCCCTTGGCACTCTCGGCCACTTCGATCAGGCGCTCGCCAGCGGTGAGCGCCTGATCGCCGGGTTTGTAGGCCGGCGTGCGGTTCAGCACCACGTCTTCGACGCGCTCGCGAAGAATCGGCTCCAGGTCGTCGTACACGCCCACCATGCCGGCGTTGACGATGCCCATGTCCATGCCCGCTTGAATCGCGTGGTACAGAAACACGGTGTGAATGGCTTCGCGCACCGGGTCGTTGCCGCGGAAGCTAAAAGACACGTTCGACACACCGCCGCTCACCTTGGCGCCCGGCAGGTTGTGTTTGATCCAGCGGGTGGCGTTGATGAAGTCAACCGCGTAGTTGTCGTGCTCTTCAATGCCGGTTGCGATGGCAAAGATGTTGGGGTCGAAGATGATGTCTTCAGGCGGGAAACCGATCTCGTCGACCAGCATGCGGTAAGCACGCTCGCAGATCTCGATCTTGCGCTGGTAGGTGTCGGCCTGGCCCTTTTCATCGAAGGCCATCACCACCGCCGCCGCGCCGTAACGGCGCACCAGCTTGGCTTGGTGCTTGAACTGCTCCACGCCTTCTTTCATCGAGATCGAGTTGACGATGCCCTTGCCCTGGATGCACTTGAGGCCGGCCTCGATCACCTCCCACTTGGAGCTGTCGATCATGATCGGCACCCGCGCGATCTCGGGTTCGCCGGCGATCAGCTTCAAGAAGCGCTCCATCGTCGCGGCGCTGTCGAGCATCGCCTCGTCCATGTTGATGTCGATCACCTGGGCGCCGTTTTCCACCTGCTGGCGCGCCACCGCCAGGGCCTCCTCGAACTGGCCGTTGAGAATGAGCCGCGCAAAGGCCTTGGAGCCGGTGACGTTGGTGCGCTCGCCGATGTTGACGAAGAGGCTGCCCTCGCCGATGAGGACGGGCTCCAGGCCCGAAAGCTTCATCGGCGGGACGGTGGTGTGCGGTGCAGTCATGGCGGCAAGGGTTCGGGTAGAACGCGGCATGCGCTGGGGTGCTCACCCGCAGCGCATGCGTGTGAAAGGCATGCAGGGGTGAGCGTCGTTGCGAGCTTCCAAGCCTGGCGGCGTCTGGGGGCAGACACCGTCGCAACGCTCCTTGGAAGTGGCGGATTTTATGCGAGCGTGCCCTGCCCTTCGTTGGAATAAGTGGGGTTTCTCTTGCGTCATCAGCTGGTTACAAAGCCGATGAGCCCCCCTGCATCGGGTGGGGTTTCAGCGGTTCCAATGGCCAGCCACGACAAAATCAACGCGACCATGATCAAACTTTCACGCCACACACTCGCGCTCCTCGTTGTTTTGTTGGCGGGCTGCGCCGCGCCACCCAAGCCCGTGCCGGCGGGGGCCACCCCGGTGCCCGGCTCGGCACCCGGCCCGGTTTACGGCCAGGCCGCCCCCGGTACGCGCGCCTGGTCGCCGCAGATGGAGGCGGCCGAGCGTCAACTCAGCAGCAGCTTGAGGGGCACCGGCGTCACGGTGTCGAAGACCACCGATGAGCGGCTGTGGATCACGCTGCCGGGCGACGTGACCTTCCAGGCCAACCGTTCGGCGCTCCTGCCGGGTGCCACTGCGGTGCTCGACAAGATCGTGCTGTCGTTGCGCAATGTGCCGCTGGCCGAGCTGCGCATCGTGGGCCACACCGACACCAAGGGCGCGGCCGCGGCCAACGACGCCTTGTCGCTCGACCGCGCGGCGAGCACCCGCGACTGGCTGGTGGCACGCGGCATGTCGCCGGTGCGCATGGCGGTGGCGGGCCGCGGCGCACGCGACCCGCTGGCCAGCAACGATGACGAAGCTGGCCGCGCGACCAACCGCCGTGTCGAGATCTTGGTTGGCGAAAAGGCCAGGGTGGGGGCTGCCTCGGCGAAGTGAACCCGGCCCGGGCCAACAGCCCCCGATCTCAGGCTCTCAGGCCGCCATCAGCCCACTGAACAGCGGGTCGTGCCGCGTGCGAGGCCGGTAGTGGGCCACCCGCTTGGCGATCTCGGCGATGTGGTCGGGCGTGGTGCCGCAGCAGCCGCCCGCGATGTTCAAAAAGCCCGCGCGCGCAAACTCTTCGACCAGGCTGCCGGTGATCTCGGGCGTTTCGTCGAAGCCGGTGTCGCTCATCGGGTTGGGCAGGCCGGCGTTGGGGTAGCAGCTGATGAAGGTGTCGCCGGCCACCTTGGCCAGCTCTTCGATGTAAGGCCGCATCAGCGCCGCACCGAGTGCGCAGTTCAGGCCGACGGCCAGTGGCCGTGCATGGCGCACGCTGTGCCAGAAGGCGCTCACGGTCTGGCCCGAAAGAATGCGCCCGGAGGCGTCGGTCACCGTGCCCGAGATGATCACCGGCAGGCGCTCGCCGGTGTTTTCCATCAGCTCGTCGAGCGCAAAGATCGCCGCCTTGGCGTTCAGCGTGTCGAAGATGGTTTCGACCAGGAACACGTCGGCGCCACCTTCGAGCAAGGCCTCACCTTGTTCGTAATAGGCCGCCTTCAACTCGTCGAAGTTCACGTTGCGTGCGGCCGGGTCGTTCACATCGGGGCTGATGCTCGCGGTGCGCGGTGTGGGCCCCAAGGCGCCGGCCACGAAGCGTGGTTTGTCGGGCGTGCTGTATTTGTCGCAGGCCGCGCGGGCCAGGCGGGCGCCGGCCAGGTTCATCTCGCGCGCCACGTGGGCCAGCTTGTAATCTTCTTGTGCCACGGTGGTGGCGCCGAAGGTGTTGGTCTCGATCAGGTCGGCGCCGGCGGCCAGGTACTGCTCGTGGATCTCGCTGATCACGTCGGGCCGGGTGAACTGCAGCAGCTCGTTGTTGCCCTTCAAGTCTTTCGGGTGATCCTTGAAGCGCTCACCGCGGTAGTCGGCCTCGGAGAGCTTGTAGCGCTGGATCATGGTGCCCATCGCGCCGTCGAGAATGGCGATGCGGTTTTTGAGGATCTCGGGCAGCGCAGCGGCGCGGGTGTAGGCAATGGCGTTCATGTGGCCATTGTAGAAAGCCTGTCAAGTGACAATGCTGTTCGCTTAACTCCGTTCGGCCTGAGGTATCGAAGGCCAGCGCTGGGCTTCGATACCTCAGCCCGAACGGAGGATGGGGACGATTTGGTGCTAAAGCGAACAGCATCGTGTCAAGTGATGATTTGCGGCAGGGTGTCTCCAAACAGCGAGGGCCGGAAATCGAGCGCCCGTGGCCCTTCGTTGTTCATCGCCCACAGGGCCAGCGCAGAGGCCGGCATCGGCTTGGCGAACAGGAAGCCCTGCAACTCGTTGCAGCCCAGGCGGCGCAAGATCTCT
>JBKJJF010000308.1:0-7700 GCA_046598195.1 Rhizobacter sp. | reverse complement strand
GCACGGTCTACACCTTCGCCGTGGGTGGCAAGGCGCCGCTGCCGCAGTTTGCGCAGTACAAACTGAACGCGCTGCTCTCGGGTCGTAGGCCACCCCCGAGAGCAGCGCGTTCAGTTTGTACTGCGCAAACTGCGGCAGCGGCGCCTTGCCACCCACGGCGAAGGTGTAGACCGTGCCCGGGCCAATCTTTTCGCTGGCGCGCTGGGCCAGACCATACGAGCCGCCCCAGCCCACGGCAATCGACACGTATTGTTTGCCGTCGACCAGGTAGGTGGCCGGTGCGGCGATCACGCCGGTGCCGGTGGGTGTTTCCCACAGCTTCTCGCCGGTCTGGGCGTTGAAGGCGATGAAACGCCCCTCGGCCGTGCCCTGGAACACCAGGTTGCCGGCGGTCGCGAGCGTGCCACCGTTCCACGGCGACACATGCTCCACACGCCAGGCTTCTTTCTGGTTCACCGGGTCCCAGGCCAGCAGGCGGCCGAAGGGCTTGCTGGTGGCCGGCGTCGCGTTGATGAACATGGCCGTGTTCCAGCCCTGGCCCGAGCCAGGCACGCCCAGGTGGGGCTGGTTCATCTTCCAGGCCTTGTTGTCCATCAGGGTGAGCGGGATGTTTTGCGCCGGCAGGTACACCAGGCCCGTCTTCGGGCTGTACGACATCGGGTGCCAGTTGTGCGCGCCCAGCGGGCCGGGGATGCTGTCGTAAGACTTGTCGGCGCTGCGTGCAATCGCGGTCTCGATCGGGAAGCCCTTCTCGTCGTAGCCGGTGGCCCAGTTCACATCGACGAAGTTTTTCGCCGAGATGAACTTGCCGTTGATGCGGTCGATGACGAAGAAGAAGCCATTTTTTGGCGCGTGCAGGATCACCTTGCGCGGCTTGCCGCCGAGCTTGATGTCGGCCAGGATCATCGGCTGGGTGGAGGTGTAGTCCCAGTTGTCGCCCGGGGTCTGCTGGTAGTGCCAAACGTAGCGGCCGTTGTCGGGGTTGATGGCCACGATGGAGGCCAGGAAGAGGTTGTCACCACCCCCCGGGCTGCGCGCGCGGCGCGACCACGGCGAGCCATTGCCGGTGCCGATGTACATGAGGTTGAGGTCGGGGTCGAAGGTGATGCTGTCCCAGACCGTGCCGCCGCCGCCGGCTTCCCAGTACTTGGCGCTCGGGTCCCAGGTTTTGGCGGCGCGCGCCAGGGCTTCGTTTTCATACGGCTTGGCCGGGTCGCCCGGCACGGTGAAGAAGCGCCATTTCTGGTCGCCGGTTTCGGCGTCGTAGGCGGTGATGTAGCCGCGCACGCCGTACTCGGCGCCGCCGTTGCCGATGATCACCTTGCCCTTGAAGACACGCGGTGCGCCGGTGATGGTGTAGGGCTTGCTGCGGTCGATCGAGGTGTCTTTCTCCCACACCACCTTGCCCGTGGCGGCGTCGAGCGCAATCAGGCGTGCATCGAACGAGCCCACAAAAACCTTGCCGCGGTGAATCGCAACCCCGCGGTTGACCACGTCGCAGCAGGCGGTGACACCGCGCTCACGCGGCACCTTCGGGTCGTAACTCCAGATGCGCTTGCCGGTGCGCACGTCAACCGCGTGCACCACGCTCCACGAGGCGGTGACGTACATGATGCCGTCAACCACCAACGGCGTGGCCTCGACGCCGCGGGTGGATTCGAGGTTGTAGCTCCAGACCAGGCCCAGCTCCTTGACGTTTTTGTCGCTGATCTGGTCGAGCTTGCTGAAACGCGTTTCGGCGTAGTCGAGACCGTAGCTCGGCCAGTCGTGGGTCGACACGGCGTTGGTGCGCATGCTGGTGCCGTCGATGCGTGCGGTGGCCGCGCGAATGTGCGCTTCAGAGCCTTTGGGCGAGGCCTGGGTCTGGGCCCACGCGGGGGCCGTGGCGCCCAAGGCGAGTGCCAGCATGGCGATCCATGGTGCTTTCATCGGGGAGTCTCCTGTGTTTATAGGTGAGCGGCGTGCGCCCTCATCCAGCGCCGGCTCGGTGGCAGGCGCGTCAAATCATCATCAAGAGATCACCCAGGCCCTACAACAAGGTGTTTTCCCGCACGCTGGCGGGCCGCCAAGGCCAGGTTGCGCCAAGCTGCGACAACGTGCGCCAGTATGCTTGGCACCTCATGAACCTGCCCCTGTCCGAACTCCCTGAACGCTGTGATGTGCTGGTGGTTGGCGCCGGGCCTGCGGGCAGCGCGGCGGCCACCCTGCTGGCCCGCTCGGGCCTCGATGTGGTGTTGGTTGACCAGCGCAGCTTCCCGCGCGAAAAAGTGTGTGGCGACGGGCTGATCCCCGACGCCCACGCCGCGCTCGCCAAGCTCGGCCTGCTCGACGAGGTGATGGCGTGTGCGCAGGCCGCACAGCACGTGGCCTGCATCGGCCCGCGTGGTGGGCGCATCGACGTTCCGGGCCGTGTGGCCGTGCTGCCGCGCCAGGTGCTGGACCACATCGTTTGCCGTGGTGCCGTGCGTGCCGGGGCGCGCATGCACGCGCCGGTGTTGTTTGAAGCGCCCTTGTTCGACGCCTCGGGCCGGGTCTGCGGCGCACGCGTGTCGCACGCGGGTCAACAACGCGAAGTGCGTGCCGAGTGGGTGGTGCTCGCCAGCGGCGCGGTGCCCCAGGCGCTGATCGCCGCCGGTGTGTGCGAACGCCAAACACCCAACGGCGTGGCCCTGCGCGCCTATGTGAAAAACGCGGCCATGGTCGGCCTCATCACCGAGCTTGAAGTGGTGTGGCACCACAAGCTGCGCCCCGGTTACGGCTGGATCTTCCCGTGCCCCGACGGCGTGTTCAACATTGGCGTGGGCCTGGTCAACAGCCATGGGCAGGCGGCCGACGGCCACGGCACCAAACAAAGTGTCAACCTGCGCCAGGTGTTCGAAAGTTTCTGCGAGTTTTACGCACCGGCACGCGAGCTGATGGCCGGTGGTGTGATGCAGGGCAGCCTGAAAGGCGCACCACTGCGCTTCAACCTGAGCGGTGCTCGCTACAGCCGCGCCGGTTTGCTGGTGACGGGTGAGGCCGCGGGCAGCACCTACTCGTTCACCGGCGAGGGCATCGGCAAGGCGCTGGAAACCGGCATGCTCGCGGCCGAGGCCATCGTGCAAGGCAGAAGGCAGTCGCACGACGACACGGCGGTGCGCCAGCACTACGAAGCCGAGCTGTTGGTATTGAAGCCCCGCTTCGACCTGTATGAACGTGGCAACCGTGTCAACGCCCACCCCTGGTTGATCGACCTGCTGATCTGGCGCGCACGCAAGAGCAAACGGCTGCTGCAACGCATGAGCGGTGTGCTCAACGAAACCAGCAACCCGGGCCAGCTGTTCACGCTCAAGGGCGTCACGCGGCTCTTCACTGAGTAGCCACACCATGTGCCAGCTCTTGGGCATGAACGCCAACACACCGACCGACCTGGTGTTCAGCTTCACCGGCTTTGCCAAGCGCGCCGAGGAGCACAAAGACGGCTTCGGCATCGCCTTCTTCGAAGACGCCGGTGTGCGCCTGTTCGTTGACGCACAAAGTGCCGCGCTTTCGCCGTTGGCCGACATGGTGCGCAACTACCCCATCCGCAGCAACAACGTCATCGCCCACATCCGCAAGGCCACGCAGGGCCGGGTGGCGCTGCAAAACACCCACCCCTTTCAGCGCGAACTGTGGGGCCGCTACTGGGCCTTTGCGCACAACGGTGACCTGAAGAACTTCTGCCCGCCCTTGCACGGCGCCTTCCGCCCGGTGGGCAACACCGACAGCGAGCTCGCCTTTTGCTGGCTGATGCAAGAGCTGGCCAAGGCACATGCGGGTGTGCCGTCGATCGCCGAGCTCACCGCCACCTTGAAAGAGCTGGTGCCCCGCGTGGCCGCGCACGGCACCTTCAACTTCATGCTCAGCAACGGCCAGGCCCTGTGGGCGCACTGCTCGACCACACTGCACTACCTGCTGCGCCAGCACCCGTTTCACACCGCCAAGTTGCGAGACGAAGACATGAGCGTCAACTTTGCCCAACTCACCCAGGCCACCGACCGGGTGGCGGTGGTGGTGACGCAGCCGCTCACCGCGGGTGAGGCCTGGGTGGCGTTTGCACCCGGTGAGCTGCGGGTGTTTGTCGACGGGCAGCCGCTACCGGCTTGAGCCAGCAGCCCCCTATCATTCGCTCGCCCCTGCGTTGACGCACCCCGAAGAAGACCGAGCTCCCGCCGATGAACCAAACGAACCTTGCCGATTTCATCTCGCGCGTGGCCGACACCGAGCTGAAGAGCGTGGAGGCCGAGATTGCAGAGCCCTTGATTGCAGTCACGCGGTGACAGGAGACACCATGCGGCAACTGACTCTGTTTGATGTGTTGACGCCCACCAGTGAAGGCAACGACGTCGAGTTCAAGGCCGCTCGCGGTGGTCTGCCAGGGGCCTTCTGGGAAACCTATTCGGCCATGGCCAACACGCAAGGGGGGCGCGTCATCCTCGGTGTGGCAGAGAAGCAGGGCGTGCTGTCATGGGACGGCGTGCCCGATGCTGCCGCGCTGCGCACGGTGCTCTGGAACCAGCTCCACGACCGCAACAAGATTAGCGCCAACCTGCTGACCGATAACAACCTCGAAACCATCGACCGCGAGGGCCGAACCTTTCTGATCGTCACCGTGCCACGTGCTTCACGCACCCAGCGCCCCATTTATGTTGGGCCGAACCCGATGGTCGGCACCTACCGCCGCGCCGAAGAGGGCGACTACCGCTGCAGCGAAGATGAAGTGCGCCGCATGCTGGCCGACCAATCTTCCACACCGGCCGACGCCGCCATTCTTGAACATTTCGGCATCACCGATTTCGATGCCGACACCCTCAAACAGTACCGCAACCGCTTCGCTTCTCGCGACCCAGATCACCCTTGGTTGTCTGAAGACGACGAAGGGCTGCTCTACAAACTCGGCGCATTGCGGCGCGACCGCGCCAGCGGGCTACAAGGTGCCACCGTGGCCGGGTTGGTGATGTTTGCCACCTTCGATGCCTTGCGCGAAGGCCTGCCCACCTTTCACATCGACTACCGCGAAAAACTTTCCGCCGACCCCCAAGTGCGCTGGACAGACCGCCTCGTGCCCGATGGCTCCTGGCAGAGCAACGCGTTTCAGTTCTATCAACGTGTGGTGCAGCGCTTGGCTGCCGACCTGAAGATCCCTTTTCAGCTCAACCGCGAGCTTTACCGGCGCGACGACACCATCGTTCATGAGGCCTTGCGTGAAGCCGTGGTCAACGCCCTGGTTCATGCCGACCACCATGGCCAGGGCGGCATCGTGATCGAGCGGTATGCCGATCGCATTGAGCTCTCCAACCCCGGCTCCTTGCTGCTGTCACGCGAGCAACTGCTGCGGGGGGGTGTCAGTGAGTGCCGCAACAAGTCGCTGCAGCTGATGTTCCAGATGATCGGCGGTGGCGAGAAAGCTGGCTCTGGCATGGACAAGATTCGCAGTGGCTGGCGCAGCCAGCATTGGCGCTCGCCCAAGATCGAAGAATGCGTGCAGCCCGATCGCGTCAAGCTGGTGTTGCCCATGGTCAGCCTGATCCCGGACGAGGTAGACCAGGCACTCAACCAGCGCTTCGGCGAGCGCTACACCCAACTCAGCTCACTGAGCGTGCAGGCCGTGGTCACCGCGCAGATCGAAGGCGCCGTCACCAACGGCCGCTTGCAAGAAATCACCGGCCAACACCCGGCCGACATCACCCTCGCTCTGCAAGGTCTGGTACGAAGCGGCCTGCTGCGCCAGCAGAACCAGCGGCGCTGGACGAGCTATTCGGTGCCCGAGGACTCCCCTCAATACGCGGGAGACTCCCCTCAATACGCGGGAGACTCCTCTCAATCCGACCCGAGCTCCCCTCAATACGCGGGAGACTCCCCTCAATCCGACCCTGGAGCCCCGGTGGTTTCAGCCGTGGACGCCGACCTGTGGCGGCTGGCCGCCCCCGCGCGCGCGCGACCGCGCATGCGCATTGATACCTTGAAATCCCTGATCGAGACCTTGTGCCAAGGCCGCTGGCTGACCAGCCGCGAGTTGGGTCAGCTGCTGGCGCGCGAGCCCGACAACCTGCAAACCCGGGTGCTGACAGCCATGGTGCGCGAGCAGCGGCTGGTCATGCGCCATCCAGACGTGCCGAATCGGCCGGATCAGGCTTATCAAAAGCTAGGGCCTGGGCAATGAGCCAGTCCAAGCCGACAGCCAGCACGAGTGCGAAGCAGAAGGGCTTATCCAGTAAGCCCACAGCCTTAACCAGTAACCCCGGCGGCTTGGCCAGTAACCTCCCAGCGCAAACCAGTAACCCGCTGCCCATGAGGCCATCAGCGTGGGCTGGCGCCGATCTCACCGTAGTAATACCCCAGCATTGGCGAGTGCAACGGCTCAAATTCCTGGCCCACATCCAAACCGGCCTCGCCAAGGGCAAGGATCACGCAGAGCGTGAAACCATGGAGGTGCCCTACCTGCGCGTGGCCAATGTTCAAGACGGCTACCTGGCTCTTGACGACATGGCCACCATGGAGGTGCCTGCGGTTGATCTACCGCGCTACCTCCTGCGGCCAGGTGACGTGCTGATGAACGAAGGCGGTGATTTCGACAAGCTGGGGCGTGGCCATGGTGTGAAACGGCACCGGCGGGTTGGCGTCGCTCGCGCCCACGTGGCCCACCTGCTGGGCCGCCAGGCCAAGGCCATGGTGGTGGCGGGCTCGCGCGCTGCGGCGGTGAAGTACCACCTGGCATTGCTGCGCTACTGCGCCCTGCACGGTTACGACGACATGCACTCGATGGTGGCTTTTTCGGGCGAGGTGTCGAACAAAGACGTGGCCGACGAACAGCACCCGCCCGAGCACGACTTCAACGAGACCAACCTCAACCCCGGCCTGCGCGGGCGCGAGATGCGCAAAGCCTTCGACACCACCGAGTACCAGGTGATGGTCGTGGCCAACAAGTTCCAGACCGGCTTCGACCAGCCCAAGCTGGTGGCCATGTACCTCGACAAGAAGGTCTCGGGTGTGGAAGCGGTGCAAACCCTCTCGCGCCTGAACCGTGTGTACGCCGGCAAAGACAAAACTTACGTGATCGACTTTGCCAACGAGCCGAAAGAGATCGAGGCTGCGTTCAAGACCTTCTACCGCGACGCGCAGGTCTCGGGCATTCAAGACGCCAATGTGGTCTACGACCTCAAGGCCAAGCTCGACGCGATGCTGCTCTACGAGACCAGCGAGGTGCAGCAGTTTGCTGCGGCAATCGTCGACAGCCAGGTCACGCACCAGAAGCTCTACAGCCTGACGCAGGCGCCCACCGATCGTTTCAACGGCCGGCTCAAACAACTCACCGACGCCATCGGCCACTGGGAGGCCGCCTGGCGCCGCGCGAAGCAAGGCGGCGACAAGCTGGCCATGGGCCAGGCCGATGCCCAGCGCTCCGAGCTGACCACCGAGCGTGATGCGCTGATCGTCTTCCGCGAAGGCCTGGGCAAGTTTGTGCGCCTGCTGCAAAAGCGGCTGAATGGGGTGCCGACCGAGCAAGTGGATCTGGGTGACCTGACGCTCACGCACTACAAGCTTGCGCGCCACCGCCACGGTGATGGCGCAGGTGCAAAACAACCCCAAAGACCAGGCGACGAAGAATCGCGGCGCACCTTCCTCGAAGTGGTGTACGAGCTGCTGACGAGTGAAAAGAGTGCCTCGTTGATCCAAGCCAC
>JBKJJF010000202.1:0-3082 GCA_046598195.1 Rhizobacter sp. | reverse complement strand
CGGTGCCTCCACTTCAAGCGCGGCTGACCGATCTCACTGGCACGCTGACAGCCGAGCAGCAGGCGGGGTTGGAACAATCACTGCGCACTTTTGAAGCGCGCAAGGGCACGCAGATCGCGGTGCTGATCGTTCCAACGACCAAGCCAGAAGAAATAGAGCAATACGCCTTGCGCGTGGTCGAGCAATGGAAGCTGGGTCGCAAGAAGGTGGACGATGGCGCCTTGCTGCTGATTGCCAAGAATGACCGCACGCTGCGCATTGAAGTCGGCTACGGCATCGAAGGCGCACTGAACGACGCTACGGCCAAGCGCATCGTCAGCGAGGTGATCGCACCGCGGCTCAAGGAAGGCGATTACTTCGGCGGTGTGAGCGCCGGTGTCGATCAAATGATTCGCGTCGTCGATGGCGAAGCTCTGCCTACACCGAAGCCCGGGGCGCTCGGATCGGGACGGGGTTCAGTCAGCGAGAACCTCGGGCAACTGTTGCCGATGTTGTTTGTGCTGGCGCTGGTGGTCGGGGGCGTACTGCGTGCCGTGCTGGGGCGCATCCCCGGCGCGCTGGCGACCGGAGGGGTGCTCACGCTCGCAGGCTGGCTGCTGGGCGGTGTGGTGATCGCTGCCGTGATCGGTGGCGGCCTCGCCTTTCTCATCACCTTGCTGGGCGTCGGCATGGGCCGACACGGCGCCATGCTCGGTGGCTACTACGGCGGAATGGGTGGCGGCCACCGTGGAGGTGGCGGGTTCGGTGGAGGAGGCTTCAGCGGAGGCGGTGGCGGGTTTGGAGGCGGTGGCGCCTCAGGGCGGTTCTAGCCATGAACGTCAAACGCATCCTTCGCCATCTCGCCACGACCCAGGGCCAGGTAAACCGAGCCTTTCCGCGCGCTGCGTTGAACGCCATCGAGCTGGCGATCAAGACCAGTGAAGCTGCCCATACGGGTGAAGTTCGCTTCGTCGTCGAAGGGGCACTCGATGGCGCGCCGCTCTTCAGCGCGCAGACGGCAAAGGAACGTGCGCTCGCGCTGTTCTCGCAGCTGCGAATCTGGGATACCGAGCACAACACCGGTGTGTTGATTTATCTGTTGCTGGCCGACCGCGCGGTGGAAATCGTGGCTGACCGCGGCATCCACACCAAGGCGGGCCCGCGCGCCTGGGTAGAGATCTGCCATGAGATGGAAGCGGCATTCAAGGCAGCTAAGTTTGAGGGTGGCGCGGTCAGCGGCATTCAGGCGGTGACGCGTCAACTGGTAAATCACTTTCCGGCAGGAGCCCACAGCTCCAACGAACTGCCGGACAAACCGCTGCTGATTTAACCGAACCCTCTAACTGGCGAACGACCCAGGAGACGCGCAGCCCATGCCCGCAGGCCACACCCAGCCCTTGTACATCCTGCCTTTCGATCACCGCGCGTCGTTCGTGAGCGGCCTGTTCGGCTGGACCGGTGCACTCAACCCTGAGCAGACCGCGAAAGTCATCGCCGCCAAACGCGTGATCTACGACGGCTTCACGGCTGCGGTGGCCGACGGTGTTGACAAATCCAGGGCCGGGGTCCTCGTGGACGAGCACTTTGGTGCCGACATCCTGCGCGACGCAAAACACAGAGGCATCATCACCTGCGCGCCCACCGAGAAGAGCGGGCAGGACGAGTTCGACTTCGAGTTCGGCGACGACTTCGCGCAGCACATCCAGGGCTTCGCGCCGGCCTTTTGCAAGGTGCTGGTGCGCTACAACCCCGAAGGCGATGCGGCCCTGAATCGGCGCCAGGCGGCGCGCCTTCGCAGATTGTCTGAAGCCCTCGATGGTGGTCCATCAAGATTCATGTTCGAGCTGCTTGTACCGGCCACGCCAGAACAGCTTGAAGCCCTGGGCGCAGACGTGCATGCCTACGACCGCAAGGCCAGGCCCGCACTGATGTTGCGCGCTATCAGCGAGTTGCAGGATGCGGGGGTGGAGGCCGATGTCTGGAAGGTCGAAGGCCTGGACAGCCCGGGCGACTGCGAACGCATCGTGGCGGTGGCGCGGCGGGACGGGCGCGCGAACGTGGGCTGCATCGTGCTCGGGCGCGGTGAGGATGAGCAGCACGTTCGCGCCTGGCTGGCCACGGCAGCGGGCGTGCCCGGCTTCATCGGTTTCGCGGTGGGGCGGACGACCTTCTGGGAACCGCTGATCGCCTTGCGCGACGAGAAAATCACTCGCGAGGCTGCGGTGGTCGAGATCGCCCGCCGCTACCGGCAGTGGGTTGATGTTTTCGAACGAGCCCAGGCCGCTGCAGCTTCTTCAGGCGCTGCGCTTGCGCCAGCGCTTGTGGGAACGCCGCAAGGCTGAGAGCCTGAGAGGCAATCCGCCATGCCCGCGCAGCAATACGCAAATTCGCTGAACTTCGGTGAGGCGCGGCTGGATGCATTGCAGCGTCACTCGTTCGAATACTTCCTGCGCGAAACCAACCCCGCGAACGGTCTCGTCGCTGACAAATCGCAGCCCGGTTCGCCCGCCAGCATCGCGGCGGTGGGCTTTGCGCTCGCGGCCTATCCGGTGGGGGTCGAGCGTGGCTGGATGACGCGCACTGATGCACTGTCTCGCACGCTCGCGTTGTTGCGGTTCTTCTGGGCCAGCCCACAAGGCACGGCGCCTGACGCAACCGGGCACAAAGGCTTCTACTACCACTTTCTCGACATGAACACAGGCCAGCGTGCAGGCTTGTGCGAGGTGTCCACCGTCGACAGCACCTTTCTCCTCGCCGGCATGCTCGCGGCCGCTGCGTACTTCGACCACGATGACGAAAACGAGCTGGCCGTGCGCACGCTGGCCGACGCGCTGTACCGCCGGGCCGATTGGGCGTGGGCGTGCAACGGGGCAGCGACGGTGACGCATGGCTGGACGCCCGAAGGCGGCTTCCTGCCCTACCGCTGGAGCGGCTACGACGAAGCCACCTTGCTGTACGTGCTGGGACTGGGCTCGCCGACGCACCCGCTGCCGGCCGAGAGCTATACGGCCTGGACTTCAACCTACGAATGGAAAACGATCTACGGCCACGAGTTGCTCTACGGCGGCCCGCTTTTCATCCACCAGTATTCGCACATCTGGCT
>JBKJJF010000092.1:0-7392 GCA_046598195.1 Rhizobacter sp. | reverse complement strand
CCACTACCTGGTGCCCGAGCTCACACCCGATCAGAGCTTCAGCTTGCACGCCGCACCCCTGCTCGAGACCGTGCGCGAGGTCGAGAACCGCAGCTTTACACCCAAGCCGGTGATCATCGGGCCGCTGACATTCCTGTGGCTCTCCAAAATCCGTGGCTTGCCAGCCGGCGCCGATGAGGCTCAGGCCAAGCTCGCGCTCTTGCCGCGCTTGCTGCCGGTGTATCGCCAACTGCTCGCCGCACTGGAGGCCCGCGCCGTGAGCTGGGTGCAGATCGACGAGCCGGTGCTGGCGCTTGATCTGCCCGACGCCTGGTTGCAATCGCTCAAAGGCGCCTATGACGCCATCGCCCAGCCGCATCTGCAGCTCATGCTGACCACCTACTTCGAGTCGGTGGAGCGCCACCTGCCGCTGCTGGCCACGCTGCCGGTGCAAGGCCTGCACCTTGACCTGGTGCGCGCGCCGCAACAGGCGGCAGCCGCGCTGCAACACTGGCCGCGCAACAAGGTGCTGTCGGCCGGTGTGATCGACGGCCGCAACATCTGGCGTGCCGATTTGCGCGCGGTGCTGGCGCAGCTCAAGCCGCTGCATGCGCACTGGGGCCACCGGCTGTGGCTGGCGCCGAGCTGCTCGTTGTTGCACTGCCCCGTGGATGCCTCGGTGGAGTTGCGGCTCGACGAGCCCGTGCGCAGCTGGCTTGCATTCGCGGTGCAAAAGCTCGGCGAGCTGGGCACGCTCAAACGTGCGCTGCTGGAGGGTGATGCCGCCGAAGCCCCTGCGCTCAATGCGAGTGACGCCGCGCAGACCACACGCCGCCTGAGCCCGCAGGTGAACCATCCAGCAGTGCGTGCGCGGGTGGCTGCGCTCGCTGCTGCCGATGACTGTCGCGCACAGGCGTATGCCCAGCGCAGCGTGCAGCAGCGCAAGCGCCTGGCACTGCCGCCGTTTCCCACCACCACCATTGGCTCGTTTCCGCAGACCAATGAGATCCGTGTCGCGCGTGCACGCTTCAAGCGTGGCGAGTTGCGTGAGCCTCTCTACCGTGAGCAGATGCAGCAGGCCATCACCCAGGCCGTGCGTGAGCAAGAGGCGCTGGGCCTCGACGTGCTGGTGCACGGCGAAGCCGAGCGCAACGACATGGTCGAATACTTCGGCGAGCAGCTCTCCGGCTACGCCTTCACCGACAACGGTTGGGTGCAAAGTTATGGTTCACGTTGTGTCAAACCGCCCATCATTTATGGCGACGTGGCGCGGCCGGTGGCGATGACGGTGCAGTGGACACGTTACGCCCAGAGCCTCACCCCGCGCTGGATGAAAGGCATGCTGACCGGCCCGGTGACGATGTTGCAGTGGTCGTTTGTGCGCGACGACCTCTCCCGAGAGCAAGTGGCTTTGCAGCTCGCGCTGGCCTTGCGCGACGAGGTGGTTGATCTGGAGGCTGCGGGCATCGCGGTGATCCAGATTGACGAGCCCGCCTTCCGCGAAGGCCTGCCGTTGCGCCGCGCCGACTGGGCGGCCTACCTGGCGTGGGCGGCGCGTGCCTTCCGTGTCAGCGCGAGTGGCGTGCGTGACGACACGCAGATCCACACCCACATGTGCTACTCGGAGTTCAACGACATCCTGCCCTCGATCGCGGCGATGGACGCTGACGTGATCACCATCGAAACCTCGCGCTCGCAGATGGAGCTGCTGCGTGGCTTTGGCGAGTTTGCCTACCCGAACGAGATTGGCCCGGGGGTTTATGACATCCATTCGCCGCGTGTGCCCGATGCGCAGGAGATGCTGGCCCTGCTGCGCAAGGCACGCGAGGTGATCCCCGACGATCGTTTGTGGGTCAACCCCGACTGCGGCCTGAAGACGCGCAGCTGGGAAGAGACGCGCAGCGCCTTGCGGCACATGGTGGCGGCGGCGAAGGCGCTGCGGGCCGAGGTCTGAGAGGCTAAGGCTTGCTCTCGGCCACCGGCTCGGTGACGAAGCCGATGCGGCTCAGGCCGGCCTTTTGCACCAGGCCGATCAACTCGGCCACACGACCGTAGGGCACGCTCTTGTCGGCTCGCAGCTGCACTTCGGTCTGCGGGTTCTTCTTGGCGGCCTGGGCCACGCGCTCGGCAAACACGCTGAGCGCCACCGGCTGCTCACCGAGGTAGAGCTGGCCCTTCGGGTCGATGGCCACGGCGACGAAGTCGGGCACGTCGCTCGCGGTGGCGGCTTCGGTCTGGGGCAGGTCGAGTTTCAAGCTGGCGCTCATCAGCGGGGCGGTGATCATGAAGATGACCAACAGCACCAGCATCACGTCGATCAGCGGCGTCATGTTGATGTCGCTCATCGGCGGCGGCGCCGAGCTGCGTTCAAGACGACCGAAGGCCATGTCAGCTGGCGGGCCGGGCGCCGTGGTCGTCGACCAGCATCTCGCGCAGGTCGTGGGCAAACCCTTCGAGCTCGGCCTCGCAGCCGGCCACACGCTTGTTGAAGATGTTGTAGGCCAGCACGGCGGGAATTGCCACCGCCAGGCCGGCGGCCGTCATCACCAGCGCCTCACCCACCGGGCCCGAGACACGGTCGATGGTGATGCTGCCGGCGGCCGAGATGCTTAGCAGCGCGTGGTAGATGCCCCAGACCGTGCCGAACAGGCCGATGAAGGGCGCGGTGCTGCCGATCGAGGCCAACACCACCTGTCCAAACTGCAGCTGGGTCAGCACACGGTGCAGCGCATCGCGCAGGCGGCGTGTGAGTTGTGAGGTGAGATGGCCGCGTGTTTCGAGTGTGCCGCCGGTGGGCTCGGCGGTGGCGGCGGCCAGCAAGGGGCGCAACACCCCTTCGCGGTCAAAGGCTGCGAGCTGCTCGCGGCCGCCGACGAGTGTGGGCGCCGACCAGAAGGCCGGCACGGCGCGCGCCATGTCGCTGCGCACACGGCCGAGCAGCCAGCCCTTCCAGAAGATCAGCACCCAGGCGCTGATCGACATGAGCAAGAGCAAGGCCGCCACGCCGCGTGTGATCGCATCGCCCTGCTGCCAAAACTGGACAAAACCGTTCATGCCGTCAGCTCAAACCGAGCACGTCGTTCATGTTGAACAGGCCGGTGGTGCGGCCGCTCAGGAAACGCGCTGCGCGCAGACTGCCCTGCGCGTAACCCGCGCGGCTGTCACTCTTGTGCGTGATCTCGATGCGCTCGGCCAGGCCCGCAAAGAGCACGGTGTGGTCGCCAATCACACTGCCACCTCGGATGGTGGCGAAGCCGATGGTTGACGGGTCGCGCGCGCCGGTGACACCTTCGCGGCCATACACGGCACACTCTTTCAAGTCGCGGCCCAGTGCCTTCGCCACCACCTCGCCCATCGCGAGTGCGGTGCCGCTCGGCGCATCCACCTTGTGGCGATGGTGAGCTTCGATCACCTCGACGTCATAACCCTGGTTCAACGCACGCGCCGCCACATCGAGCAGGCGCATCACCACGTTCACGCCCACGCTCATGTTGGGCGCCATCACGATGGCCATGTGCTGCGCCTGCGCGGTGATTTCTTTCGTTTGGGCTTCGCTGAAGCCGGTGGTGCCGATCACCAGCTTCACCCCCAGCTCGCGGCACGCGGCCAGGTGGGCCATGCTGCCTTCGGGGCGGGTGAAGTCGATCAGCACCTGCGCATTGGCCAGGCCGCTCTTCAGGTCGGCGCTGATGTGCACGCCGCTCGTGCGGCCGAGAAAGGCCGCAGCATCTTGGCCGAGCGCCGGGCTGCCGGCGATGTCGAGCGCGCCGGCCAGCACACAGTCGTCAGACGTGGTCACCGCTTCGATCAGCATGTGGCCCATGCGGCCCGAGGCGCCCGCCACGGCGACACGAAGGGCTCCACTCACGAGCGCGGCTCCAGCGGCGGGTAATTGCGCTGCGGGCCCTCTGCGGCCGACGCGGCCGGTTCCGGCTTGGGAGGCACCGGCAACGCCTTGATTTGTTCGGGTGTCAGCGTCAGGGGGGGCGCCTTGCCGCGGCTCTTGGCGGTGTCGATCGACGCCACAAAATCGCGCTCAGACGGCAGGTCTTGTGCGCTGATGCTCTTGAGCTTGTCGCCCTCGAACAGCACCAGCACCTTGCGCTGCTGCGGCTCGGTGCCTTGGCGGCGAATGGTGAACACGTAGTCCCAGCGGTCGGCGTGGAAGGTGTCGGTGAGCAAAGGCGAGCCGAGCACGTCGCGCACCTGGGCGCGTGTTTGGCCGGGCTTGACCAGCGCGACCTGCTCTTTGGTCAGCACATTGCCTTGCACCACTTCCACGCGGTAGGGTGTGATGAAACCGAGAAAGTTGTCGCTCGATTGCAGCGAGCTGCAAGCGCTCAACAGGGTGGCGGCAAACAGGCCGGCAGAACACGAAAGAGAGAAGCGCATGGTGGTGTGAGAGCGCGCGCTGCTGCGCGCCAACCTCGATATGATCCAACGATTCTAGCGGCTGACCCCCCAGCCCGACCGCCGCGCACCATGCCGAGAACCCCTGCCATGTCCAACGCCGATGACCTGAAGAGCAGTGGCCTGAAGGCCACGCTGCCACGCATCAAGATCCTCGACGTGTTTCAACACGCCAGCCAGCGCCACATGACGGCTGAAGACGTGTTCAAGGCCTTGCTCACCGAAGGCGCCGACATTGGCCTGGCCACCGTCTACCGCGTGCTGATGCAGTTTGAGCAGGCGGGCATCTTGTCGCGCAACCACTTCGAGTCGGGCAAGGCGATGTTCGAGCTCAACGAAGGCAAGCACCACGACCACCTGGTCTGCATCGACTGTGGGCGTGTTGAGGAGTTTTACGACCCCGAGATCGAGATGCGGCAAAACGCCGTGGCGCACGCCCGGGGCTTCGAGCTGCAGGATCACGCCTTGTCGCTCTACGCGGTCTGCACCAAGAAGAACTGCGAATACAAAACCAAGTAACCCAGCAAGCGCAGCGACGCTGGAGATCAAGCAACGCGCAAGGGACGGGTTACCCGGCCCGATGGGTGGCCGCCCCTTGGGGGCGGGAGCGAAGCGACTGGGGGGGCGTTTCACTCGGGTTTTTGCATGGCCTTTCGGTGGCGCTCGATGAACTCGCGGTAGGTATCGATGCCGCGCAACTGAAGAATCGTGTTGCGCACGGCGGCCTCGACCAGCACGGCCAGGTTGCGGCCGGCGTCCACCGCGATCACCACTTTGCGCACCGGGATATTGAGCACATCTTCGTTCAGCGGCTCATAGGGCAGGCGCTCGAAATCACGCTCTAGCGTTTCTTTGCGCACCAGGTGCACGATCAGCTTGAGCCGCATCTTGCGACGCACCGCCGTTTCGCCAAAGATCGACTTGATGTCGAGCAGGCCGATGCCGCGCACCTCCAGCAGGTTCATCAGCAGCTCGGGGCAGCGCCCTTCGATGGCGGTTTGTGAGATGCGGTACAGGTCAACCGCGTCGTCGGCTACCAGGCCGTGGCCGCGCGAGATGAGTTCCAGCCCGAGTTCGCTTTTGCCCAGGCCCGATTCACCGGTGAGCAGCACGCCCACACCCAAAATGTCCATGAATACCCCGTGCCGGGTGGTGCGCTCGGCAAACAGCTGGGCCAGGTAACCGCGCACCACGTCGATCACGTGGCCGGCGGAGCCGTCGGTGACGAAGAGCGGAATGTCAGCACGATCGCACAAGGCCACCAGCTTGTCGGGCGGCGTCTGGTTGTCGGCCACGATGACCACCGGCGGCTCCAGTGTCACGATGCGCTGGATGCGGCGCTCCTGGTCTTCAGGCGACGAGTCTTGCAGGTAGGCCACCTCACGCCGGCCCACGATCTGCACACGGTACGGGTGGATGTAGTTGAGATAGCCCACCAGGTCGGCGGCCGACTGCGCGTTGCGCACGGCGGCTTCGTCAAAACGACGCTCGGGGTGGGCGTGCCCTGCGACCCATTCCCAGCGCAGTGCGGGGCGGTGTTCTTCGAAAAGCGCTTCCGCGCTGATGACTGTGGGCTTCATGGAGCCCCTGGCCCGAGGCAGCGCGGGCCGGCTTGGCGAGCTGGAGCCGGACACAGACAGTCACTGCGGACTGTCTGTGCCTGCGCAAGGCCATCGGCCTCTGGTCGATGGCGGCCCGGCGCTCGGCCCGCTGCGGTGTTCGCAGCTTTCATGCGACGGACTTCAACGGTTCCCAGTTGGAGATGAGTTCGTGCACCTTGGCGGCGCTGGTTTCCGTCTTGAGGCGCTCACGCAGCTCACGGTCGCTGAGCATCTCGGCGATCTCGGAGAGGATTTCCAGGTGCCGCTGCGTCGCCGCCTCGGGCACCAACAAAAAGATCAGCAGGCTGACCGACTCATCGTCGGGTGCGTCAAACGGAATTGGCTGCTGAACACGCACCACCGCGGCCAGTGGGTTTTTCAGGCCCTTGATGCGGCCGTGCGGAATGGCCACGCCATGGCCGAGACCGGTGGAGCCCAGGCGTTCGCGGGCAAAGAGGTTGTCGGTGACTGTGGCACGCGCAATCGCGTGCTGGTTTTCAAACACCAGGCCCGCGTGCTCGAACGCGCGCTTCTTGCTGGTGGCCTCAACATCAACGAGTACGTTGCTGAGGGGCAGGATGGCGGAGAGTCGGTTCATCTGCAGGTCACGCTCTGGCCTCGGTGAGGCATGGTCTGATTAGTGACTGAGGGTGCAATTATAAAAACGCGCCTCGCGCCCGGGCTAGACCTGTGCCTGGGCAGTGCGAGGAATTGTGCACGTGCTGCTGTGCCGCAGCAACGAATAGAGCCCCGCATTTGAAGGTGCTGTCGCGCCTGGCGTGAAAAAAAGCGGCCCGCAGGCCGCTTTTCGTACCAAGAGGCCGCCGGCTCAGAGCGTTGCGTCGAGGCGCTTGGCTGCCACATGGTGGTGGTCTTGCAGTTTGTCTTTGTGGCGACAGACTTGCCGATCCAGCTTGTCCATCAGCTGGTCGATGGCGGCGTAGAGGTCTTCGTGTGAGTTCTCCACGAAGATGTCTTTGCCCTTCACGTGCAGGGTAACTTCGGCTTTCTGCCTTCGTTCCTTTTCCTTCAGCTTCTCTACCGACAGCAGCACGTTGATGTCCACAACTTGGTCGAAATGACGAGTGACGCGATCTAGCTTGGTAAGCACGTACTCACGCAAGGCCGGTGTCACTTCGAGGTGATGGCCGCTGATCGTCAAATTCATGAGGACTCCTTTCGCAGGGGGTGGGGGAAGCGGGAGAAGCGAGGAGGGGTGGAACCGGGGGTTCGTTGAAATCAGTGTGCGCCTGAAAACGCGGTGTGACAAGCGGGTGACAACACAGCCAGCAGGTGTGTTCAGGCAAGCTCTTGTTGCGCATCAAGAGAGCGTTGGTTTGTTCACGGTTTGTGGGCCAGCAAGGCCACGAACAACGCGACGAGCACCAGCAGCACGATCGCC
>JBKJJF010000055.1:0-12670 GCA_046598195.1 Rhizobacter sp. | reverse complement strand
CGCCAACCGAAAGCCTGTGGGGCAGCTTGAAGGTGGGCCGACTGCATGGCAAGCGATTCGCTACGCAGCGCGAGGCCATGGATGAAGTGATCGACTGGTTGACGTTCTACAACCATGACAGACTTCACTCCACCTTGGGCTATGTGAGCCCGATGTCGTTCGAGAAAAACTGGCGCGCGGGCCAGACAAAACAAGCCGCGTAATCGAGTGGCTAAGGACTACGTCGATCAGAGGCAAGGTCAGGCTGCCACCGCGCACTTGGCTTGGTAGTCCCATTGCAGCATGACGGTGCGCGCTGGGTTGAGGCTGCGCATGTCGCCGAAGCTTTGAATGGCGTCTTGTTCTTCGGTGGCGGCGGTGCGGTGGAATTTGATGCCGAGCCGCCTACGGCGCTGGCCGATGTTGGGTTCTCGGGCCAGCGGGCGCTGTCGGCGAAGAAGACGATGCGGTGGCCGGCGGGGGCATCGTTGGTCTCTTCGATGCGGTAGCCCAAGCCTTCGCTGGCCAGGAGGCGGCTCAGGAAGGCCAGGTCGGTCTCGCGGTACTGGGTGCAATAGGTTCGCACGCCGGCATTGGGGCCAAGGGCCAGGAAGGCCTGGATGTCTTCTTTGCCGTTTGCTGACTCTTCGCCCCAGCGCCAGGCGGCGTAGCCGCTGTAGGCCGCGTCGCCCAAGACGGTGTCGATGATCTCGACCACGCTCTTGCCCTGCCAGACGCGGCTTTGGCTGCCAAGGCGGAGCATCTCCACCCAGGGCATGAAGGTGACTTGCAGGCGCACGAAGCCGCCGTCGAACCCCAGGAATTTGGCGTGGAAGATGAGCCCGGTGTGCTGCTTGGTGCTGCCGTCTGAGAGCGCTGCGCTGAGCGTGATGCGCTTGCCCAGCAGGTCATTGAGGGTGATCTGCGCGTTCAGCGTGAGGACGGTCAGCTGAACGGTGAAGGGTTCGCTGATGCTGTCGATGGCAATGAACTTTTCGACCAGCAGCTCGGCCACCAGGCCGTCACCCTCAATGTTGAAAAGCCTTTTGCTTTGCGTCCAGCCCGCGATCAGGCCGGCGAGGTGGGATTGCACGCTTGTGGTGGCGTCGCTCAGGCGGTTGTTCATGTTTTGGGTGTCCCTGGGGAGTGCAGGTGGATTTTCGTTGTCTTCGCCGTCGAAAACGGCGATGGCAACTTCTTGTTACCCGGCTCCCCTCTTCAGGGGGACACCTTGGCGCAAGGCGATGGCGTCTCGCCCATCAAGTGTTTGCCGCCATCTGCATTCGCGGGCGTGGTGGAGGGTCAGGCGCCGTGCGGCGTTTCGGCACTGGGCACACCATTGCCCGCGCAAGATGCTGGAGCCCACGGCCTCCCATTCGTGACTCTCGGCGCAGCGAAAGCGGTGCTTGAGCCGGGTGCCGAGCCAAAGGGAGAAGGGGCGCCGGCACGAATCACTTCGTGCCGCACGCCCCTTCGGAACGCTAACTTCGATCGGGCGACTCAGTCGCGGTCGAGCGTGCCGTTGGCGTCACGGTCCACACCGAAGCGTGTGCCATTGCCTGGCGGCACGCAGGTGAAGGTCACCGGCGAGCCGGCCGAGGCCGTGGCCGTGATCAGCGCCGCTTGTGTCACGGCACCTTCACTGGTCTTGTCGGCAACGAAGCTGCCCGAGCTGTTCATGACCCAGCCCTTGCGCACGCCGCCAACCACTGCCTTGGCGATCAGCTCGCACTCGGGCACCGGGCTCGTGATCTTGGCGCGTGCCACCAGCAGGTTCACGCGGGCGGTCACGTCTGCCTGCGCTGCGTTGGCCTGGCTCACCGTGACCTGTTGACCAACGGCCGGGTTCATGTCAGCCGGAGCCGCCAGAACGTATTGCTCAAGTTGTTGCTTCTGGGTCAGCGAGAGCGCGTTGAACACGTCTTCCGAGAAGAAGTCGACGAGGGTGCCGAACTTGCCCGCGTTGTTGTAGCCATAGCCGCGGATCTGGTCGCCCAGGCTCGGGAACACAGTTCTTGACGAGTTGGTGCCGAACATGCCGACCTTTTGGTACATGTTGCGGATGTGCGGGATCTTGAAGTCTTGATCCAGCTGCGCGCCTTCAATGGACATGGTGCCGTCAGAGCCAAACAGGCCACGCGTCGCGTCAACCGTGTGGCAACCGTTGCAGGTGGTGACGGTGTCTGAGGTGGTGTTGAAGTAGACGTTGCGCCCCGCTGTCTGCACGGTCGTGAGCGAGTTGTCCAGGTTGGTGATCGGGTTCGGCGGGTACACCAACTCGAGCGCGAAGTCGGCAAAGGCCTTCATTTCGGCAGCGGTGAGCTGCGACTCACGACCCAGCAAGCCGGTGAAAGCCACGTTGAAGTCTTCGAAGGCCTGGTGCTCGATCGTCTCACCCGTGCTGCGGCTTTGGCCCGTGCGGTCACCACGCCAGTGCAAGGGGCCATGACGTGTCATGCCACGGAAGCTCTGCGTGGTCATCGGCCCTTTCAGCGGGTGGAAGTTGGCTTTGCGGCCGAAGTTCGGCACGTTGGCGTTGTACGGGTTCGGGCTGCTCACGCGGGTTTCGCTTGGGTTGCCCAGGTCCCAGGCAATGTGGTCGACGTCACCGAAGATGTGGCAACCAGAGCATGACGAGTCGCCACGGCTGGAGGTCAGCGCCGCGTCGTACATGAACTTGCGGCCCGCTTTCACGACAGCCGGTTCCGGGTTGAACATGGTGACGTGGCCGGTTTCGGTGAAGCTCTGGGTGTTGACCACCGAGACACCGTTGTCACCACGCGTGGTCACGAAGGCCAGGTTGCGTGTCGGGTCGAGCACCACGCCGGTGGGCAGGCCGCCGGTCAGCGTGACATGGCTGCTGGCCGAAGGTGTGAAGCTGTTGCCTTCAAGCGCCGAGGTGCTGAAGCGGCCGAGCTTGTTGGAGCCCATGGCTGCCACGTACATGGTGCCGCCATCCGGGGTCAGCGCCATTTCGAGTGGGGTGGCCAGGCTGGCGGCCTTCTCGGCGGCCGTGCCCACGGCCAGGGCGTAGCTGGTGATGTGCTTGTTGAGGTGGCGCGGCGTGACGGTGCTGCCGTCGATCACGGTGATGCGGCTTTCAACAAAGTGGCCACGCACGGTGGTCGAGCGGTCGCCCGGGCCTTCGAAGCGCACCACGTTGCGGGCTTCCTGGTTGCTCACGTAGACCTTGCCCGACGAGGGGTTGACTGCCACGTTGAAGAGCGTGGTGCCCACGCCCGAGATGCGAGCCGTCACCGTGGGCGTGCTGCCCGAAGTGTCGATGGTGAAAACGTCGTAGTCAGGCAGATTGATCTTGACGCGGGAGGTGAAGTCGGAACCCGCCACGCCACGCGTGGGGTCGCCGTTGTCCATCCAGCGGCCGGCAGCGTTTTTCTGCACGATCAGGGGGTTTCTGGGCGCTGCGTTGCCCGATGCATCGGTCGTGGGTGTCGGCAAGGTCAAACCGCCGTTGCCCAGGTCTTCGTTCAAGACGGTGGTCTTGTTGCCGGAGTTGAACACTGCGGCATACACGCGGGTGCCAGCGGCGTTTTTGGCCAGGCCACGCAGGGTGTCACCAAACATGTTCAGGCGCGTGACAGGTGCACCGCCGAGCTTGGTGCCCAGGTTGGCCACGTCATAAACCCACACGTCGGCACGGCCCACACCCGGGTTGGCGAGCTGCGGGTCGAAGCCGGCGTTTTGCCCGCGGTGAGCGGCGGTGATGAAAGCCCACTTGTTGCCGGTGCCGGCAAACAGGATGTCGCGCGGCTCGTCGCCCACCAGCAAGGTGTTGACAACGCGTGCCGGCGTGGTTGACACATCGACGATGCTGACGCTGTCAGACAGGTGGTTGACCACCCACAGTTGGTTGTCGTTGGCCAGGGCCACGGACACCGGCTCCATGCCGACGGGAATCGATTCGGTCAGCACCGGCACGCCAGATTGCGTGTTGTAGACCTCGACCTTGTTGTCAGGCGTGTTGACCACGAACAAGCGCAGGCCGTTGCTGGACAAGGCCATCGGGCGCACATGGCCGCTCTCGAAGGTGGCGAACTTGCCAATGGCCGGGCGGGTGCCCACCGGCGGGTTGGTGGTGCCCGTGGTGCCGGTCAGCGTGATCGCGTTGACGCGGTAGCTCTCGGCCGAGCTGTTGGCGCTGACGCGAAAGCGCAGCACCACATTGGTCTGGT
Source organism: Rhizobacter sp. (assembly GCA_046598195.1). Taxonomy (GTDB): domain Bacteria; phylum Pseudomonadota; class Gammaproteobacteria; order Burkholderiales; family Burkholderiaceae_C; genus Rhizobacter. The sequence continues at coordinate 8,498 of JBKJJF010000055.1, read as the reverse complement.
TGGCCGTGTTGGTCGGCAAGGTGAAGGTCATGCGGCCGCTGGTGGTCACGCGGGTCGATTCGACCTGGGTGAAGGTGCCGCCATTGACCGAAACTTCGGCGATGCCGCCCTCGCCCAGATCAAGCGCGGTGGTGACTCGATCGAAGCTCAGCGTCAGGCCGGTGAAGCCCACGGTGCTGATGGCCGACGAGGTGATGGCACCGTCGGCCGACAACAAGGCTGCCGTCATGGTGGCGCCCAGGCTGGAGGTTGCCACGCTGCCGGTCGAGCTGAACGAGCCGAGGCCGCTCGAAAAACTCTGCTGGAACACGGTGGACTGGGCCTGTACAGATACGGCACAGATGCCCAACCCGCAGATTGCGAGCAGTTGATGGAAACGGCGCGACGCCGCGATATGCCAAGCGGGATTCATAGGTGTCTCCTCATCGTTGTCGAGCAACGCTTTTGATGTGGAGAGGTCGACCCAGGACGGGTTACCTCGGTTTTGAACGCCCGTGCATATTTGCACCACCGTGCATATTTCACGATCAGCGTTTCTACCTAGAAGCCACCCTCTGACGCCTCAGGCACCACTGAATACGCGGGTTCTGGTTCAGCTCTGGCTCATCAGGTACCGAATCAACTTGCCGGCGTCGCTGGGCGGCATCTGCAGAATCACGCTGTACAGGTCGATGTTGATGGCGCAGAGCTTGTCGCGGTCGATGCCGGGCGTTTGCGGCCGTTCGAGCAAGGCGAGGTCAGCGCCATGCCGAGCGCTCAAGGCCGTCATCACCGGTTGCATGCGCGGCAGCACCTCGGCCTTTTGCGGCACCGCTTGGGGCGACAAGGTCGAACTGCGCACCACCTGGCTCAGCGCGGCGGCATCGGCATCACGCAGGTTGGCCGACACATAACGTGTGAGGTTCAGGCTGTCACCGGGTTGGGGAAACAGAAACCGGTGGCACAGCTCGCTGCCGTGGCGCCTGAGTTCGTGCATCTCCTGAACCATCACGCGCATGTATTCGATGGCAGCCTCGTCTGAAGCGCGCGGCAAACGCTGTTGCACCAGGCTGGTGACTTGCGCACGCACGCGCTCGATCAACACCCCCTGGCTCTGCCCCGCCAGCAGCCCTTCACGCAGCTCGAACATGATGCGGTCGTAGGCCTGCGGGTCATGCTTTTTGATGGCCACAAATGCCGCGTGGCTCGACAGCGAAGCGTCAACCCGGCTGGCGTCATAACGGGCCTGCAACGCAGGCGTTATGAACTGCTGCGCGGCTGCGAACGGCAGCCCCGCCAGCACCAGCCACAGCGCGGCGTAATGTGATGTTTCGCGGGTGCGGCCGCGCAACACAAGCACCACCATCAAGCCCGCCGCACCCGCGCATGCCAGCGCAACGACCACGCTGATCCAGCTCATGCCCCACTCCGGTTCGTTTTGTTTGTCTTGTTTGTCATCGCTTTGTCATCTAGTTCATAACGCTGTTGTCAGGCGTTGGGGCGCTGCGACGCTCGCTGCAACAAACCTCAGGGTGTACCCGCATCCATGCTCTTAGGGATGGGAGAGCGCGCCAGTTTGAATCAACAATAGCGCCCTGCCGGTCTCACACGCGGCTTGCTTGCACCACCCGATACAAGCACACATCGTCAAGAGGCATTCCCATGAGCCAGATGTTGCCTTATGCGACAGCTTCACTCGGTGACTCTGTGGCACTGCGAAACCACCTCGCCGATCAACCTGCACGCATGATGTCCAAACTCCTGATCGTTGACGACCACGCGCTGGTGCGCCTGGGCATCGTGACCAGCCTGGGCACGGTGGAAAACGCCAACCTGCAGCTGCTCGAAGCCAGCACCTTGCACGACGCGATGACGCTCTACCGCAGCGAGCCTGACATCGCCCTGGTGCTGCTCGACCTCAACATGCCCGACTGCAAGGGCCTGCAAGGGCTGAAGCAGTTTCTTCAAGCCTTTCCGCAAGCGCGCGTGGCCGTCATCAGCGGCACCCAAGACGAATTTGTCATCGGCCAGGTGCGCGCCCTCGGCGCTGTGGGCTACGTCACCAAGGGCCAGGCACCACGCGCCATGTGCGACACCGTGATGGGCCTGCTGGCCAACACACAAGGCAATTCCAACGGCGGCTTCCCGCGCTTTCCCAGCTCGTCGCGCTACGACCGTGTGGCCGAGCTGGGCCCGCGCCACCTCGAGATCCTGGAGCTGGTGCTCTCGGGTTGCTCCAACCAGGAGATCAGCACCGCCACCGGGCTGTCGCTGGGCACCATCAAAAACTATGTCTCAACGATCCTGCTGGCGCTCGACGTCAAGTCGCGCTCGCACCTGATCAGCCTGTTCAGGTAGTCACCGCACTCAGTGTCGTTTCAGCTCTCGCCCAACTCTGCCGCCGGTTCCACCGACGCCCCCACCGAAGAAGGGCCTGAACGCAGGCGCGAAAGAACACGTGCCTCGCAGCTGATGCGGCTGTTTCGCCACGGTGATGTGGTGGTCGGCACGTCTTTCGGCCTGGCCTTGGCGTGCTGGCTCGCGTTTGCCATCTGGAGCCCGCCCGGGCCGGGTGTGTGGATGTGGGCACTGCTGGTGCACGGCACGCAAGCCCTGCACACACTGCTGCTCTGGGCCTTCAGGCGTGCGGGGCGCACCGCACTGGCCCACCCGGGCCCCTGGTTGCAGAGGTACCTGGGCGTGGTGTTCCTGTCGTCCGTGAGCTGGGGCCTGGCGCCCTACTTTCTGCTGACCAACCTGCGTGAGCAGTCGGCCATTGCCCTGGTGCTGCTGCTGCTGGGCGTAGGTGCTGCCGGCGCGCACTTGGTGGCCGCCCACCGCTGGGCCATCTACCTGTGGCTGCTGCCGCTGCTGGGGCCTCTGACCGCGTTCATGCTGATCTTCGGCTCACCGCTGTCGCTCACGATCGGCTGTCTTGCCGCGGCGTTCTTGCTCGCCTGCTTCTTCTTTGCCAGCGCACGCCACCGCCTGCTGATGAAAGAGCTGCAAACCAAGCTCGACAACGACGCGCTGGTGCGCGCGCTGCGCCAGCAAGTTTTTCTGGTCGAGCGCGCCAACCGCGAAAAGAGCCGCTTCCTGGCGTCGGCCAGCCACGACCTGCGCCAGCCCATGCACGCGCTGGGTCTCTTCACCGCCACGCTGGAAAAAAAGCTCGACGGCACCGCGCTGCAGCCGCTGGTAAAAAACATGATCCGCTCGATCGACGCGCTGGAGCAGTCGTTCACCTCCATGCTCGACATCTCCAAGCTCGACGCCGGCGTGATCGAGCCCAACCTGCAGAGCTTCCCCATCCGCGACCTGTTCCGCGTGCTGCACATGCACTGCGCCGGCCAAGCCGAAGAGCTGGGCCTGGGTCTGCGCTTCAAGGCCGGCGGCAAGATCGTGATGAGCGACCCACACCTGCTGGAGCGTGTGCTCTCCAACCTGATCCACAACGCCATTCGCTACACCCAAGAAGGCGGCATCGTGGTGGTGGTGCGCACGCGGGCGCAGAAGGTCAGCATCGAGGTGTGGGACACCGGCATCGGCATCGCGCCTGAGGAGCTGCCCAAGGTGTTTGACGAGTTCTACCAGGTCGGTAACCCGGGGCGCGACCGCTCGCGCGGCCTGGGCATGGGCCTGGCCATCGTCAAGCGCCTGGTGCTGCTGATGGGCCACCAGCTCGAAGTGGTGTCACGGCCAGGCCATGGCACGGTGTTTCGCATCCTCATCAAGGCCACCGAGTTCGACGAAATGGACAGCATGGTGGTGGCCGCCGACACCGTGCCCTCACCCATCGATTCAAGCCGCACCTTGCTGCTGATCGACGACGAAGAAAGCATTCGTGTGGGCATGAGCGACCTGCTGCAAACCTGGGGTTACCACGTGCTCACCGCCGCCACCATTCAAGAAGCGTGCACCGAAGTGCGGCGTCACGCCGGTGTCATCGACATCGTGGTCTCTGACCTGCGCCTGGCCAACGAAGAAGACGGCATCAACGCCATCGAGCGGGTGCGTGCCGTGTACGGTGCGCCGTTGCCGGCGCTCCTGATCACCGGCGACACCTCGCCCGACGAGGTGAAACGGGTGCACAGCAGCGGGCACCAGGTTTTGTTCAAGCCAGTGCGCACGCGCGAGCTTTACGCCGTGCTGCGCAGCGTTCCTTAGTCACTCCTGGAAACAGATGCCCGTCACCTTGGTCACTTGTGAGCTGATGACGCGCGCCTCTAGGATCGATCGGCATTGTTGTATCAAGGGGCAAGTCCGTGCGGACCTTTCATAAATCACTTCTTCTGGCGGCCGGTGTCGCGCTCATCGGGTCGGCAGCGCCCATTCATGCCCAAGACCTGGCGCCCATCAGCGCCGTGGCCCGTGACGCCCTCGCCCGCCACCGCGACGCCAGCGGCCTCTTGGCCCTGAGCGCCGAGGGCCGCGCGCTGTACGAGCGCGACGTCATCAAACTCGACGGCTACGGCTACTGCGGCCGCTCCATCGCGCTGGCCGAACAAGGCGAGTTCCGCCAGAGCATCCGCGCCGCCAGCAAGGCCCTGCACATCGGCCAGACCAGCGATAACGAAGACCTGCGCTCGCTCGCCCAGCGCGACCTCGCCATTGCCTACAACTACGCTGGTCTGCTCGATGAAGCCGAGCGTTTTGCCCAAGGCGCCCTGGCGCTGAAACCCAAAAACCCGCAGCAGGCCCACGCGCCGGCCTACAAGGTGCTGGGCGACGTGGCGGTGCGCCGCGGCCGCTACGGCGACGCGGCCGACGCCTACAAACGCAGCCTCGAGCTCGCGAGCGACCGCTTTCGCCCACTGGTGCTGGTGTCGCTGGCCAACGCCTACACCGCCGCCGGCCGCCCGCGAGAGGCGCTGGAGCAGCTCGACAAGCTGCCCGCCGGCGAGGCCGACAAACTCGGCGCTTTTTACAAGCGCAGTCGCGGCAACGCCTTGCTCGCCGCCAACCTGCCCGACCAAGCCCAGGCTCTGTTCAAACAGGTGGCCGCCGACAGCACCGCGGGAGACGCGCTCTACCACCGGCTGTGGGCCACCGAAGGCCTGGGCCGGGTCGAGCTGCAGCGCGGCAACAAGCCCGCGGCGCTCAAGGCCTATCTCGAAACGGTGCGCCTGGCTGACAGCCTGCGTGGCAAGTTCCAGAGCGAAGAGTTCAAGACAGGTTTGTTCGGTGACATCCAGAAGGTGTTTGACGCCGCGCTTGACCTGAGCATCACCACCAGCAACTTCGAAGCCGCCTGGACGCTCTCTGAAGCTTCACGCTCGCGTCAGCTGCTCGACGCCATTCGCGACCGCGCCGCCGACACGCTCGCCGAGCAGCGTGTCACGCTCGCCGAGCTACAAAAGACCCTGGGCTCGGGCGAAGCGGTGCTGCAGTTCCACGTGCTCGACAACCGCAGCATCGTCTGGCTGATCACCCGCTCGGGCATGCAGGCCAGGGTGATCTCGCAGGGCCAGGCTGGGCTGGCCGCGCTGGTTGAAAACTTCCGCAGCAGCGTGATCGAGCGCCGCCGTGACACCACCACCCTTGCCGCCGCCTTGAACCGGCTGCTGCTGTCTGACCTGGACCTCACCCCCACGCTGCGGCTCTTCGTCGTGCCCCACGGCCCCTTGCACTACCTGCCGTTCCAGGCCTTGCACGACGGGCGCAGCTTCCTGATCGAACGCACCGCGCTGACGGTGTGGCCGTCGTCAGCGGTCGGTGCGCGGCTGCAAGCCCGTGGCGCTGCGCCGGCCCCGGTGTTGCTGGGGTTTGGCAACCCGAGCACCGACAAAAACGTGCCCCTGCCCGGCGCTGAGCGCGAGGTGCAGCAGGTGGCCAAACTCTTCCCGCGCAACGAGATCTTCGTTCAGCAAGACGCCACCAAGGAGCGCTTCAAGGCGGGTGCCGGCCGGGCCAACATCGTTCACGTGGCGGCCCATGCCGAGCTTGACGACGTTGACCCGCTGTTCTCGCGCATCCTGTTCGCCTCCAGCGCCAACGAGTCGGGCCTGCTCGAAGCGCGCGAGATCTACACGCTCGACCTGCGCGGCGTGCGCCTGATCACCTTATCGGCCTGCGAAAGCGGCCTCGGCCGGGTGGCGCGTGGTGACGAAATCATCGGTTTCACCCGCTCGCTGCTTTCGGCCGGCGCCAACAGCATCGTCGCTTCGCTCTGGCCGGTGGCCGATGACTCGACCGACGTGCTGATGAGCCGCCTCTACCGCGAGCTGGCCGCGGGCCGCGACCTGATGGCCGGCATGCAACTGGCGCAGCTCGAAGTGCAAAAGAACAGACGATTTGCCCACCCCTTCTTCTGGGCTCCCTTCAACGTGATCGGCAATGGGCGGCTCTTGATCACTGGCAGCGAGGTGGTGCGATGAGCAGCGTGATGGTTCTTCGGGTGATGGCGCTCAGCTTGCCGCTCGCCTTTCCCCTGGCCAGCCAGGCGCAAACCGCGCCGCTGCGCAATGCGCCACCCGCGGCACCCGCCGCCTCGGGTGTGGTCAGCAGCAGCACGGTCAAGGGCACCTTTGTGCTGAAGCAAGTGCGCTTCAACGCGACCCGCGCCGTGCCGGGCGATGAGCTGCAAGCGCTCGTCAAACCCTTCATCGGCCGCGAGGTCGACGCCACCGAGCTGACGGTCATCTCCGCCGCCATACGGCGCGCCTATGAGCAGCGTGGCTTCGGCATGGCCGGTGTGGGCTACCCGCCGCAAGATCTGACACAGGGTGTGCTGCAAATCACCATCGTCGAGCCGCAGGTGGAGCGTGTCACGGTTGAAACCCCGGCCAAGCCACCGGTGACGGCCGCGCGCGTAGCCGCCGTGCTCGACAAAGCCGGCGTGCGCCCCGGCCAGCCACTCGACCTGCAAGCCCTCGACCGCGCCATGTTCACCTTGAACGACTGGCCCGGTGTGTCGGCCAAGACCACGCTGCTGCCCACCGGCGACGAAGGCAAGTACAAGGTCAGCGTGCTGACCGAGCGCCGCCGCGCGTGGGACGCCAGTGTTGATCTCGACAACCACGGCTCTTCGGTGAGTGGCCGTTACCGCCTGGGCGCCTTGCTGCGCCTGAACAACCCCGGCGGCATTGGCGACAACCTCGACCTGCGCGTGCTCGCCTCCAACGGCGCCGGCACCACGGTCGGCCGGCTCAGCTACGAGGCGCCCATCGGCTACACACCGTGGCGTGCCGGCGTGGGCTACTCGCGGGTGGGTTACGAGCTGGGCGAGCAGTTTGAAGGGCAATTTACCGGCAAGGCCGACGTGTTCGACGCCTCGCTCTCCTACCCCTTTGTGCGCGGCCGAGACCGCAACGTGGTGGGCCGTTTGAGCCTGATCAACAAAAAGCTGTCAGACGACATCCGCGATGTGATCTCGTCTGAAAAGACCATCCGCGCGGCCGAGTTCACCGTCTCGTTCGAGTCGCGCAGCACTTGGGCAGGCGGCGGCTTCAACGGCGGCAGCGTCGGCCTGCAGCTCGGCAAGCTGAGCGAGGGCGCCGCCGACACCACGACGGTCGGCAACTTCACCAAGCTCAGCCTGCACGCCACACGCCTGCAAGCCCTCACGCGAACCTTCTCGCTGTTTGTCGGCGTGGCCGGCCAATGGGCGAACAAGAACCTCGACAACGCCGAGAAGTTCACCCTGGGTGGCGACAAGGGCGTGCGCGCCTACCCGGCCGCCGAAGGCTCCAGCGACCTGGGCGCGCTGCTCAACACCGAGCTGCGTTACTGGGTCAACTCGCAATGGAGCTCTTACGCTTTCTACGACCTGGGCCATGGCCGTTTGCGCAAGACGGCCGACGCCATCACCGGCGACAACACCCGCACGATTCGCGGGTTCGGGCTGGGCGTGCAGTACAGCAACCCCGAGGTGTTCACACTCAAGGCCAGTCTGGGCATTCGGGGCAGCGAGGCGGTGCAGTCTGAACAAGACAACCCGAAGGCCCGATTGCTGGTGCAAATTCAACGTTCTTTCTAGGAGGCCGCCATGCGCGTCTCGTTTCAACACTCCCCCATTGCCCTCGCCGCCTTGCTCGCCCTCGGAGCTGGCAACGCGCTCGCCCAACCGACTGCGAACACCTTGCCGGTGCAACGCCCCGGTGGCGCCCTCATCAACGCGACTGTGGGCACGCCCAGCGGCAACGCGCTCAACGTCACACAGACCAGCAGCGCCAACAACCGCGGGCTGATCGAGTGGTCAAGCTTCAGCATCGGCTCGGCGGCGCGCGTCAACATCGTGCAGCCCAACGCCCAGAGTGTGCTGGTCAACCGCGTTGTCGGCAGCGGCACCAGTGGCCCGAGCGCGAGCGAAATCTACGGCGCCATGTCGGCCAACGGCCGCGTGTTCCTGGTCAACCCGAGCGGCGTGATTTTTGGCGGCAGCGCGCAGGTCAACGTGGGCTCGCTGGTGGCCACCAGCCTCGACCTCGACAGCAGCATGACGGCCAACAACTACCAGCGCCTGATGGACGGTGGCGCGATCGTGCTGGGCTCAAGCGGCCTCGGAGGTGGCATCCAGG
>JBKJJF010000026.1:0-7430 GCA_046598195.1 Rhizobacter sp. | reverse complement strand
ACCTTCGCGCACTTCGACCGGTTTTTTGATGCGCAAAAAACGTTTGGGCGCCTTCTGCACCTCGATGCCCGCGCTTTGCAGCAGGAACACGAACGAAGCCGCCGAGCCGTCGAGGATCGGCACCTCTTCGTTGGTGATGTCGATCACCAGGTTGTCGATGCCCAGGCCCGCGCAGGCCGAGAGCAGGTGCTCGATGGTGTTGACCTTGGGCGCGCCCACTTCGCCGCCCGGCGAGATGGTGGTGGCCATGCGCGTGTCGCACACCGCTTTCACGTTGACCGGAATGTCGACCGGCGCCGGCAGGTCGACGCGGCGAAACATGATGCCGGTGTCGGCGGCCGCCGGGCGTAGCGTCAACTCAACCCGCTGCCCGCCGTGCACACCCACACCCACGGCGCGGGTGATGGATTTCAGAGTGCGTTGGGCAAGCATTTGTATGATTTTATGAGTGTCCCGTCGGGCAACAGCGGCGCAAGGGCAAGCTCATTCTGGACGCAGAGGTCGCAAAGAAGACGCAAAGGACGCCAAGAAAACAAGTCCTGGCTTTCCTTTGCGATCTTTGCGTCTTACTTCGCGCTCTTTGCGTCCAAAAAGACCTCGATCAGTCCGCCTGCTTGCGCAAGAACGCTGGGATTTCAATTTCATCCATCCCATTGCTCGCCAACGCATCCACCTTCGCCGCCGCCGTGCGCCCATTGCGCCACACACTCGGCACCGTCATGTTGGCGTAGTCGTGGCCGCTCGGGCCGCCGTGCACCGGCTGGGTCAGCACCGGGATGTTGTCGGTGCCGGTGCGCTGCGCCACCACGCTGTGCACCACCGTCATCGGTGCTTGCTGCTGGCGCTTCACGGGTGACAGGCCGGTGGCGATCACCGTCACGCGCAGTTGGTCGCCCAAGCTTTCGTCGTAGGCGGTGCCGTAGATCACGTGCGCGTCATCGGCCGCATAACGGCGGATGCAGTTCATCGCGTTGCGGCTCTCGCTCAGCTTGAAGGTGCTGCGCCCTGCGGCAATCAGCACCAGCACACCACGCGCGCCGGAGAGGTCAATGCCTTCCAGCAGCGGGCAGGCCACCGCACCTTCGGCCGCCTTGGCCGCGCGGTCTGGGCCGCTCGCAATGGCGGTGCCCATCATCGCCTTGCCGGGCTCGCTCATCACGGTCTTGACGTCTTCGAAGTCGACGTTGACCAGACCCGGGATGTGGATGATGTCGCTGATGCCGCCCACGGCGTTTTTCAGCACGTCGTTGGCGTGCGCAAACGCCTGGTCTTGTGTCACGTCGTCGCCCAGCACATCGAGCAGCTTGTCGTTCAAGATCACGATCAGCGAGTCGACGTTGGCTTCGAGCTCGGCCAGGCCGGCGTCGGCCGCCTTCATGCGGCGGTTGCCTTCAAAGTCGAACGGCTTGGTGACCACACCCACGGTCAAGATGCCCATCTCTTTGGCCACACGCGCGATCACCGGTGCGGCGCCAGTGCCGGTGCCGCCGCCCATGCCGGCGGTGATGAAGAGCATGTTCGAGCCCTTGATCGACTCGCGGATGCGGTCGACCGCTTCTTCAGCCGCCGCGCGGCCGGCTTCGGGCTTGGCACCCGCACCGAGGCCGGTGCTGCCGAGCTGGATGAGGTGGTGCGCGCTGGAGCGGTTGAGCGCCTGTGCGTCGGTGTTGGCGCAGACGAACTCCACACCTTGCACACCTTGCGCAATCATGTGGTCGACCGCGTTGCCGCCGCCGCCGCCCACGCCGATCACCTTGATCTGGGTGCCGAGGTCAAATTCTTCGATCATTTCGATGGCCATGTTGGACTCCAATCCTGTTTGCAGTTGCCGTTTGTTGATTCGTTCTGTTCTTCTGGGTCGTCACCTTGATGCCGTTCGGCCTGAGGTATCGAAGGCCAGCGCATGGCTTCGATACCTCAGCCCGAACGGCACGGGCGGTGGGTCATGCCCCGTGTGCGCAGGCTTGTCGAGGAAATCGTTCGTTGCTGTGGTCATGTTTGAGTTCTCCCTGTCTGTTTAGAAGTTGCCGAGGAACCAGTCCTTGATCCGGCCGAAAAGTGTCTTGACGGAACCCGCCTGCTGCGCCGCCTTGATGCCGCGCGCACGCCCGAGCCGCGCTTCTTCGAGCAAGCCCATCACCGTGGCCGAGCGCGGGTTGGCCACCATGTCGTGCAAGGAGCCGTGGTAGGTGGGGATGCCCTTGCGCACTGGCTTCAAGAAAATGTCTTCGGCCAACTCCACCATGCCCGGCATCACCGCCGTGCCGCCGGTGAGCACGATGCCGCTGGACAGCAGCTCTTCATAGCCGCTCTCGCGAATGACCTGGTGCACCAGCGAGAAGATCTCTTCCACCCGCGGCTCGATCACACCGGCCAGCGCCTGGCGGCTCAGCATGCGCGGCGCGCGGTCGCCCAGGCCCGGCACTTCGAGCTGCTCGCTCGGGTCGGCCAGCAATTGTTTTGCAACCCCATACTCGACCTTGATCTCTTCGGCGTCTTTGGTCGGCGTGCGCAGCGCCATCGCGATGTCGCTGGTGATCAGGTCACCGGCAATCGGGATCACCGCGGTGTGGCGAATGGCACCGTCGGTGAAGATCGCCACGTCGGTGGTGCCCGCGCCGATGTCGACCAGGGCCACACCCAGGTCTTTTTCGTCGGCGGTCAGCACCGCATGGCTGGAAGCGCTGGGGTTGAGCACCAGCTGATCCACTTCGAGCCCGCAGCGGCGCACACACTTGATGATATTTTCGGCCGCACTCTGCGCGCCGGTCACGATGTGCACCTTCACCTCAAGCCGCCCACCGCTCATGCCGATGGGCTCTTTCACCTCGTGGCCGTCGATCACAAACTCTTGCGGCTCAACCAGCAGCAGCCGCTGGTCGTTGGGGATGTTGATCGCCTTGGCGGTCTCGACCACGCGGGTCACATCAACCGGCGTCACTTCCTTGTCGCGCACGATCACCATGCCGGTGCTGTTCTGGCCACGGATGTGGCTGCCGGTGATGCCGGTGTAAACCCGCGTGATCTTGCAGTCGGCCATCATCTCGGCCTCTTTCAGCGCCTGCTGGATGCTCTGCACCGTGGCGTCGATGTTGACCACCACGCCGCGCTTCAAGCCGTGTGTTGCCGCAATGCCCAGGCCCGCGACACGCAACTCGCCGTCGGGCAGCACCTCGGCCACCACCGCCATCACCTTCGCGGTGCCGATGTCCAGGCCCACCACCAGATCCTTGTATTCCTTGGCCATTACGTTCCTCAGTTCTTCTTGCCCGGCGCTGCGGGCGCCGTGGTCGTGATGCCTTTGAGGCGCAGCGCGTAACCCTCGTTGTGGCGCAGGTCGGCGTAGACCAGCGGGCGCTGGTAACGCGCAATCACCTGCGACACGGTGGCCACAAAACGCTCGCTGCGCGCCACTAACTCTTGCCCATTGCCACGGCCCAGCTCGATCTCGGTGCCGCTGTCGAACTCGGCCCGCCACGAGCCCCGGCTGCTCATGGCCAGCGTGTCGATGTTCATCTCCAGCCGCAGAAAGACCGGCACCAATTGGCGGTACATCGCCAGCACCTCGGCCGAGCTGCCCTCGGGCCCTTGCAAGGTAGGCAGGCTTTCGTCTTCCACGTCACCCAGGTTGGCCTGGAACACTTCGCCTTGCGGGTTGACGAGTTGGTCGTCGCCATCTTTCATCGACCACAAGGCCGCCGCGCGGTGCTCTTCGAGCTTGACGGCCAGGCGGTTGGGCCACACCCGCTGCACGATCGCCTGGCGCACCCAGGGCACGGCCTCGAAGGCCCGTTGGCTGCGCGACAGGTCGAGCGTGAAGTAGTTGCCGGCGAGCTGCGGCAAGGCATTGGCGCGGATGGTCGAGACGCTGTTGCGCGTGACCTCGCCCTCCACCTTGACAACGCGGATGTTGAACACCGGCAGGCGAACCAACCACAGCAGCGCCAGCACCACCATCAACAGCGCGCCCAGCACATACAGCGCCGACGACGTGATGTTGAGCAAGCGCACCTCAGCCGGCATGGCAGCAGCCACGGGCGTGCGGAGGGCGGCTTGAACGCGCATCGTGTGTTCAGGCCTTCTTGGCCAGCGGCGTGTCGAGCGCTGCGCTCGCGAGCAGGTGCAGGCACAGTTGTTCGTAGGGCATGCCAGCCGACGCGGCTGACTTGGGCACCAGCGAGTGCGAGGTCATGCCCGGCGACGTGTTCATCTCCAGCAAAAAGGCCTTGCGGTCGGTCTTGCGGATCATCAAATCAGCACGCCCCCAACCGCGGCAGCCGAGCGACCGGTACGCGGCCACCACCACACGCTGGATCTCGCGCTCCTCGGCCTCGGGCAAGCCACTCGGCACGTGGTACTGAACCACGTCGGTGAAGTACTTGTTCTGGTAGTCGTAGGCGCCTTCGGGTGCGGCGATGCGCACCACCGGCAAGGCCACGGCGTTGGCGCCCTCACCCAACACCGGGCAGGTAACTTCTTCACCCTCGATGAACTCTTCGCACAGCACTTCGGCGTCGTACTTGGCAGCCAGCGCCACCGCCTCGGCCATGTCAGAGTAACCCTGCACCTTGCTCACACCGATCGACGACCCTTCGTGGGGCGGCTTCACGATCAGCGGCAGACCGATCTCATCGGGCACGGCACGCAGGGCTTCGCGGCTGTGTTGATCGGCGGCCAGGCACACATAACGCGGCGTGGGCAGGCCATCGGCCAGCCACAGGCGCTTGGTCATCACCTTGTCCATGGCAATGCTGGAGGCCATCACACCCGAGCCGGTGTATGGGATGCGCAGCAGCTCCAACGCGCCTTGCACCGTGCCGTCTTCACCATGGCGGCCGTGCAGCGCGATGAAACAGCGCTCGAAGCCCTGCTTCTTCAGCTCGGCGAGGTCTTGTCGGGCGGGGTCGAAGGCGTGGGCGTTAACCCCTTGCGACTTCAACGCGGCCAACACACCTTCGCCCGACATCAACGAAATGTCGCGCTCGGCCGAGGTGCCACCCATCAGCACGGCGACCTTGCCCATGGCTTTGGCATCGATGCTCATGCAGCCTCCTTCAACAACTCGGCCACCTGGCCGGCGACGGTGCCGATCGTGCCGGCGCCCATCGCAATCACCACATCACCTTCACGCGCCTGCTCGGCAATCACGGTGTGCATCTGCGTGATGTCGTCCACAAAGATCGGGTCGACCTTGCCGGCCACACGCAGCGCACGGGCGAGCGAGCGGCCATCGGCAGCAACGATCGGCGCTTCACCGGCGGCATACACCTCACCCAGCAACACGGCGTCGGCCGTGCCCATCACCTTGACAAAATCTTCAAAACAATCGCGCGTGCGGGTGTAGCGGTGTGGCTGGAAGGCGATCACCAGGCGGCGGCCCGGGAAGGCGCCGCGCGCGGCCGCGATCACCGCGGCCATCTCCACCGGGTGGTGGCCGTAGTCGTCGATCAGCGTGAACTTGCCGCCCGTGCGCGCAGGCAATTCACCGTAGCGCTGGAAACGACGGCCCACGCCGCGAAACTCACCCAGGGCTTTGACCAGCGGTGCGTCGGGCAGCTCCAGCTCGGTGGCCACGGCGACGGCCGAGAGTGCATTGAGCACGTTGTGCTCACCCGGCAGGTTGAGCGTGATCTCTAGGTCGGGCATCACCACACCATTGCGGCGCTGCGCGGTGAAGCGCATTTGGCCACCGACCAGGGCTTGCACGTTGACACCACGCACTTGCGACTCGGGCCCGAAGCCGTAGGTGATGACCGGGCGCGAGACCATCGGGATGATCGAGCGCACGCCGGGGTCGTCGCCACACAGGATCGCCGCGCCATAAAACGGCATGCGGTGCAGGAACTCGACAAACGCGCCTTTCAGCCGCGTGAGGTCGTGGCCGTAGGTGTCCATGTGGTCGGCGTCGATGTTGGTCACGACCGACAAGATGGGCATCAGGTTGAGGAACGAGGCATCCGACTCGTCGGCCTCGACCACGATGTAGTCACCCGAGCCGAGGCGCGAGTTGGCGCCGGCCGCGTTGAGCTTGCCGCCGATCACGAAGGTCGGGTCCAGGCCCGCTTCGGCCAGCACGCTGGTCACAAGCGACGTGGTGGTGGTCTTGCCGTGTGTGCCGGCGATGGCGATGCCCCGCTTCAATCGCATCAGCTCGGCCAGCATCACCGCACGCGGCACCACCGGCACCCGCTTGGCACGGGCCGCGATCACCTCGGGGTTGTCTGGCTTCACCGCGGTGGAGGTCACCACCGCGCCAGCGCCGCCGATGTGCGCCGCCTCATGCCCGACGAACACGGTGATGCCCAGCGTGGCCAGGCGGCGCGAAGTCGGGCTGTCGCTCTGGTCGGAGCCCGAGACCACGTAGCCGAGGTTGTGCAAGATCTCGGCGATGCCGCTCATGCCGGCGCCGCCAATCCCGACAAAGTGAATGTGTTTGACGGCGTGCTTCATGACGACCCCTCGTCCGACGAGTACATCGGCCGATCCCCCAAGGGGATGCGATTCGGCTTGGGGCGGCCCGGCGCTCGAATCGCTCTCATGCTGCCAAGCCCTCAAGTTCGTCAGCCACGTGCGCCGCGGCTTTCGGCCTCGCCAAAGCACGCGCTTTTGTCGCCATGTTCAACAGCGCATCACGCGTCAGGCTTCTCAGCATTTCGGCCAATCGCTGTGGTGTGAGTTCGGTCTGTGGCAGGTGGATGCCTGCCCCTTGTTTGGCCAGCCACTGCGCGTTGTCACGCTGGTGGCTGGTGGTGCTCACGACCAGCGGCACGAGCACGCTGGCCACACCGGCCGCACACAGCTCGCTCACCGTCACGGCACCCGCACGGCAGACGATCAGGTCGCACCAGGCCAGGCGCTCTGACATGTTGTCGATGAAGGGCAGCACCTCGGCGTCGACCTGCGCCGCCGCGTAGGCGGCACGCACCTTTTCATGGTGGGCGGTGCCGGTCTGGTGGGTCACCAGCGGGCGCTCGGCCTGGGCCAACAAGGCCAACGCTTTGGGCAGGGCTTCGTTCAATGCCGAGGCGCCCAGGCTGCCACCGACCACCAACACACGCAGCGGGCCACGGCGGTTCTCGAAACGCTCCAACGGCGTGGGCAGGTTCTCGATCTCGGCGCGCACCGGGTTGCCGGTGACAACGCCGCGCTTGGTCTTGCGCGCCGCGTCGCCGTCAAAGCCGAAGGCCAGCTTGTCGGCCACCGGCAGCAGGCTCTTGTTGCTCATCAGAAGTGCAGCATCGGCGTTGACCAGCATCAGCGGTTTGCCCAGCAGCGAGGCCATCAGGCCGCCAGGGAAACACACGTAGCCACCCATGCCCAACACCACATTGGCTTGGCGCTTGCGGATGATCTGCAAGCAGCTCCAGAACGCGCCGAGCAGGCGCATGCCACCGGTCAGCGTGTGCAGCAGGCCCTTGCCGCGCAGGCCG
>JBKJJF010000025.1:0-7273 GCA_046598195.1 Rhizobacter sp. | reverse complement strand
CTGCGCAAGCCGCGCCGCCGCCACTCGGCGGATCGAGCGGCGGTTGCCGCCCTCTTCCAGGTGCAACAGTTCGCTCACTTCGTCGAGCGAGAAGCCCAGTTCCTGCGCGCGCTTGATGAACCGGATGCGATCGACCAGCGCGCCGGGATAACGGCGGATGCTGCCGTTGCCCTCGGTCACCGGCAGCAGCTCTCGCTCCTGGTAGTAGCGCACTGTGTCGATGCCGACGCCGGCCGCGCTCGCCAGGCGGCCGATCGTCAAAGTGCCTTCTGGCAATGAGGTCATTTGCAAAAGGGGCTTGACTCTGGGGTCGACCCCGGAGTCTAAGCTGCGTGCATAGATTGGTTCAAGCACAGGAGCCCCCCCATGCACACCCCATCGCATCCGTCCCCCGCCTCCCCGGCCGCGTCATGCTGTGCCCACACGCGCGCCGAAACGCCCTCCGCCGTGGCCCTGAAAGACCCGGTCTGCGGCATGACCGTGACGCCCCAGTCGCCGCACACCCTCGAGCACGAAGGCCGCGCCTTCTACTTCTGCAGCGCCGGCTGCAAGATGAAGTTCGGTGCCGACCCGGCCAAGTACCTGGGCGGCGCGCCAGCGCAGACCGAAGTTCAGGCGCCCGCCCCTGCCGGCACGGTGTACATCTGCCCGATGCACCCCGAAGTGCGGCAGGACCGGCCCGGCGACTGCCCAAAGTGCGGCATGGCGCTCGAGCCCGAAATGCCGAGCCTGGACGACGACGACAACCCCGAGCTGCGCGACTTCTCGCGGCGCTTCTGGTGGACCTTGCCGCTGACCGTCGTGCTCACCGTGCTCGCCATGTTCGGCCACGACCTCGGCTGGTTCGACATGGCCACGCAGAGCTGGATCGAGCTGGCCTTGTCGCTGCCGGTCGTGCTGTGGGCCGGCTGGCCGTTCTTCGTGCGCGGCGTGCAGTCGGTCATCAACCGCAGCCCGAACATGTGGACCCTGATCGGTCTGGGCACCGGCGCGGCCTTCGTCTACAGCGTCGTCGCCACGGTCGCGCCGGGCGTCTTTCCGCCGGAGTTCGCGGCGATGGGCCGGGTGGCCGTTCTTCTATCGGTGCGCACAATCCATCGTCAACCGCAGCCCCAACATGTGGACGCTGATCGGCATCGGCGTCGGGGCTGCATTCGTCTACAGCGTGGTCGCAACGGTCGCGCCGCAGCTGTTCCCGGCGAGCTTTGCTGCCCATGGCCGCATCGGTGTCTACTTCGAGGCGGCGGCCGTCATCATTTCGCTCACGCTGCTGGGGCAGATGCTCGAATTGCGTGCTCGCTCGCAAACCTCGGCCGCCATCAAATCGCTGCTGCGGCTGGCCCCCAAGACAGCACGCCGCATCGAAGCCGATGGCAGCGAAGCCGATGTGCCACTCACCCATGTGCACGTGGGCGACCGCCTGCGCATCCGCCCCGGCGAAAAGGTGCCGGTCGATGGCGTGGTGCTTGAAGGGTCGAGCGCGATCGACGAGTCGATGTTGACCGGGGAGCCGGTGCCGGTCACCAAACGCCCGGGCGACAAGGTCATTGGCGCCACCATCAACAGCTCGGGCTCGCTGGTGATGAAGTCGGAGCGGGTCGGCTCGCAAACCATGCTCTCGCAGATTGTGCAGATGGTTGTGCAAGCTCAGCGCTCGAAGGCACCGATGCAGCGCATGGCCGACCAGGTGGCGGGCTACTTTGTGCTCGCCGTGCTGGGCATCGCGGTGCTGACGTTCTTCGCGTGGGGCTTCTTCGGCGGCGAACAGGGCTGGCAGTTCGGCCTCATCAATGCGGTCTCGGTGCTGATCATTGCCTGCCCCTGCGCGCTCGGGCTGGCCACACCCATGTCCATCATGGTGGCCACTGGCAAGGCGGCCACCCAGGGCATCTTGTTCCGCGATGCGTCTGCGATCGAAAACTTTCGCCGGGTCGACACCATGATCGTCGACAAGACCGGCACCCTGACCCAGGGCAAGCCGGCCTTCGACCGTGTGGTGCCCGCTGCGGGCGTGACGGAAGACGAAGTACTGCGCCTGGCGGCCAGCCTGGATCAGGGCAGCGAACACCCGCTGGCACAAGCCATCGTGGACGCCGCCAAACAACGCCAGCTGCCACTGGTCAGCGCGCAAGACTTCGAGTCATCCACCGGCATCGGCGTGCGCGGCACCGTCGACGGCAAGCGTCTCGCACTGGGCAACACGGCGCTGATGGAACAAGACGGGGTTGACGTTGCCGCACTGCGCAGCGCCGCCGAAGCACTGCGCCAGGAAGGCAGCAGCGTGATGTTCCTGGCCCAGGCGGGCCGCGTGCTCGGGGTGCTGGCGGTGTCTGACCCGATCAAGGCCAGTACCGCGGAAGCGGTGGCCGCCCTTCAACAAGCCGGCATGCGGGTTGTGATGGCGACGGGCGACGGGCTCACCACGGCCAAGTTCGTGGCCAGCAAACTCGGCATCGACGAGGTGCATGGTGAAGTGAAGCCGGCGGACAAGCTGGCGCTGGTCGACAAGCTTCAGCGCGAAGGCCGGGTGGTCGGCATGGCGGGTGACGGCATCAACGATGCGCCCGCCCTGGCCAAGGCCGACGTGGGCGTGGCGATGGGAACCGGCACCGACGTGGCCATCAACAGCGCCCAGGTCACGCTGGTCAAGGGTGACCTCCGCGGCATCGCGCGCGCACGCGCCATTTCCCAATCGACCGTTGCCAACATGCGGCAGAACCTCGGGTTCGCGTTTGTCTACAACGCGCTGGGCGTGCCCCTGGCTGCGGGCTTGCTGTACCCGTTCACTGGCTGGCTGCTGTCGCCCATGATTGCCGCCTTGGCCATGAGCTTGTCGTCGCTCAGCGTGGTGGCCAACGCCTTGCGGCTGCGATCAGCTCGGTGACACGACCGGCGGTTTCCCTGCGCCGGGCCGCACCGACAGCCGCCGCACAAACCAAAGTGTCACCAGCGGCACGACGATCCACTGCAACAAGGGCGAGAGGCCGATCTCGATCCCCGGGATCACCGGCATCTTGGCCGAGTAGGCCCAGCTTTGTGCCCAGCGCCCGCTCGTGGCCAGCCATTCGATCACTGCGGTGATCGCAACGCCCACTGCGATGAACCCGGCCACTTCGTACCCTGACGGTGCGAGCAGCCAGCGCCGCCGCCGCGTGACGGCCGCGACGCTTGCATGGGCCAGCAACATGATCACCGCATCTCCCAGCGTGGCCTGCAAACAGGCCCCCACAACGGCGGAATGAGGCGCGGTGGCCATGCCCTCAAACAAGGGTGCCTGCAAAACCTCCCAGGGAAAATTGAGAAGCAACGCGAACACCACCAGGTTGATTTCTGGCGTGGCACTCAGCACCGATGCAAGGCGGGGCACCGTGTGCTCGGTTTGTTCATCAGGTGGAGTCATGGGTGTGAACCCGTTCGGGCCGGTGGGTGGGGATGTGGGGATGTGGGGCGGAGGCGGCTGCACCGGTTGACCACCCGCCCGACCGTGCAAACACCCACCCCATCATGACCACCAAGGGCAGCGTCAGCCAGCCAAAGCTGCGGTTGGCAAGTGTGCCGAAAAGCCAACCCCCTGCGGCCGAGCCGAGCGTCTGGCCGAGGCCGGACGCAGCCGCGAGGCCACCCATCACGACACCCAGCCGCTGCGGTGAAGCACCGGCGGCCAGGTAGGCGATGACCGGCAGCACGAGACCCGTGCCGGCTGCAGTCAGGCTGACGCCGAGGTACATCCAGCCATCAGAGCGATCCGCCGCCAGCACGGCCAAGCCGATGGTCGCGAGCAGCAAGCCGGCGCCGATCAGGCGTTGTGCCGCTATTTTTTCCAGCAGCGACGTGACGAAGAGCAGCACATTGACCCCCAGCATGACCAGGCTGCACTCGGCCAGCATGATGGCCGCCTGCCGGGATGACTGCCCCGCTTGCTGCGACCCCTTCAGCACGATCCCCAGTTCAAAGCCAGCCAGCACGAACATCACCACCATGCTCAGCCACAACAGCGCGGCGGGCCGGCCTGGTGCGGAACTCTCCGCCTTGCCTGAATGCTTTGCGCGAGCGTCACGAGACGCAGGCAAGGTGACGGCCAGCCCGAGCATCATCAGCCCGCCCAGCAACGCCGACAGAATCAACACGAACTGCGCTGTCACCACCGGAGAGACAACTCCGTTGGCGATCCAGGGCCCGAGGCCACTGGCCACCGCACTGAGTGCGGGCCCGAACAAAAACCCAAGCAAGGACATGGCGCCCAGCCACGCAAAACGCCTCGCCCGCTGCGACTCGGGCGTGTGTTCAGCCACCAGGGCTGCGACCACTGGAACCACCGCCGCGACAAAAAACCCGGTCGCACCACGCAGCGCGTAGATGCCCCACAAGCCGGCCAGGGCCGGAACCAGCAGCAGCAACAGGCTCGCGACATAGCCAATGAGCCCGATGATCAAGATTCGGCCGCGCCCGACACGATCCGACACGATGCCCCAGAGGGGCGCACCCAGCAGCACGCCGGCTGCATACACGCCGCTCAGAAAACCCACGTGACGGCCGACCTCGCGAGCGTTGATGCCGGGCATCAGCGTAGCCAGCCACCCTGGCAACACCGGCAAGAGCGCCCCGTAGCCAGCTGAGACGACAACCACCGCCGCCGCCAGCCATGCCATTTGCACCGGGCGCAGTGCCGTCATGGGCCCACGCTGATGCCGTTCGGGCCGTGACCCACCGCCACCGTGGCGACGACCTTGTGTGCGGCAAGGTCGATGACCGACACGCTGTTCGCGCATGTGTGGGTCACGCAGGCGTGGTGGCCATTGGCGAGTCACAGCACCACGGGCTGGTTCGGCAACTCATTGCGGTTGTGAGCTTGGGCGGGAAAGTGCTGCGCCAGGCGCTGCGTCACCGCCTGCACGCCACCCACCACACCGCCTTCAAAGTTGGATTGGCCGAAGGCGGTTTCCATCTGGCGGCACACGCTGCGCCATTCCTGCGCGTCCACCTTGGCATTGATCCCGCGGTCGGCCACGATCTCCACGGCCCGATCCGCCATCAGCAGGTAGATCAACACGCCGGTGTTGTCTTGCGTGTCCCACACGCGCAGTTGCGAGAACAGGTCGATCGCGCGCTCCCGCGCCGTTTGCCCTTTGAACAGCGGTGAACCATCCAGCGCCGCCTCCACGACAAAACGTATTTCGCCGACGTGCGTGCTCTCGCTGGCCTCGATCGCCTTGTCGATCGCGATCAACGCGCTGGGCGGGAAGGCGCGGCTGACATGCCCGTCCGTCGCCAAAATGTGCTTCACGATGCGTTTGATGTTCATGGCTACCACCTCCCCGACGCACCACCACCACCGAAGCCGCCACCGCCGCCACCAAATCCACCCCCACCGCCACCGCGGCCACCCCCACCGAAGCGACCTCCCATGCCGCGCCCGACCATGCCGCCGCCGAACAAGGTGACGAGCAGCGCGACCACGCCGGCAATCAGCGCCGCCGGCAGCACACCCACCACAAACCAGGCGATCACGGCGACCACGCCCCCGGTGGCCAGCGAACCCGGCAGCTTGCCCAAAGCCGCGCGCAACACGCCCCCCACGGCCAAAGCCAGAATGAAGAGCATGGGAACGTATTGCTGCCCCTCGCCCAGGCCCCCGCCAGACGGCGCGCTGCTGGGCGCTGGCAACGGCTCACCGTCAATCACACGCATCATCTGAGCCAGGCCGGCCGTGATGCCTGCGTCAAAGTTTTGCTTTGCAAACTGCGGCAAGATGGTTTCGCTGATGATGCGTTTGCTGGTGAGGTCGTTGAGCGCGCCCTCCAGGCCGTAGCCCACCTCGATGCGCATCGCCCGGTCGTTCTTGGCGACAACCAAGATGGCGCCGTCATCCACCTTCTTTCGCCCGAGCTTCCATTGTTCGGCCACGCGCAAGGCGTACTGCTCAATGGTTTCGGGTGCCGATGTAGACACCATCAACACCGCGAGCTGGCTGCCTTTGCGGGCTTCGAAGGCGACCAGCGTTTGCTCCAAGGCGGCCTTCTGCTCCGCAGTCAAGGTGCCGGTCTGGTCGATCACATGCCCCGTCAACGGCGGCACGGGCACTTGCGTTGCGGCCAGAGAGGGCCCGCCCAGCGCACACGCCACAACACCGACGAACAACAGTGCCTTGCCGACCCTGCCGAAGGCGGTGCTCGCGATCACCTGGCCACCCCCGAGCCGGCACCCGCGGCCCCGGCCGGCGCGTTGTCGAACCCAACACGGGGCGGCTTGGCGATTTCCTTTTCGTTCTCAACGGCGAAGGTCGGCTTCTCTTTGTAGCCAAACACCATCGCCGTCAGGTTGGACGGAAACGACCGCACCGTCACGTTGTAGTTCTGCACCGACTTGATGTAACCGTTGCGGGCCAGGGTGATGCGGTTCTCGGTGGCTTCCAGCTGCGCCGACAGATCCCGGAAACCCTGGTTGGCCCGAAGGTTCGGATACTGCTCCGACACCACCATCAGCCTCGACAGCGCGCCGGTCAACTGGCCCTGCGCCTGCTGAAATTTCTGGAACGCCGCAGGGTCGTTGATCAGCTCCGGTGTGGCCTGGATGGAGGTGGCCTTGGCGCGCGCTTCAACCACCTTGGTGAGCGTGTCCTGCTCAAACTTGGCCTCACCCTTGACGGTGCTGACGAGGTTGGGAATCAGGTCAGCGCGGCGCTGGTACTGGTTGACCACCTCTGACCACCCTGCCTTCACCTGCTCGTCGGTGGTTTGAAAGGTGTTGTAGCCGCAGCCGGTGAGGCTAAGGGCCAAGGTTGCCGTCAGGGCAGTGGTGAGTTTGTGCATGTTCAGTTCTCCAAAAGGGTGTCAGTTCAACTTGAGGTTCGAGGGCGGCGTCTGAAAGTGTTTGACCGCGTCGTCAACCATCTGGCGGGTACACCACTGGGCGTAATAGCGGCCGAACAGGCGCCCGAGCCAACGGGAGGGCGCGCTTTCCGGCAATGCGTACTCGATGAAGACCCGCAACAACGAGCCAGCCCCTTGGGGCGACAGATCGAAGCCCATGCGGTAGTGGCCGATCACCAAAAGTTTTGGCACGCCGGTGGTTTCCCAGACCTTGAGACGGGGAGGCTCGCGCTGCACCACCATCTCATCAACCGAGAGCTCAACGCCGAAGACTCGCCCCGACAGGCGGATGTGAGATCCGATCTCTTGTCCCCTGCCCTCGTCGAGTTCAGTCTTCATGTGGCCACCGCCCATCATCCAAGACGGCTCGCTCATGTGTGACGACAGACGCGCGTGATCGTCCA
>JBKJJF010000101.1:0-38795 GCA_046598195.1 Rhizobacter sp. | reverse complement strand
GCGGGTGCGCCAGACGGAGTCGATCTAGGCGCAAAGCACAGTCGTAGCTCGGGCTACGGCGAGCATTTGCAACGACGAGCGGCGCCGTTTGGGGCGCACGAGCGGGTGTGTCGGATTGGTTCACAGGCTCTCAGTACGCCAGCTTGGCGTAAGGCGACTTCTGCGAGGCCTCACGCGCTTGCCTGAGTGTGTGAATGCCACGCTCTGCCAGCAGCGGCACCAGCTTGAGGAACACCTCGGCGGTGACGATGGCGTCGCCCAGCGCCGTGTGGCGCCCAATCACGGCCACGCCCAGGCGCTCGGCGATGCGCTCCAGGCGGTGCTCGGCATCAGGGTGGCCGGGGTGGGCCAGGGCCGACAACATCAAGGTGTCGAGCACCGGCTGCTCGAACACCACGCCAGTGCGCGGCTGCGCCAGCTGCAAAAAGCGCATGTCAAAGGCGGCGTTGTGCGCCACCAGCACGGTGTCTTCGGCAAAACGCGCAAACAGCGGCAGCACCTGTTCGCTGGCACTCTGACCGTCGAGCATGCTGGCGCTGATGGCATGGATCTCTTGCGACGCGCGGCTCACCGGTTGGATGGGTTTGATCAGGCGCTCGAAACGCTCATGGCGCAGCAGCCGGCCGTTGACGATGCGCACCGCGCCGATGGAGATGATCTCGTCACCCTCCGACGGTGCCAGGCCGGTGGTTTCGGTGTCGAACACGGTGTAGCTCAGGTCGGCCAACAAACGCTCGTCCAACTCGGGGGTCTGGCCGGGCTGGCTGAAGAGGTCGAAATCGTAATACACGGGGCGTGCCGCCAGCGGCTCCGGCGCAGGCCCAGGCCCAAGCCCAAGCGGCCCTGGGCTCGCCGACGGCAACTGCAGGCACAGCCGGGCCAGCCCTTTGTCGCGCTCGGTCTGAGACCACATCTCGGCGCCATGGCGCAGCAGCAACTGCTCCAACGTGGGCCCACCCGCTGGCCCATCGACCAACGCGCCTGTTGCATAAGGCTCGGCCTGCCACTGGCGCCACTGCTCGGCCGGCGGCGCGGGGCCGCTCCAGCTGAGTGACAGCCGCACGTAGCGGCCCATCGCAGCCGCCTCGATCACCACCGAGCGCACGCCAAAGGCCGCCACCACACGGCCCAGCACATGGGTCAGGGCCTGCACCAGACCGTGGCTGTCAACGCTCAGCCACAGGGGCACACCTTCGTCGCGGTAGGCGGCCGCCAGGTTCAAGCGGCGCTCCAGGTTGCGCTGCAAGGCAAACACCAGGTCGGCCGCCAGCATGTCTTCGAGCGGCCACAGCAGGCCCGGCGCGTGGTCGTCAGCTGCCACGGCGGCGTCGAGCTGCGCAGACAAGGCCGCGGCTTCGTCATGGATCACCGTGGTGAAGCGCAGGCGCTGCGCCGCGTCCATGTCGGGGTAGTGCTGCACCGTCTCGGCGGCGGCGCGAATGTTGGCAATGGCCGCGCGCGAGCCCTCGGTCAGCTGGCGCATCAGGCGCTCACGGCGGGTGTCAGACGCCATCGAGCGGGTGATGTCTTCGAGCATCAGCACAAAGCCGCCTAGCTCACCTTGCGCATCAAGCACCGGTGCCATCTGCACGCGCAGCAGTTGGTCGGCGCGCGCCGTGACGAAGTGGGCCACCGGGTGGTCAACCTGCTGCTCCAGCCGGCGGCCGATGCGGTCAAGCGCATGCACGATCTGGCTGCGCTCCAGCAGGCTGAAGACCGAGCGCCCGAGCCCGATGGGCGCACCGCTGGTCGACGGCGCATCGGCCCCCAGCAGCTGCGCGGCACGCCGGTTGTAGAGCAGGATGCGCCCTTCGGCATTGCACACGAGCACGCTCTGCGCCAGCTCCGACATCAGCGCAGCGAGGCGGTTGCGCTCTTCGGCCAGGCGTTGGTTGGCTTCGTCCACACGCGCCTTCACCTGGCTCTCCAGTTGCCGGTGAATGTCGGCGAAGCCGTTGATGGCCACACCCAGGCGCTGCATTTCGGCACCACCACCGAGCGTGACGCGGTGCGCTGGGTTGACACTCTGGATCAGCGTCAGCTCCTCTGCCATGCGCCGCGCTGCGCCGGGGTAAGCGCCAAACCACCAGCGCAACACGCCGCCGAGCACAAACGGCAGCAGCAGCGCGAGCATCACGAACAGCGCCACACGCTTGCCCAGCAGCAGGCTCAATTGCTCACGCTGCGTTGCATCGAGATCGAGCCACAACACACCCACGACTGCGCCGAACAAGGCCAGCACCCCCAGCGTCAACAACGCCAGCCAAAGGGCGAAGCGGGCTCGCGCAGACACCTAGGCGCCCCCGAGCAGCGTGCGGATCTGCGCCAGCAGGCCCTGGGTGGAAAAGGGCTTGGTGACGTAGGCGTCGGCGCCCAGGGCCAGGCCTTTGCTCATCTCAACATCGCGCCCCTTGGCGGTGAGCATCACGATGCGCATGCCGGCCAGCGCCGGGTTCTCGCGCAGCTTCTGGCACACCTCGAAACCCGACACCAGCGGCAGCATCACGTCGAGCAGCAGCAGGTCGGGCGGGCTCGCGCGAATGGCGTCCAGCGCCTCCTGGCCATTGCGCGCCACCCGCACCAGGTAGCCGTCGCGTTGCAGCAGGTATTCGAGCGAGATGACGATGTTGGGCTCGTCGTCGGCAATCAAAATGGTCTGGCTCATGTTCCCCCTCTCGGCACGGTGAAGGAGAAGGTGGCGCCGCGGCCAAGCTCGCTCTTGACCCACAGGCGCCCACCAAAGTGCTGCACGATCTGGCGGCTGATGGGCAGGCCGAGGCCGGTGCCCTGCGGCTTGTCGGTCAGCGTGTCACCCACCTGGCGAAACTTCTCGAAGATGATCTCGTGGTCTTGCGGTGCCACACCGATGCCGTTGTCGGCCACGTCGACCTGCAAGGCATCGGGCAGCACGTGCAATGCAATGCGCATGCGCCCCGTATCGCGCGGGCAAAACTTCACGGCGTTGGAGATCAGGTTGAGCATCACTTGCATCAAACGGTCATGGTCGGCACGCACGGTGGGCACCCCCTCGGGCAGCGCCAACTCAAGCGCCACACCCTGCTCGCGCAGCAGCTGGCCGGTGGTCAACACGGCCTCGTGGATCACCTCGTTCAGGCTCAGCTCGGTGGCGTGCCACTCGGCGTTGCCCGATTCAAGCTTCGACAGGTCGAGCACCTGGTTGATCATGCGCGTGAGGCGCTCGCTCTCCTTGACGATGATCATGACAAACCCATCTCGTTGCGCCGCCGGCATCTGCGGGTCGTTGTGCAAGATCTCCGAGAAGGCGCGGATCGAGGTGAGCGGCGTGCGCAGCTCGTGCGTCACGGTCGAAATGAAGTCGTCTTTCAAACGATCCAGCTCTTTCAGCCGCTCGTTGGCGGCGCGCAGCTCGGCGGTGGCCGTCTCCAACTCGCGCGATTTCTGCTCCAGCTGGTGGCTGTAGGCGATGACCTGCGAGGCTTCGTCCAAGATGTTGAGCACCTCGTCCATGCCCAGCGGCTCTTCTTTCACCACCGAGGCCAGCATCACACGCGCCGACGAAGCGCCGATGGCACCGGCCAGCAAGTTCTCGGCAAAGTGCATCAGATCGGGGTCGGGCGCGAGCTCGGCAGCCGAGGCCACACCGCACTGTGCGGCGTAACCGGCAAACGCTGCTTCTGCCCGCTTGGGGCCGAGAAAACGCCCAACCAGCGTCACCATCTCTTGCACCGACGCACTGCCGCGCCACAGGCTGGAGCTGCGGTTGGCAAACTTGAAGGCGTCAACGAATAGCAGCGCCTGCGCACGGTCACGAATGCTTTGCTGGCCCAGCAGCGACACCGCCACATACCCACCCACGTTGAACAACATGCTCCAGAACATGGCGTGGCTGATGTCGTCCATGCCCTTCAGGCCAAACAGCGCCAACGGCTTGAGAAACTCGATGCCAAACGGCCCGTGCTCGATGAACGACAGCGGCAACCAGCCCGACTTGGCGAACGACGGCAGCAGCAGCGTGTAGCCCCACAACAGGAAGCCCAGCGTGAGCCCGGTCAGCGCACCGGCCCGGTTGCCTTGGCGCCAGTACATGCCGCCCAGCATGGCCGGCGCAAACTGCGCCACCGCAGCAAACGACACCAGGCCGATCGACACCAGCGCATACGCCTCGCCCGCGATGCGGTAGTAGGCGTAGCCCAGCATCATCAGCAGCACGATGGCGCCACGGCGTATGCGCAGCAGCAGGCGCGGCAGGTCACGCCGGGTCGCAACCGCCTTCCAACGCAGCAGCACCGGCATCACCAGGTCGTTGCAGATCATGGTCGACAAGGCGATGGTCTCAACGATCACCATGCCGGTGGCCGCTGACAGGCCGCCGATGAACACCAACAGCGCCAGGCCCCCTTGCCCATGCGCCATCGGCAGCGTGAGCACGAACGTGTCGGCGTCGATCTGCCCGGCGGGGAACAGCATCAGCCCGGCAAAGGCGATCGGCAGCACGAAGATGTTGATCGCCAGCAGGTAGACCGGCAGCAGCCACATCGCCTTGGCCACGTGGTTCTCGTTGACGTTTTCCACCACGCTGATCTGGAACTGGCGCGGCAAGAACAGAATCGACAACATCGACAACAAGATCAGCCAGGCCCACGAGCTGTAGGTGCCGGCCGTGCCACCGAGCGTGAGCAGCTGTTCGATGTTGGGCAGCTGCGCCGCGTGCTCGAACACATCGGCGAAGCCGCCGTACAGCCCGAAGGTGACGAACACGCCCACTGCCAAAAAGGCCAGCAGCTTCACCAGCGACTCGAAAGCCACCGCGGCAACCATGCCTTCGTGGCGCTCGGTGGCGTCGAGGTGGCGGGTGCCGAAGACGATGGTGAAGGCGGCCAGCAGCAGCGCCACATACAGCGCCGTGTCTTGCAGCAGGCCGACCGGCGCACCCTTGGGCGGCATCATCACCTGCGGGTATTGCAGCAAGATGATGAAGCTGGTCGACACCGCCTTCAGCTGCAACGCGATGTACGGAATGATGCCCACCACCGCAATCACCGTGACCAACCCGCCCAGCAGGCTGCTCTTGCCGTAACGCGCGGCAATGAAGTCGGCAATCGAGGTGATGCGGTTGGCCTTGCTGATGCGGATCATCTTGCGCAGCACCAGCCACCAGAGCGCCGCCACCAGCGTGGGGCCGAGGTAGATCGGCAAGAACCCCACGCCCGTGGCCGCCGCGCGGCCCACGCTGCCGTAGAACGTCCAGGAGGTCGCATAGACCGCCATCGACAGCGCGTAAATGTAGGGGTTGGCAATGATCGAGCGGCCGGCATCGGCCCGCTTGTCGCCGTAGTAGGCGATGGCAAACAGCACGCCCAGGTAGGCGAACGAGGTCAGCAGGATCACGCCACCGAACAGCATGGGGGCTCGCTCGTGATCAGCCGGCGCGCTTCATGGCGAGCGCTCGACCACCAGGATCATCAGCGCGATGAACCCGATCCACACACCGAAGAGATAGGCATACAGCACCGGGATGCCCCACACCGTGCCGCCGGTGTTGAACAGCGAAAGCAGCGGGAAGCTGAACAACAAGCAGCCCAGCACGAAGAGTGCGATCAGCCGCTGCGCATGGAGCTTGCGATGGGCCACGGACGGTTCCTTCGCTGGATCAGGTTGCGGGCGGTGCGCCAGAAAAAAAGGCCCCGCTCCGGGGGAGCAGGGCCTCGTTCACACACGGGTCGATCAGGTTTTGTCGAGACGCAGATTCGGGTAGCGCACGTGCTCCACCAGTTCTTGCGTTTCCTTGCGCGGCGGCGGTGTGATCAGGCTCACGATGATGATCACCGCAAAGCCGATCGGCACGCCGAACAAGCCGGCCGAGATCGGCTGGATGCCCCACCACAGCTCTATCGGCGAGGTGATACCGAAGATGCCGCGCATCCAGACTTGCGTGGTCACCATGTAGTAGAAGGTCGTGCCCAGGCCGGCAATCATGCCCAGCGACGCGCCCCACTTGTTGGCCCGCTTCCAGAAGATGCCCAGCACCAGGGCCGGGAAGAACGACGCAGCCGCGAAGGAGAACGCCGCCGACACCAGGAACAAGATGTCTGCCGGCTTCTGCGCCGCCACCGCCGCCGCCGCCAAGGCCACGATCAACAGCAAGGCCTTGGAGATGGCAACACGGCGGCTCGTGGGAGCGTTCGGGTCGATCATCTTGTAGTAGAGGTCGTGCGACAGCGCGTTGGCGATGGTCAGCAGCAGGCCGTCAGCAGTCGACAGCGCCGCCGCCAGGCCACCGGCCGCCACCATGCCCGAGATCACGTACGGCAAGCCGCCGATCTCTGGGGTGGCCAGCACGATGATGTCGCCACCGATCTTCATCTCACCCAGCTGGAAGATGCCGTCCTTGTTGATGTCGATCACCGACAACAGACCCGGGTCAACACGTGACCAGTTGGCGACCCAGGCCGGTAGCTGGTCGAACGGTGTTCCCACCAGCACGTTGAAGACCTCGAATTTCACGAGCACCGCCAGGGCCGGTGCGGTGAAGTAAAGCAAGAAGATGAAGAACAGCGACCACGTCACCGACTCACGCGCTTCTTTTACCGACGGGGTGGTGTAGTAGCGCATCAGGATGTGCGGCAGCGCGGCCGTGCCCACCATCAGGCAGAACACCAGCGCCAGGAAGTTGCGCCGCGAGGTGTCGAAGACTTTCTTCTCGGCCTCGGTGCCATCGGGGTTGCCTGCATAGACCTGCGCGTGGCGTGGCATGCCGGCCAGCGGCTTGGCACGGGCTTCGTTGGCGGCCTTGGCTGCTGCCCAGGCTTTCTTGGCTTCGTCTTCGCTCTTGGGCACGGCCGCCAGCACCTTCTCGGCGGCCTGGATGTCGGCCATCGGCGCATTGCTGGTCTTCAGGCCCGCCAGCTTCAGCTCGGCAGCCTGCTTGTCTGCGGCCAGCGAGGCGGGCACGTCTTTCAGCTTGGCGTCGAACCCGGCCGCGCGGGCCTTGAAGGCTTCGATGACTTCCTTCTCTTTCGGGTCAGCCAGCAGCGCGGCCTCACGCGCGGTGACCTTCTCGAGCTGGTAGCCGTAGATCGCTTGCGGCACCGGCACGCTGGTCTGCTTGACCGACAGCCAGATGACCGGCACCAGGTAAGCAATGATCAGGATGATGTACTGGGCCACCTGCGTCCAGGTGACGGCACGCATGCCGCCCAGGAACGAGCAGACCAGAATGCCCGCCAGGCCCACAAAAATGCCAACCTCGAACGCCAGGCCCGAAAGCCGTGCGGTGATCAGGCCCACGCCGTAAATCTGTGCCACGACATACGTGAACGAGCACAGGATGGCGGCGATGATGCCCAGCAGGCGCGGCAGGTTGCCCTCGAAACGAGCTCCCAGGAAGTCAGGGATGGTGAACTGCCCGAACTTGCGCAAGTAAGGCGCAAGAAACAGTGCCACCAGGCAGTAGCCACCCGTCCACCCGAGGATGAACGCGAGGCCGCCGTAGCCCGTGAGGTAGAGCGTGCCGGCCATGCCGATGAACGAGGCCGCGCTCATCCAGTCGGCGCCGGTCGCCATGCCGTTGTAGACAGCAGGCACACGCCGGCCGGCCACGTAGTACTCGGACGCATCGGTCGTGCGGCTCATGATGCCGATGCCGGCATACAGCGCCACGGTCGCAAACAGGAAGATGTAGCCGATCCAGTTTCTGGGCAGGCCCATCTGTTCAAGGATCGCCAGCACGACGATGAAGACCAGGAAGCCGCCCGTGTACCACGTGTACACCTTGTTGAGCTGCGACTTGAAAGACTTCTGAGACGACGCGTTGAACATACCGCCGCCGCCAGTTTCAGGAGTTACGCCTGCCATGTCATTCCTCCTCGGCAACGCCGTGTTGTTGATCCAGGCGGTTCATGTACCAGGCATAAAACCCGATCAGAATCACGTAGACGATGAGAGCACCTTGGGCGGCCACCCAGAAACTGAAAGGCCAGCCGAAAAAACCAAACGTGAGATCACGGGCGAAGTACCCGATCACGAAGGTCACGAAGAACCAGATGGCCAGAAGAATCCCGGTGACCCGAAGATTCGCCCGCCAGTACTGGTGGTGTCTTTCACTCAGTTGCATCGCATTCACCTCCAACGTTGTCCCCCGGGAAAAAAGCCCGGCACCTCTTACCTGCCCTGTTATGGCCTCACTGCCGCGTCACGGGGCGAGCCCGGTTTCGCGCGTCAGTTGGGCGGCCACTTTGGGTTCGAAGCCTTGAAGGTGGCGGATGATGCGCCGCGCTTCGTCAGGCTCGTGTCGGTCCATGTGCACCCGGGCCAGCTGGTACCAGCCATAGGGGCTCATGGGTTGCAATTCGGTGTTGCGCTTGAGGGCCGCAATGGCCTCGTCGAAGCGGGCCAGGTGGATCAGCGTGAGGCCCAGGCCGTACCAGGCCCGGTCGAGCTTGGGGTCGAGCTCAAGCGCCTGCCTGAAGGCGGGCTCGGCATCGGCAAAACGTTTGGCGTCTTCGAGCAAGTAGGCGAGGTTGAACCAGTCGGCGGCACTGCGCCGCGGGTGCGCCGCCACCAGCGCCTGCGCGTCGGCAATGGCCGCCTCACGCGCGCCACGCTGCGCGCGCAGGTGGGCACGGCTGGCCAGCAGGTAGGCGTCTTGCGGCCAGCGCGCGAGCATGCCGTCGAACAACGCCTCGGCTCGGGTGTTGCGGCCAATCACCAGCCACCCCATGGCCTGGAGCTTGCCGCGCCAGTAGTCGACCCGTGAACCGTTCAGCGACATTGTTCGACCCCGACTTGGATGCAGAGATTGATTTTCATGAGAGTGGTGATGACCCACACCATGGCCAGCAACACAAAGGCGGCCAGCGGGATGTGGCGGTCGATCACCGCTTTGGGTGTGACCAGGCGCATGCCCTTGACGAACGGGTTGGTCAGCACCTGCAGCAGCCGGTAGAAGAAGTTCTTCTCCCGCTTGGCGCCGGCCAACAAGCCCAGCAAAAACTGGCCGGCCAGCGCCATCAAGGCAATCTCGACCACCAGCTTTATCGACGCGACGATCAAGAGCATTCGTGACCCGTATTTTTTTGCACGCCCGACTGTGGATTTGGGCTGCTTACAGTTTCCTGACAGAAAGCCGCACTCAAGCGCTTCCCCTCTTCGGCATTACCCTTGCACGAACCTTAACCAAGTACACATTCCGCTCATGCCTGGGGAAACCCTGATGGCAAACACCACGCCAGTGGGCGTGCGGAGGGCGGTGAAAGTGCCCCGCTATAATCGCGGGCTTCACCTGCCGGTGTAGCTCAGTTGGTAGAGCAGCGCATTCGTAATGCGAAGGTCGAGGGTTCGACTCCTTTCACCGGCACCAATACTGAAAAGGGCCTGCGAACACGCAGGCCCTTTTTTTTTGGGCGCTATCTGGGCCCGGCGCCGCGCTCGGCTCGCGCCTTGGTAAGCCACTTGTGCAAGACCTTGTAAAACGCGTTCGGGTCGACCGGCTTGGTCACGAAGTCGTTCATGCCGGCGGCTTGGCAGATCAGGCGGTCTTCGCTGTAGGCGTTGGCCGTCATCGCCAGAATGGGCGTGTCGGCTCGGCCGGGCTCCTGGCGGATGGCGCGTGTCGCGGTGGGGCCGTCGACCAGGGGCATTTGCATGTCCATCAGGATCAGGTCGTAGTCGGTGGCGCTCGCCATCTCGACCGCCTCGAAGCCGTTGTTGGCCACGTCGACCACCAGGCCGGCACTCTCCAGCAAGGCCAGCGCCACCTCCTGGTTGATCGCATCGTCTTCGGCCAGCAGCAGCCGGGCACCGCTGTGCAGGCGGCGCAACTCGGCCTGACCATCGTCGCCACCTCGCTCGCGAGCGTTGGGCGGCATGGGGTCATCGGTGCGCCGCAAGCGGGCGGTGAACCAGAAGGTGCTGCCGCGGCCGGGCTCGCTGTCGGCCCCCGCCTCGCCGCCCATCAGCAAGGCCAGGCGCCGGGTGATGGCCAGGCCGAGGCCGGTGCCCCCGTACTGGCGCGTGGTCGAGGCATCGGCCTGCTCGAAGGCCTGGAACAGGCTGGGCAGCTTGTCTGCGGCGATGCCGATGCCGCGGTCTTGCACCTCAAAACGAACCATCAGTTCCTTGCCCTGGTCGGCCAACAAAACCGCACGCAGGGTGATGACACCGCGCTCGGTGAACTTGACGGCGTTGCTGCTGTAGTTGAGCAGCGCCTGGCGCAGGCGGGTCGGGTCGCCGCGCAGCCAGATCGGCACTTGGCCCGCATCGACCTCGATCACCAGGCCCTTGGCCTGCGCTTGTTCGGCCATCAGGGAGCGCACGTGGTCGAGGATGGCACCCAGGTGAAAGCTGGTGTCTTCGAGTTCGAGCTTGCCGGCCTCGATCTTGGAGATGTCGAGCACGTCGTTGATGATCGACAGCAAGTGCGCAGCGGCAACCTGGATCTTGTCGAGCCGCTCCGCCTGCCCGGGCGCAGGTCGGTCGCGGCGCAGCAGGTGCGTGAGACCGATGATGGCGTTCATGGGCGTGCGGATCTCATGGCTCATGTTGGCGAGAAAGGTGCTCTTGGCCAGATTGGCCGCCTCGGCCTGGTGGAGCACCACCTCCAGCGCCTGCGTTCTCTCGGCGACCAACTCTTCCAGGCGCTCGCGGTGCGCGGCCAGCTCTTGTTGCGCACGACGCCGCTCGGTGATGTCGATGAAGCTGCCGCGGATGAGCCGGCGCGTGGGGTCGGGCAGCCTGATGGCGCGCACTTCGCAGTGCACCATCGAGCCATCTGCGCGCACCAGCGTGCGCTCGAAGGTCAGCTCTTCACCGGCCAGCACACGCTCGTTGTTGGAGCGCATGCTCTGGTCGAGGTCTTGCCCGTCGGCCTGAGTGCCGGCGAAGAGCTGCTCGGGCGTCATCTTCAACAAGGTTTGCAGCGGGTAGCCCGTCAGCTCACTCGCCTTGGGGTTGGCCGCCGCCCAGACCCAGGCGTCGACATCGAGGATGAGAAGCGCCTCGGGCGCGCGCTCAAACAGCGTGCGATAGCGCTCCGCGCTTTCACGCACACGCAGGGTCTCTTGCTCCAGCAGCTGCGTGCGTTCGGTGACCTGTGCCTCCAGCCGCGCCTGTTGGCTGAAGCTGGCCTTCAGATAGGTCACGAGGATCAGGCTGAGCAACAAACCCGCGGGCAGCACCAGCCAATAGCCCAGCGACTCATTGACGCGCAGGTACGCGTCGCTGGGGGAAAAAACGGTTCGCCACTCGCGCCCGCCGAAGTCATAGCTGTAGTTGACACTCCAGGTCGCCGCATCGCTGCCCAGGCGCAAGCCCGCGCTGGATCGGGGCGACTCCTGGCGAAAGATCGTGCGCCGGCTTTCCGGGGCCAAGGGGTCGATGAGGTCGAAGTTCAGGCCTTGCAGGCCGCTCTCGCCGAAGGCCCGTCGCACCAGCCGGTCTGACTGGAACACCACCAAGGCAAAGCCGCGCAACGCGGCTCGTCGCTCGGCCAGCGTCGCCGTGGGCAAGCCGCTCACGTACACCGGCGCGACCGCAAAGAAGCCGGGTTTCTGGTTGCCCGCCAATACGATGGGCAAGCTGCCGGCGACCTGCCCGCTGTCGCGCGCACGCTCCAGGGTCTGCAAGCGGCCAGGGGTGCTGCCCATGTCAAAGCCCAGCACGGGGCGGGTCTCTTGCGGCCGCGACACTTCCAGCAGGCGCATGGGGTAATAAACACTGCGCGGCTGGGCGCGGATCGGGGTTTTGTTCGGGCCGATCTCGAAGATGTCGGCGCTCATCTGACGCTCGACCTCCACACGGCGGCTGGTCGGCACCTCGGGTACCCAGGCGATGGTGGCGATCTCGCTGTCTTGCGGCATGAGCGGCTTGACGAAGGCGGCGAAGCGCTCGCGCGTCATCTCGTCTGATGTCGCCACGAAGAGGCCCAGGCTGCGGGTGACCAGGAGCGCTTCTTCGAGCTTGTGCTTGAGCAGCTCGCTGGGCAAAGCGGTATCGCGATCGAGGCGCGCACGCACCCGCTCGAACTCCACCCCGCGCAAGTACATGAAGATCACCACCGTGATCAACAGCCCAGCGAGAAACACCAACGCCAACACAAACCGGCCTCGCGGATGCCCACTCCGTGCTGGCGTCAGGCGCATGGGTGCCCCTTGTTCAGAACAAACCGACAGTGCAGTCAAAACGACTCAGCGCCAGTGTAGGCTCGCGCGAAGTCGCACCCAGCGTGTTGTGGCCCTTCACATTCAATTACTCGTACCTGAACCAGTCTGCATGAGCTCCCCCTTGCCCACCCCCCTCTGGACACGCTGGCTGGCCGCCGCACTGCACCACCAACGGCCATGGCAACTGCTGCTGTGTGTGCTGATCGCCGTGGTGAGTTATCTCGCCATCACACCCACGCCGCCGCTAGCCACCGATCTGGGCTGGGACAAGCTCAATCACCTGGCGGCATTTGCCGCATTGACCTTCACCGGCTGCCTGGGCTTCCCGGGCGCGCGGCGGGTGATGTGGGGCGTGTTGCCCGGGATGCTCGTGCTGGGCGGGTTGATCGAGGTGGTGCAGTACTTTGTGCCGGGGCGCAGCAGCGAGTGGCTGGACCTGGTGGCCGATGCGCTCGGCATCGCCCTTGGGGCCGCGTTGGCGCTCTCCCTGCGGACGCTGGCCCGCAACGCGGGCGTGAAGGTGCGCGCCTGAGGCTTCAGCTGCCGCGGTGTTGCAGGCGCTCCCAGTACGAGACCGCCTTGCTGACCCAGGCACGGTAGTGCGGGTCTTGCACCGAGTAATACGGAATGCCGCGTTCGACGAAGCGGGCGGCTGCGTTCGCCAGCGCCACCCGGGCCGGGCTCGCACCCTGTTCCAGCTCGAGCTCTCCTTCCAGCGCATGCAGCGCCGTCACGCGGGGCATGGGCTCAGGCGCCATCAGGCGCTCGCGCAGCGTGGATGAATCCATGACAGAAGAGTGAGAAGAAGACATGCGGGGCTCCGAAATCATCCAGTGCCTCATTTTTCGTCTCATTCCGACTTGGCTTGAGCCACAGAAAAGGCCTCTTGCGGCCCAATTCACGTTTATGGCGTTCGGCTCAAGCCGGCCCAGCAGTCGGTGTAGCGTGCATCCAACAAGCCGCCGTGGAGCGCAAAGTGGGTCGGCAAGAAGCGGTAACGGCTCTCGAACATGAAGGCCAGCGTGTCGGCCAGTTTGTGCGGCGCGAGCGTGCCTGAGCTGGCTTTGTCAAACGCGTCGGTGTCGGGGCCGTGGGGCACGAAGCTGTTGTGCAGACTCATGCCGCCGGGCACGAAGCCTTGCGCCTTGGCGTCGTACTGGCCGTGCACCAGGCCCATGAACTCGCTCATCAGGTTGCGGTGGTACCAGGGCGGGCGGAAGGTGTCTTCGGCCACCAGCCAGCGCGGGGGGAAGATCACGAAGTCGCAGTTGGCCGTGCCCGGGGTGTCGCTGGGCGAGGTGAGCACGGTGAAGATCGACGGGTCGGGGTGGTCGAAGCTGATCGAGCCGATGGCCATGAAATGCGCCGTGTCGTATTTGTACGGCACCAGGTTGCCGTGCCAGGCCACCACGTTGAACGGTGTGGCCGGCACCTGCGCCTGCCACAGCGCGCCGCCAAACTTTTTGATCAAACGATAGGCGCCAGCGCCCTCTTCGACCGCCGCCACCGGCGCCAGGAAGTCGCGCGGGTTGGCCAGCCCGTTGCTGCCGATCGGGCCCAGCTCGGGCAGGCGGAAAGCCGCGCCGTGGTTCTCGCAAACGTAGCCACGTGAGGCCCCCTGCACCGCCACCTTGAACACCATGCCGCGCGGCAGCACCACGATCTCACCTGGCGCCACATCGAGCACACCCAGCTCGGTGGTGACGGTGAGGGCACCCTGTTGCGGCACCAGCAGCATCTCGCCGTCGGCGTTGACGAAGGCGCTGTCGGTCATGCTGCGGTTGGCCACGTACACATGCACCGCGATGCCGGTCTGTGCGTCGGCGTCGCCATTGACGACCATGCTGCGCAAACCTTCGACAAAGTCGGTCGGGTCGGTGGGAATGGGCACCGCACTCCAGCGCATCGGCTCGGGCGGTACGGCGACACCGTCTTTGGCGCCCGTCTTGAGAAACGGGTGCGGCAGCGGCACGTAAGCCCCGGCCACCACCGAAGGCTGGCGGCGGTACAACCAGCTGCGCAGGTTGTTGGCACGTGGCGCGGTGAAGGCGGTGCCGCTCAGCAGCTCGGCAAACAGGCCGTGAGGTGCTTTCTGCGGGCTGTTGCGCCCCACGGGCAAGGCGCCGGCGATGGCCTCGCTGGCGAACTCGTTGCCGAAGCCGGACTGGTGCTGCCGAGGTGCGCTCATGTCGTTCGGGGGTCGCGAAGGAGCCGCCAGCATAGCGCCAGGCCGCACGTCCAAAGCGAACGTCCTAAGCGAGCCGAGCTTGAGCGCGAAGTCGCGCATTTGTTGGCAAATACCCTCATTTGCCGCGGAACCAAAGTCGTAACCAAGTGTTAACTGAGCACTAGTTCCTTCTTTCCCGGAGGGGCTCGGAATACTCTTTGTTACCGATGACGCGAGATGCAGTTCTGATCAGCCGATTCGCCCAGCTAAACACTTTTAACGCCTGAAGGAACCAACATGCACTCACACACACCCCTGAAGACCCTGCGTAGCGTTGCCCTGTCCCTGGCCACAATGGCTGCTTGCGTTGCCAGCATGGCCGCCGAGCCGGTGCTGCTGGCCAAGGCCAACGTCGCCGCCACCAGTCAGCTGCTGCGCATGAGCGCACCGGCGGTGGCCAACTTCCCCTCGGTTGCCGACGCTGAAAGATCCATCGCCGGTTACGACAACTTCGACACCGTGCTGGCCGCCGCCCTGGGCGCGCCGACGGCCGCTGGTTTTGTTGCACCGGCTTCGCGTGCCGCGGTTGAGCTGATGGCCGCCCGCCTGATGCCGGCCATGGTGCCCTGAGCGCCTGACGAGCTGACGCGCCCGCGGGCGCTACAAGGCCGCAACCACCACCCGGTTGCGGCCTTCTTTTTTGGCCTGGTAGAGCGCCAGGTCGGCTTGCTCCAGCAGCTGCGCTCCGTCGCGCTGGGCTCCGGCCAGGCACAGGCCGATGCTGATCGTGACTTGGAGCCCGGGTGCAATCTGCGCCCAGTCGTGGCCTTCAATGGCCAGCCGCAAGCGCTCGCAGGCTTCGCGCGCCCACTCCAGCGTGGCGTGGGCCAACACGATCAGGAACTCTTCGCCGCCCATGCGGGCGATCAGGTCACCGCCGCGCACCCGCGCGCGGAACAGGTCGGCCGTGGCCATCAGCACCGCGTCGCCCACGGCGTGGCCAAAACGGTCGTTGACCTGTTTGAAATGGTCGAGGTCGAGCACGGCCACCGCCAGCGGCTCACCACTGCGCTCGCTGTGCGACAGCAATCGCGGCAGCTCGCGCTCCACCTGGCGGCGGTTGCCCAGCCCGGTGAGCGGGTCGGCCAGCACGTAGCGGCCCAGCTCGCGCGCCTGCGCCTGCAAACGCTCGG
This sequence comes from Rhizobacter sp., assembly GCA_046598195.1. GTDB lineage: Bacteria > Pseudomonadota > Gammaproteobacteria > Burkholderiales > Burkholderiaceae_C > Rhizobacter. Next base: position 23,295 of record JBKJJF010000101.1, on the reverse strand, counting down.
CCTCGGCCGCCATTTGCTCGGCGCGCACACGCTGCAGCTCAGCCTGCATACGTGAGCGTTCGGCGCCGAACAAGGCCTGGTCGAGCTCCAGCCGGTTCATCATCAAACGCGACTGTGCGTCGTTGCGCTGCTCCAGCTGCTCTTTGGTAAGCGCGTGATAGGCCTCGTGGTGGGTCAGCGCTTCGGCCAGGTCACCACGCGCCTTGTGCGCGAGATAGAGCTGCAAGTGCATGTCTTGCACCATCGAATTGGCGTACAGCTCCTGCGCACCGGCCAGGGCTTCGATGAGCAGCGGGATGGCTTCGTCGTGGCGCTTCTCGCGCACCAGCAGCTCGGCGCGGTTGCCGTCGCAGGCGAGCACCAGCGCACGGTGGTCATTTTCAAGCGCCAGCGCGCGCGCGTGGCCGAGCAAGGTGTGGGCCGCGCGCTCGCGCCCGCTCACCCCAAGGTAGCGCCCCAGGTTCGACAGCGTCAGCGCCTCGCGGTAGGCATGGCCCGAGCGGCGGGCCACGATCAGTGCCTCTTCGCCATGGCGGCAGGCGCGCTCGATGGCTTCTTGAGCCGCCAGCGTGTCGCCGCGCGACTCGAAGGCATCAAACGCATCCGACGCCACCACGCCGAGGTTGGTCAGTGCGCGGTAGATCTCTTCTTCGTTTTGCAGCTCGCGCGCCATGGCGAGCGAATCGGTGAGGAACCGTTCGCCTTCTTCATAGCGGCCCAGGTGCCCCTTGGCCAAACCCACGCGGTTGTAGGCCAGGCACAGCAGGCGGGCATCGCCGCTCGCACGGGCGGCTTCGACGGCTTCGCTGATGTGGTCGAGCGCCTCCGGGTTCAGGCCCAGGTCGAGAAAGGCCATCGCCATGTTGCACAGCACGTCGGCACGCGCCGCATGGTCAGCGGTTTCTCGCAGCGTGGGCAACACCGCCTGGCCGGCGGCGATGGCCTGCTCGGCCAGGCCTTCGCGGCTGTTGAGCGTGACCAGCAAGCGCAATGCGAGCGCCAGGCCGGGGTTGTCGTTTGTCTCTCGCGCCAGCGCCTCGGCGCGCAGGGCCAGCTCGATGCCGCGAGCGTGCTCGTCGCGCTCTGCCGCCAGCTCGGCCTGGCCCAACAGCTCGGCCAGCGGCACCATCAAGCCGACATGTCGCTGGGCTGCAAGGCCGTGGCGAGCACCTTGTCGACACGTTTGCCGTCGAGGTCAACCACCTCGAAGCGCCAGCCTTCCCACTCCACCGAATCGGTGGTCTGCGGCAGGCGGCCCAAGAGCAGCATCACCATGCCGGCCAGCGTGTTGTAGCGGCCACGGTCTTCTTCGGGCAGCTCTTTGAGGCTCAGGCGGTCTTTCAGTTCGGGCACCGGGATCAGGCCGTCAAACAGCCAACTGCCGTCGGTGCGCTGGATGGCCCAGGCGTCGTCGGCGGCAGGGGTGGTGAACTCGCCGGTGATGGCCTCCAGCACATCGCGCACCGTGACCACCCCCTGCACCTCGCCGTATTCGTCGACCACAAACACCAGCTGCGCACTCGACGCGCGGAACTGGTCGAGCAGCTCCATGCCCGACAGCGTCTCGGGCACGAACACCGGCGGCTGCAGCTTGGCGGTGAGCGACAGCGGCTGGCCCTGCAGCTGCTGCTGCAGCAGCGTCTGCGCCGACACCACGCCCAGCACGTCGGTCAGCCCGCCGCGGCACACCGGGTAGCGCGAATGCTCTTGATCCGCCATGGCCGCGAGCACGTCTTCAATCGGCGCGGCGGCGTCGAGCCAGATGATGTCGGTGCGCGGGATCATCATCGAACCGACCGAACGCTCGTCGAGGCGAAACACGTTGCGCACCATCTGGTGCTCCTGGGCCTCGATCACGCCGGCGTCCAGCCCTTCTTCGAGGCTGGCGGCGATCTCTTCTTCCGTCACCGAGCGGCTGGGGCCGCCGCGAACGCCCATCAAGCGCAAGGTGGCCTCGGTGCACCAGGTCAGCAGCTTGACGAAGGGGCGCACGGCCAGCGAGAGCCACTCCATCGGGTAAGCCACCAGCCGTGCCACGGTTTCGGGGTACATCTGACCCAGGCGCTTGGGCACCAACTCGCCAAAGATGATGGTCAGGAAGGTGATGCACACCACCACCAGGCCGGTCGACGAGATGCTTGCCGCCTTGCCGCCCACATGGAACTCAGCGCTCAGCCAAGCCGCCAGCGGCTCGGAGAACGCCGCTTCACCGACGATGCCGTTGAGCACACCAATCGAGGTGATGCCGATTTGCACGGTGGAGAGAAACTTGGTCGGGTTCTCGTGCAGGTCCATCGCAACCTGCGCCCCCTTGTCACCGGCTTCCACCATCACTTGAAGCCGCGCCCGGCGGCTCGCCGTAAGCGCCATCTCGGACATGGCGAACAAACCGTTGAGCAAAATCAGAAAAGCAAGAAGAGCTGTGTCCATGAACCGGGGCCCGCCCGGAACGCACCGTACCAAGAAGCGGGCAAGCGTAGCAGACTCGTTTTGCAGTGCAGCGTCAGTGTGGCCGTCACGTCTTCGAGCCCGCTTGCGCTCTTCGCGCAAGCGGGCGGTCGCGATTGTGTCGCTGCGACAATCGCGCTCCATTGCCAAAGCCCCACCCCATGCGTTCCCTGCCTTCGTTGACCCTCGTTTTGCTGTTCACCCTGAGCGGGTGCGCGACCCAAGCACCGCCTGAGGCCGCCGCTTGGCATGCGTTTGGCTTGCCTGGTAAGGCGGCCACGCAGTACAAGTGGGTCGAGAAGGACGGCCGGCTCGCGCTGATGGCCGTCTCGGAGCGATCAGCCAGCATGTGGCGCAAACGCATCGAGCCGACGGGGCAAGGCCTCGGCCAAGTGACTTTCTCTTGGTGGGTGCAAGACCTCGTTCCCAACGCCAGCGTGGCCGACATCGACAGCGAAGACGCGCCAGCGCGCGTGATGTTCGGCTTTGCCGGCGACACCGACGCCTTGCCATTGCGCACGAAGATGATGTTCGAGCTCGCCCAGACGCTGACAGGCGAGCCACCGCCCTACGCCACGCTGATGTACGTGTGGGATTCCAACTTGCCGGTCGGCACGGTGGTCATCAACCCGCGCAGTGACCGCATCCGCAAGATCGTGATCGATTCGGGCCCCGAGCACTTGGGCCGCTGGCGTGACCACCGGCGCGACCTTGCGGCCGACTTCAGGCTCGCATTTGGCGAGGAGCCCGGTGTGTTGACATTAATCGCCTTGATGACCGACAGCGACAACACGCGCTCGCGGGCCCATGCCTGGTACGGCGCGGTGGGGTTGCAGTAACGGGCGCCGGGGCCGTGCGCCGCGGTCAGGCCGCAGAATGACGGCATGAACTACCTGATCGGTGACCTGCAAGGCTGCTGTGATGCCCTAGAGCAGCTGCTGCAAAAAGCCGACTTCTCGCCCTCGCGCGACCACGCCTACTTTTTGGGCGACCTGGTCAACCGCGGCCCGGCTTCGCTCACCACCCTTCGCCGCCTGCATGGCCTGGGCAGCGCTGCCACCTGCCTGCTCGGCAACCATGACCTGCACCTGCTCGCCGTGGCGCATGGCGTGCGGCACGCGGGCCGCAGCGACACACTGGCCGAGCTGCTGCAGGCGCCCGACCGCCACGCGCTGATCGACTGGCTGCGCCTGCAACGCATGGCGCACCACGCGCACGGTTGGCTGATGGTGCACGCCGGCGTCGCCCCGCAGTGGAGCCTGGCGACCACGCTGCAACTGGCGGGCGAGGTGGAGCAGCACTTGCGCAGCCCGCAGCTGGTCGACTTCTTGCGCGTGATGTACGGCAACGAGCCCTCACGCTGGGATGCTGGTCTGCAGGGGGATGCCCGGCTTCGCTTGGCGGTCAACGTGCTGACCCGCATCCGCTTTTGCAGCGCCGACGGCACGCTCGATCTCAAGACCAAAGAAGGCGCAGGCGCGGCGCCGGCTGGCTTCTACCCTTGGTTCGAGGCGCCCGGGCGGCAGACGGCGGGTGTGCCCGTTGCCTTCGGCCACTGGTCCACGCTCGGACTCATCAACCGGCCCGATCTGCTGGCACTCGACACCGGCTGCGTGTGGGGCGGGCAGCTCACCGCCGTGCGGGTGGAGGGCGATACGCGCGAGGTGATCCAGGTGCCATGCGAGCAGGCCCAGCGGCCCGGCTGACAGGCCCGGCTGACGCTCAGCCTGCGACTACAATCGCGGCCTTCATCGGAAGCGTGGCAGAGTGGTCGATTGCACCGGTCTTGAAAACCGGCGACCCGCAAGGGTCCGTGAGTTCGAATCTCACCGCTTCCGCCAAAACGGCCCAGCGCCAAAGCGGGCTAGAACAAGCCCGCCTTGACTGCCCCCGCCACCACCGTTTTTGACAAGGCAGCCACCTGTGCGTTGACGTCGGCCGAGGCTGCTTCGCTCGCCCGAGCCGTCCACATCAGGCGACCGCTGGCCACGTCGGTGATGGACGTGTTGGCTGCATAACCGGTCTCGACCTTGGTGCCACCGAGCGGCACCGACACGCCGACCCCACCGCCCACACTGCCGCCGAACCCACCCAGGCCCACACCCAGTGTGAAGCCGGGTTTGGCGACCGAGCTGTTGGGCGCAATCGCCGTGACCAGCACGGCCTTGGCGTTGGCGGCCTTGGCGGCCGCGACGTAAGGCGCAGGGCCGCCGGGTGGGCTGTTGGCGCCATCGCCCACATCGGGGGCCGGCACCGGCACGGCGCCGACAGACACCAGCTGCGCACTCACCTCGTCGGTGCAAACCCGTCGCAGCACCTGGTCGGGTGACTCGCACACCACCAGCACGCGGGCGCCACGCAAAGGCTGGCCGCTCACGAGTTGCGGGTCGGCCCACTGGGCGTCGAGCTGGGTCGAAGCGCAGCCACCGAAGAAGGCTGCGGTCAAGATCACCGAGAGAGAAGCCAGGCGAACAACTTGGGTCATGGGACGCTCCCGAAAGAGGTGATGTCAACCGACGCAGGTGCGGTTTTTACCCGTGCGTTTGGCCTCGTACAGCGCCTCGTCGGCGCGTTCCAGCGCCACTTCGATTCGTTCACCCGGCCGATAGGCGGTGACACCGGCCGAGAAGGTGACGAAGATTTTTTTGTTCTCGTGCATGAACAAACCACCGCTCAGCGAGCGCTGCAGCCGCGTGAGGATCTGCTCGCCCTCGGCGACCGGGGTGTTGGGCAGCAACACCACGAACTCTTCGCCGCCGTAGCGCGCCACCAAGTCCATCGGGCGCAGCGCCTTGCTCACCACCTCGGCGAGCGACTTCAGGGCCACGTCTCCGGCGTTGTGGCCCAACTCGTCGTTGAGGCGCTTGAAGTTGTCGACGTCGAGCAGACCGATGGAGAGTTGTGTTCCGTCGCGCTCCAGCCGCGCTCGTTCGGCATCGAAGGCCTGCAGCAGGCCACGCCGGTTGGCAATTTTTGTGAGCTGGTCGGTGGAAACATCATCCGACAGGCGACGCAGCTCGGTTTCGAGCTCGACCACACGCCCTGCCAAATCGTTGGCGCGGGTGTGTTCGTATTGCAGCTTGCCCTGCGCCACCTTCACCAGCGACTGCACGGTGCGGCTTTCTTCGACCATCTCGCGCACCACGCCGGCCAGGCTTTCCAGCGAGTCGGCTTTTTCGATCACACCGGCATAGCGGCCCAGGTTTTCGTGGAAGCGGCCAGTTTGCGAGCCCAGCTCACCCAGCTCGCTGAGCATCTGGTTGATCAGCGCCTTGAGGGAGTCTTGGGCCTTGGCGCGCTCCACGCGCACCTGTTTCTGCCGCTCGCGGGTGTTGTCGAGCAGCTCGGTCACCGAGCGCACGCTGCGCGCGGTGAGGCCGAACTCGATCTCGTTGCGCATGGCTTCGCACTGGCCCTTGGCCCAGCTTTCATCTTCGGCCAGGTCGGTCAGGCTGGCGGTGAGCTGCGTGCACAGGCCGCCCAGCAGGTCGATCAGGTGATGGCGGTGGGCCAGCACACGGGCGGCCCGTTGGCACAGCTCATCGAGCTCGTCGCTTTGGCTGACCGTGGGGCCACGCTCGCGGATGCGCTTGGTCAGCGCCGCCAGCTCATCGGCCAGCTCGGCGCTGGGCGCGGGCGGCGGCGGCAGGGCCAGCTGCAAGGTGCCGCCCAGGCTGGCCAGCAGGTCTTGCCAGAGGGGTGAGGCCTCGGCGCTCGCGGGGCCGGCCGCGTCCATCAGGGGAGCGGGTTGTGTCGGGTCGGCCCAGGGCTGTTCGACCACGGTCGCCAAGGCTTCAGGGTCGACTGCACCGTCGACGGTGTCGCTCTCCCAGCCGGCCAGCAGCTGGCCCAGGCGCTGCTGCAAGCGCTGCACATCGCTGCGCGAGCTGGAGAGCACACGTTGCAGGGCGTCTTTTTTTCGCGCGCTGGTCCACTGGCGACCACCGCGCTGAACGCCGCGCACCACACGCTCGATGAGGCCGGCCAGGGCGGCGGCCTGCGCGGCCGACTCTTCCTTGTCGACGACCGCCATCGCTGCCGGCGTGGCAGGCGCCGGGGTACCAGCCTCCAAGTAATAGGCGCGGGCGTAGTTTTCGGGGGTGGGTTCCAGCTTTTCCAGCACCAGCCGGCGCAGGGCAGCCTTGGCCAGCTGGGGCGGCAGGTTCTCGGCGCCCGCTCGCGGTGCGGCAGCGCGTGTCGTCGTGTCCATTGAGGGTCAGCTCACGTCAGGGCACTAGCCTGGTGGCCCGAAGCGCGAACGCGCGTCGACAGCCGCTCGCAAGGTGTCGGCCGCGTCGGATTCGTCGGCATTGACAATCCAGGGCGCTTTGCGCGGCAACACGGTCTGTTCCAGCCATTGCTCCAGCAGCTCGGGCGGCTGGGCCTTGCTGAACAAAAAACCTTGCATCACCACGCAGCCCAGACGGTGCAGAACTTCCATCTGGCGCATGTTTTCCACGCCTTCGGCGATCACACGCAGGCCGAGCGAGCGGGCCAGGGCGATGATGGCGGTGACCACGGCCGAGCTCTGCGGCGTCATGCCCAGGTCGCGCACGAAGGAGCGGTCAATCTTCAGCTCGCTGATGGGCAAGGTGGTGAGGTAGGCGAGCGACGAGTAGCCGGTGCCGAAGTCGTCAATCGAAATCTCGACGCCGATCTCGTTCAGCCGGTGCAGCGACGGGATGACGTTTTGCAGATCCTTCATCAGCCCGGTTTCGGTGATCTCGAGCTCGATGGCATGGTGCGGCACGCCATAGAGCGTGACGGCCTGGTGGATGTTTTCGACCAGGTCGGTGCGCTCGAACAGGCGGTTGGGCAGGTTCACCGCAATCGAATCGGCAAAACCGAAGCTGTCTTGCCACAGGCGGGCCTGGCGCGCAGCCTCGCGGATGGCCCACTCGCTCAAGGGAATGATGAGGCCGGTTTCTTCGGCCAGCGGAATGAAATCGCCCGGGGGCACCAGCACGCTGCCGCGCTGCCAGCGCATCAGCGCTTCCACGCCCACCATCTTGGCGCCGCGCACGTCGACCTTGGGTTGGTAGTGCAGCACCAGCTCGTTGCGCTCGATGGCTTTGTGCAGCGCGCTCTCCAGCTCGAGCTTTTCACGGCCCTTGCCGGCCAGCGCCGGGCGGTAGAGCAGCGCGGCGTTGCGACCCTGCGCCTTGACGGAGTACATGGCCACGTCGGAGTTGCGCATCAGGTCGGCGACCGTGGCGCCGTCGCGCGGGAACATGGCGATGCCCACGCTCGCCGTCACGAAACACTCTTGGCCGCCCACGAAGATGGGCTCGCGCATCACGTCGAGAATGCGGTCGGCCACACGCTCAGCGTCGGTTTCGTCGGCCACCTCGGGCAGCAGGGCCACGAACTCGTCGCCACCCAGGCGGCCCACGGCCTCCAGCGTGCGGTGCGAGCGTGAGCCCATCGATTCGATGGAGCTTTCCATCACCTGATCGGAGTGGCGCACACACGAGCGCAGGCGGCGTGACACCTCCATCAGCAGCTCGTCGCCGGCGCCGTGGCCCAGGGTGTCGTTGATGATCTTGAAGCGGTCAAGGTCGATCAGCAGCAACGCCACCGGGTGGTTGAGGCGGCGTGCGTGCTCCAGTGCGCGTTCCGTACGCCAGATCAGCTGGCGGCGGTTGGGCAGGCCGGTGAGCGCGTCAAAGTTCGCCAGATGGCGGATCTTGTCTTCGGCCATGCGCCGGTCGGTCACGTCTTGCACGATGCCGGTGTAGCCCGACAGGTTGCCGTGTTCGTTGAACTCGGGCTCGGCCTCGACGTGGATGATGCGCCGCTGCCGCCCGTCGGGCAGCGTGATCGCGATGTCGGTGGCCAGCACGGAGCTGTGACGGAAGACGTCGTGCAGCACCATCATGAAGCCTTCACGGTCTTCGTCGGGCACCATGCGCAGCACGCCGCGCATGCTGACACGATCTCCCGCGCCCATGCCGAACACCCGCAAGCCCTCGACCGAGAACACCGGGCTGCCGCCGCCCACCCGCCAGTCAAAGCTGCCCATGCGCGCCAGGTCTTGGGCGCGCGCGAGCTTGGACTTGCTGCGCTCCAGCTCCAGGCGGGTGCGCGATGAGCGCAGCAGGTAGCGCAAGCGCCCGGCCAGCAGGCTCCACTGCGTGGATTTGACGAAAAAGTCGGTGGCGCCGGCTTCGTAGGCGCGGGTGATGGAGGCGTCGTCGTCGAGGCCGGTCAACATGAGCACCGGCAGCGACTCGAAGCCCGGCAAGGCGCGCAGCTCATGGCAGGTTTGAAAACCATCGAGCCCCGGCATCAGGGCGTCGAGCACCACCACATCGGGCAGCCAGTCGGCCAGCAGCTGGATGGCGCGCTCGCCGCTGGTGGCCTCGGTGATAGCAAAACCGCGCTCGCGCAGGGCGATGGCGGTGAGCAGCAGGTTGACTTCGTCGTCGTCGACGAGCAACACCTTGGGCTGGGTCAGCAGATCGTCGTCAACCAAGGTGGCGCTGGAAGTCATGTGTCAGCCCAGGACCCGCTTGAGTGAGACGCGAACAATCTCGACTTCGGCCTGCAGCTGGGCAATGCGCTCCGGCATGCCCTCTGATTGCTCATGGCGGGCCCTGGATTCGATGTCTGAGCACAGCCTCGACAACTTCATGGCTCCGATGCTGGCGGATGACGATTTTAGGGTGTGGGCCACATGGCGAATACCCCCAAAATCGTTGCTGTTGAGCGAGTCTTGCAGCTGCGGCATGAGGCGGCCGACCGAGGTTTCGAAGGCGTTGACCACACGCTCCATCAGGCGGTTTTCGCCGCTCGGGTCGAGCTCGCGCAGCCGCTCCAGGGCTTGGGCGTCGAGCACGCTGGAGTCGACATCGGCGCCGCCGGGCTCACTGAGCGCACCGGAGGCCGCGCCACCGGATGCACCACCCTGGCCAGATTCGGCGGGCGCTGCGGGGCGAAGGTGTTTGGTCAGCATGGCAAGCAGTTGACTCTGGCGAAACGGTTTGGAGAGGTAGTCATCAAAACCCAGGCCCAGGAAGCGTTCTTCATCTCCGCCCAAGGCGTTGGCCGTGACCGCAATGATCGGAGTATCTGCTGAAGTGAGAAAGTTGAATCGGCCCGCCGTTCCGCGGCGAAACCAGTTGAGTGCCTCCACACCATCCATGCCCGGCATTTGAATGTCCATCAGCACCAGGTCGAACTGTTTTTCGCACATGGCCCGCAAGCCGGCCAGCGCCCCAGAACTCACCTGCACCCGGCAGCCCAGCGTTCGGAGCATTTGCCCGATCACTTCTTGGTTGACGGGGTTGTCTTCAACAACAAGGATGTGGGCGTTCAGCCGTGGCGTCAATCGGTCCCCATCCGCATTCGAAGCGGAAATGCCCAGAATGGCCTGCCGCAGCTCGGCCTTGCGCACCGGTTTGGGCACAAAGCGGTGGAAGCCCGCCAGGTGGGCCGCCCGCACGTCGTCGGCAGACGACACCGACGACAGCAAGACCCTCTTCATCTGCGGGTGAGCACCGCTGGCCTGCAGTGCGAGCGCCAGGCCCATGCCATCAAGGCGGGGCATGCGCATGTCGACCAGGGCCAGGTCGAAATTCGGGTCAATGGTGGTGTGGCCCTGCAGGATCTCGAGCGCCCGGCGGCCGTCTTCGGCCAGCACCACCTCCATGCCCCAGGCCCGCAGCATGTTGTCGAGCACGATGCGGTTGGTCTCGTTGTCTTCGACCACCAAGATGCGCATGTGGGGCATGGTGAGCAGATCAAGCCCGAGCAAGGCGTTGTCGGCCTCGACCAGGCCGAATGGCGCCACAAAGCTGAAATGCGAGCCCACCCCCGGCTGGCTGCGCACCTCGATGCTGCCGCCCATCAGTTCGACCAGCTGCTTGGAGATGGTGAGCCCGAGCCCGGTACCGCCGTAACGGCGCGACATGCCCATGCTGCCCTGGGCAAATGCGTTGAACAAGCGCGGCAGCACCTCGGCCTCGATGCCGATGCCGGTGTCGTGCACACCAAAGGCCAGCTGGCCGGCGAGGCCGCCCGGCGCCACGCCCAGCGTTACCACCACATCGCCCTGCTCGGTGAACTTGATGGCGTTGGCCACCAGGTTGGTCAGCACCTGGCGCAGGCGCAGCGGGTCGCCGTTGACGACGATGGGCAGACCGGGCTCTTCGCGGAAGCTCAGCTCCAAGCCCTTTTCGTGGGCGCGGGGGGCGAGCAGCTCCAAGGTGTCTTCGACCACACCGCGCAGCACGAAGTCGATGCTGGCGAGTTCGAGCTTGCCGGCTTCGATCTTCGAAAAATCGAGGATGTCGTTGATGATCTCCAGCAGCGACTCGCCTGAGCGGTACCCCGCCTGCACAAAGCGGCGCTGCTTGTCGGTGAGCGGGGTGCCCAGCAGCAGCTCGGTCATGCCCAGGATGCCGTTCATCGGTGTGCGGATCTCGTGGCTCATGCTGGCCATGAACTGGCTCTTGGCCTGGCTGGCGTGCTCGGCGGCGTCGCGGGCCTGTTGCAGCTCGACCTGGTGGTGGTGCTCGGCCGTCACGTCGCAGCCCAGGCCATAGACCCGGATCTGCCCATCCGACATGCGGCGAGACCGGGTGCGCGTGCGCATCCAGCGCAGCCCCATGCGGGGGTGATGCACGCGGTAGACGATGTCGGTCGCCTCCAGCTGCAGCTCGCGCTCGCGGCGGGCTTCGAGCAGGTGCAGGTCAGCCGGCTCGACGTAAGTGTTCAGCGCGGCGGGGGCGATGTCGAAGTTCGTTCGGGTGACCCGCTGCCCCTCGTACTTGATGGTGGTCAAGAACTGAAAGTGGTCGCGTGCGGGGTTAGTAACGAAGATGCTGTCTTCCACCGTGTCGGTGAACTCGCGGAAACGCGCCTGGGCTTCTTGCAGCTCACGTTCGGCCAGGCGGTGCTGGGTGACGTCGCGTGCCAGGGCAATCAGCAAGTGGGCCTGACCGTGCTCGTCGCGCAGGGCAAAGTAACGCGCGCTGACCACCCGCGGGCCGTGAGGTGTGTCGAGTTCGAAGTCGCGCTCCACCGCCGTCTGCTGCGCCACCGCCTCGGTCATCGCCGGGCCGGCCAAGGCGGCCACCTTCCAGCCCAGGGCCTCGCCCAGGGTCTTGCCGACCATGTCTTGGCGCTTCACGCCAAATTCCTGTTCGGCGTGGGCATTGATGCTCAGCACACGGCGCTCGGCCACGCTGAACACGTACAGGCTGGCGGGCAGGTTTTCCACCAGGTTGTGCAAAAACTCACGGCCTGCTTGGGTTTGCGCTGGCGCAAGCGGCCCAGCCGCCGCTTCGCCGCGCACCGCGTCGCGCTCGGCCAACAGGCTGAGCTGCAGGTGCACGGTTTCGAGCAGGCTGTGCAGTGCCACATCGTCGGGCCGGCACGGCACGGCATGCAGCTCGATCACCGCCACCGAGCGCCCGGCTTGCGACACCGGCACCACCACGCCGCACCAGAGCACACCGGCCGAAGGCGGCGTGACCACGGCGTGTTGCTGCATCACTGCCAAACCCATGCCGCTCAGGCGGCTGCGCACCGTCATGCGGGTGGACGCTTCAACCTCGTCGTTTCCGCTCAAGGCGCACAACTCGGCGGTGTCGTGGCTTGACGACACCACCTGCCACACCGCCAGGTCGCGCGCGCCCAGGCCGTGGGCCAGCGTCACGGCCACGGCATGGAGCGCCTCATGCAAGGTGGCGGCCTTGGCCACACAACGCACCACCTGATTGAGCAAATCGAGGTAGACCGCGGCGTTTTGCACCGGCGGGGGCAAGCCCGGCGCGACATCGTTCACCGGCACGCGCTCGTGAGCTGGGGCGCCGCCCTGGCTGACACGCCTCAACCCCATGGCGCCCGCCAGCGCCACGGCGGCGGCCAGCGACAACCAACGCGCCAGGTCAGCCCCGGCGGCCAGCGACAAGCCAGCCGCCAGCGCAGCAAAGCCCAACAACAAACGCGCAGTCAACAACATGGGCATGGCAAGAGACGGGGGGACATCGACGCAACCAGGGTTTCGCACAGGCCAAACAACGGCTTACCCTCTGTTTTCGGCAGGAACGCAACTCACTTGAATCGCGACGGCCCGCGAAGAGAAGCCGCGTGGTCAGTCCTTACAATCATTGTGATGACGCTTGTGCTGCTCTCCGTGTTGGCACTGCTTGCCATGCTGGCTGCAGCGGCCGCCGTGGCCTGGGCCCTGCTCCTGCAACGCGGGCAGCGTGAGCTGCAAAACGATCTGCAAAGCAGCCGCGCCCAGGCACAAGCCCTCGCCAGCGCGCTCGACGTGTGGCAGTGGCGCACCGACTCGCAACACCGCCTCTCGCTGTTGCGCCCGCCCACATCAACCAGCGCGCGCTGGCCGGCCATCGACGGCAAGGCGCTGCTGTGGGAGCACTTTCAGTCTGACGACAACGCTGCCTTGCGTGCCCGTGTGCACAGCCACGCCGCAGTCGATGCGTTGGCGGTCTGGCACACCGACAGCGCCGGCCAGCGCCACGAGCTGGTGTTGCGTGGCGCCCCGCTGCTCGACATGGCGGGCCGCTTTGCCGGCCATGTGGGCACGGCACGCGAGCTGCCGGCCATCGCCCCGGCGGCGGCCACGGCGGCCGAGCTGGAAGCCGATGGCAGCGACCACGAATCGTTCAGCTACACCGTCTCGCACGACCTGCGTGCGCCCATCCGGGTGGTAGAGGGTTTCACCAAGATCGTGAAAGAAGACTACGGCCGCCTGCTCGACCGCATCGGCAACGACCACCTCGACCGCGTGCTGGGCGCTGCCGCTCGCATGAACAGCATGATCGACTCGCTGCTCGCGCTGTCGCAGCTGTCATCGCGCCCGCTCTCGCGCCAGCCGGTCAACCTGACCCAACTCGTGGGCTACATCGTCGACGACCTGCGCCGCCAGTCGCCCGAGCGGCAGGTCGAGGTGGTCATCGAGCCGGGCATGCAGGTGCAAGGTGACGCCACCTTGCTGCGTGTGGCGCTTGAAAACCTGCTGGGCAACGCCTGGAAGTACACCGGCAAATGCCGCGAACCGCGCATTCGCTTCGAGCGCACCGAACACGAGGGCCGCCCGGCCTTCTGCGTGCGCGACAACGGCGCGGGTTTCGACATGCGCTTCGCCGACCGCCTGTTCGGCGTGTTCCAGCGTTTGCACAGTGCGAACGACTTTCAGGGCACGGGGGTCGGGCTGGCGTCAGTGCGGCGGATCATTCGCCGGCATGGGGGCGACATCTGGGCCGAAGGCGAGGTCGATCGTGGGGCACGCTTCGTATTCTGGTTAGGAAAGTAGGCCCCCCAGTCGCTTCGCTCCTGCCCCCAAGGGGCGCCGCCTGGCGGCCCGGCAAAGCCGGTTCCGCGGGCGTTGCTGGATAGGGCGATTCGCTTCGCTTTCGCGTTCAGGCCTCTCCGGGCTTTGACAACAGTTCCACCGCATCCAGCAGCCGCTCGGCCTGCACCTGCAGGGGCCGTGATTCGGTCGCGGCGAGGCGTTGCAAACGTTCGAACGCCGCCGCACGCGGCAGCGAATAGCGGTGCATCAGCACACCCACCGCCATGGCGATGGTCTGGGACATCACGTCGCCGGCCTGCGCTTGCGAGGTGTTGGCCGAATCGACCTGGCGCTTGCTCAGCTGCGCAAACGCTGCTTCGACCGCCGGCACGATCTGGCGGATGTCGAGCGGCTTCACGAGATACGCCACCGCACCCAGCTCCTTGACCTGGGCCACGGTCTCGTCGTCTGAGAAGGCCGACAAGAACATGAACGGCATCTGGCAGTAATCGCGCAGGTAGGCCGCCACGTCGAAGCCACTCTTGCCTTCCATGCGGATGTCGAGCAGCGCGAGGTCAGGTTTGTGGGCACGGGCCAGCAAAATCGCGTCGTCGCCGTTGTCGGCGTCGATGATTTCGTAGCCCGCTGCGGCCAAGCCGTGGGTCAGCGTGGCCAGCACAAGCCGGTCATCGTCGACCACAAGAATCTTGCCTTTTTGCGCCACGAGCAGCCCCGAACAAGTAGGCACCGATTGTGGCCGAAACGCCTCTCGGCGAGCCACCAGCTTGTAAGCAGCCGCAGGCCCCCGCTCACACCGGCTCACACCGGCTCAAGCCGCGTCACGCCTGGCGGCACCAGGGCCACGGTCGCCACCACGTCGTCACCTTGTTGTTCGATGGTGAGGCTGGCACTGCGCCGCGGCAACAGCGCACGCACCAAGCCCAGGCCCGACACCCCGCCCGGGAAACGCGACAAGCTGAAGCCCGGCGGCAACAGCCCGCGGTTGGCCACGCCGATGCGAATGCTCGCCTCGCCGCACACCAGGCTGCAGTGCACCGCCGACGGGTCGTCGATGGCAAAGCTGTGTTTGACGGCGTTGGTCAACAGCTCGTTGATGCTGAGCGCAATCGGAATCGACTCGGCCTCGGGCAGCGCCCACAGGTGCGGCGCCGGCCCTTCGACCGTGAGCCGAATGTTGCGCCCGAAGGTGCGCTGCACCGAGCCGGTGATGGCCTCCAGCACGCTCTTCACCCGCAGCGGCCCGGTCACGCCAACCTGCAAGCCATACACCTGCGCAATCGCCTGCACCTGGCCCACCACCTCCGACATGGCCGCCGCCATCTCGGGCTTGCGCGCACCGATTTGTTGCAACAAGCCGGCCACACCCTGCAGGTTGTTTTTGATGCGGTGGTGCACTTCTTTCACCAGCATCTCGCGCTGCGCGATGGCGGCTTCAAACCGCGCTTCTTGTGCGGCGCGCTGCTCGGTCACGTCGGTCGCCACCAGCAGCAGCTGGTCGGCGGGAGCGCCGGGTGAAGCGAGCGGCAGGTAGCGTGCGTCCCACAGGCGGAGCTCGCCGTTGGCGTCAACGCGGTACTCACGCTGTGTCACGTCGCGCGCCGCCAGGGCTTGCGCCATGTCGCGCCGGCGCTGCTCGGCCACAGCGGGGCGGTACACCTCTTCCGGTGTGCGCCCGATCATCTGCGAGGGTGACTGCTCGGCACTGTGCGCTGCCAGTTGGTTGACCTGCAAGATGCGCAGGCTCTCGGCGTCGAACAAGGTGATGGCCAGGGGCGCCGCCTCGATCACCCGCTGCAAAGAGGCCTGCGCCTCGGCCGTGCGCGCCTCGGCCTGGCGCCGGCGCTCGATGTCGAGCAAGGCATAGGTCAGCTGCCGGCCGGTCGATTCGCGCCCGGTGACCACGGCGTTGCCCACCACCCAGAACTCGCGCCCATCGCGCGCCTTGACCTTGCACTCGAAGGTTTCGGCCTGGCCTTCGACCAGCTCGTTGAGGTACTGCGTCTGCCGGAACGGGTGCTGTGCCCCTGGCGTGGCCACGGTGCTCATGGGCTGGCCGATGAAGTCGGCCAGGTCGCCGCCAAACATGCGCCGCGCCGAGCGGTTCATCCACTCGATGCCCATCGGCCCGACGGTGACGATGCCCACCAGCACCGAATCCAGAATCGCCCGCGTGCGCTCGGCCTGCAGCGCCACCGCCTGCTGCGCACGATGGCGGTCGTCGACGTTGACGTAAGAGGCGATCATGCCGTCGTCGAGGCTGTCAACATTGACCGGCCGGGTGCTCACCTGCACCCAGATCAGGCTGCCGTCGCGGCGCCGCAGCTGCCGCTCGGCCAGCCAGTTGCCGTGCTGCTCCATCGACTGGCGTGTCACGCCGCGCAGCCGCAGGTACTCGGCCTCGTTGGCATACAGGGTCGAGGTGGCGAGGCCGTTCATCGCGTCGGGCGCGTTGCCGGTGAGCTCGGCCATGGCCTGGTTGGCGCGCTGGATGCGGTCGTGGCGGATGAAGGCGATGCCCACCTCCGACAGGCTGAACATCAGCTCGCGGTCGCGTGCCAGCGCCTGCAGCTCCATCTGCTGCGTCTTCAAGCGGGTGATGTCGGACAGCACCGCGATGGCCTCGGAGGCGTCACCCGCCGGCCCGGCGCGGCGCACGGTCAGCGCGCACCACACCCGCGCCTGGCCGGGCAGGTCAATGGCGATCTCGGTCTCGAACACGGTGTCGTGCTCCAGCGCCGCTTCAATGTCGTTGACCAACCGCCGCGCATCGGGTTGGGCCTCGAACAACTCATGCACCCCCGAGCCCACCACCTTGCCCGCATGGAAACCGAGCAAGGCCTCGAAGCGGCTGTTGCAGCGCACCAGCACCCGCCCGCGCAAGTAGGCAATGCCGGCGGTGGTGCTCTCCAAAATGGTGGTCATCTCGTGCAGCAGCATCTCGCTGCGCTGCTGCGACTGGTGCTGCTCGGTGATGTCGAGCGTGACCACCGAGGTGGTGCGTTTGCCCGACGCGAGCGTGGCCGGCTCCACCCGTGTGAGCAACCAGCGCTGGCCCAGCTCAGCGTGGCGGATGGCGTAGCGCACCTCGGCCCGCTCGGCGTGGCGCAGCGCGTGCTGCAAACGCTCGTATTCGGGCAGCGAACTGGGCATCACCACGTCGCGGCGTATCGACTGCAAAGCCGCCGAGGCGGGCACGTCACCCGGGGCGCTCGCGTACGCGCTGCTGTGCTGCACCCAACCCGACGACTCCTGAAAGGTGGCGAGGCCCACACCCGCCGTGTCCATCAGCGCACCGATCTGCATTTGCGCCAGGTCACGCTCTTCTTCGGCGCTGCGGTCTTCCACCACGGCCATGTAGCGCAGCTGCTGGCTGGCGGTGCGGTAGCTGCGCACCGCCGAGCGCAAACGGCGCAGGCCGCCGTCGGGGTGCATCACCCAGGCTTGTGCTTCTTCGGGGTTGGAGCCAGGTTGCAGGCGGTCGAGCGGTCGGCCTTCTTGCCAGCAGAGCAGCTTTTGCACCCCGGGTTCGGCCTCCGACATCAACACCGGCACCTGCCCCACCAGCGCCTCGAAAGCGGGGTTGGTGCGCACCAGCAGGCCTTGTTCGTCGAACAGCACCATGCCCACCGGGCTCAGGTCGAACCAATCGTCGAGCTCGCGGCTCGTGCGGTCGGCCCGCTCGCGGGCCACGTGTTCGGCGGTGCTGTCTTGCAACACGGAGAGGTAGCGCATGCAGCCCTCTTCGTCGACCCAGTTGCGCCAGGTGACGCGGAACCAACGCTCGCGGCCATCGGCATGGATCAAGCGCCGCGCCACCAAACGCGACGGGTCGCCAGGCGCCGCGCCAATCTGCGCCCGGTAGGCCAGATTGATCTCGTGATCTTCTTGCGGCTGCAACTCCACAGGGTCGCGGCCGATCAACTGCTCGGCGCTGAAGCCGGTGAAGTCGACATACGCCTGGTTGACCTGCACGTAGCGAAACTCGCTGTCTTGCAGGCAGGCAGGAAACGGCGATTCCCAGAACAGGCCGACCAGCTCACTCGACATGGAAGGCGGCGCCGCGGCATGCGTTGCGTGCAGGTCGGTGCCCGTGTGTTCAGCGGCCAGGCGCAGGGCCCAGCGTTCACCTTCCAGCGGTGACAAGGCCACGCTGAAACAGCGGCCATCGGGGAAGGTGAGCGCCTCCGGCAAGACCGCAGATACCGCAGCGTCGACCCGGGCCACACCCTTCGCACAGACGCGCGACACGGCGCTCACCAGGGCTTCGCCGAGCAGCGGCGTCAGCTGCGACAAGGCAGCGCCGGGTTCCGCTCCCAACAGGCGCAAGGCCGCGACGTTGACGAATGAAATGCGTGCGCTGCGATCCAGCAACAGCACCGCGTCAGACAGCACATCGAGAAATTGACGCAAGGCCTTGGGATCGAACATGGTCGCCAGCGTGGCACCCCCGGGACGAGGCGGCTTGAGTGTACGCAGCCCAGCACCTTGCCAACCAGGCCGTCTCCTGCATGGCAGCAAGCCTAGAATTCGGGGTTTCCCTGCCCGAGCCCGCCCGATGACACGCAAGCTCTTCGTCACCACCGCCCTGCCCTACGCCAACGCACCGTTCCACGTCGGGCACATGATGGAGTACATCCAGGCCGACATCTGGGTGCGCTTCCAGCGCATGGTGGGCAACGAGGTGCATTTCGTCTGCGCCGACGACGCGCACGGCGCGCCGATCATGATTGCGGCCGAAAAGGCCGGTAAAACACCGCAGCAATTTGTGGCCGAGATCGCCGCGGGCCGCAAACAGTACCCCGACGGTTTTCACATCGGCCTCGACAACTGGCACTCGACCGACGGGCCCGAGAACCACGCGCTGGCACAAGACATCTACCGCGCGCTGCGCAAAGAGGGGCTGATCACCGAGCGGGTGATCGAGCAGTTTTTCGACCCCGTGAAAAGCATGTTCTTGCCCGACCGCTACATCAAGGGTGAGTGCCCCAAGTGCGGCGCCAAAGACCAGTATGGCGACAACTGCGAGAACTGCGGCGCCGTCTACGCGCCCACCGAGCTGAAGAACCCCTACTCAGCATTGAGCGGCGCCACACCGGTGCTCAAGAGCAGCTCGCATTACTTCTTCCAGCTCTCGTCTGACCGTTGCATCGAGTTTTTGCAAGCGTGGACAACCACCCCCGGGCGGCTGCAGCCCGAGGTGCTCAACAAGATCAAGGAGTGGTTCGCTGTCGATGAGTTGGGCCACGTGGGCCTGAACGACTGGGACATCTCCCGCGACGCGCCCTACTTCGGCATCGAAATCCCCGACGCACCAGGCAAATACTTCTACGTGTGGCTCGATGCGCCGGTGGGCTACCTGGCGTCGCTGAAGAACCTGTTCGACAAGACCGGGCGCGACTTCGACGCCTTCATGGCCGACCCCGACGTCGAGCAGGTGCACTTCATCGGCAAAGACATCATCACCTTCCACACGCTCTTCTGGCCGGCCATGCTGCACTTCAGCGGCCGCAAGACGCCCAACCACATCCACGTGCACGGCTTCCTCGCGCTCAGCGGCGAGAAGATGAGCAAGAGCCGCGGCACCGGCATCTCGCCGCTCAAGTACCTGCAGCTCGGCATGAACGCCGAGTGGCTGCGCTACTACATCGCCGCCAAGCTCAACGCGCGGGTGGAAGACATCGACTTCAACCCCGATGATTTTGTGGCGCGAGTCAACTCTGACCTGGTCGGCAAGTACGTCAACATCGCCAGCCGCGCCGCGGGTTTCATCACCAAACGTTTTGGCGGCAAGCTCTCGGGCGACATGGGCGTCGAAGGCCGTGTGCTGCTCGACGGCCTGCGCGCGCACCGCGCCCCCATCACCGAGCTGTACGAAGAACGCGAGCTGGGCAAGGCGCTGCGCGAGGTCATGCTGCTGGCCGACCGGGTGAACGAATACGTCGACCAGAACAAGCCCTGGGAGCTGGCCAAACAAGACGGCCGTGAAGCGGTGTTGCACGACGTGTGCACCGTGTGCATTGAGGCGTTCCGCCTGCTCACCATCTACCTGAAGCCGGTGCTGCCGGCGCTGGCCGCGCAAGTTGAGGCCTTTTTGCGCGTGGAGCCCATGAACTTTGCCGATGCCGCACGGGCTCTCGGCGCCCACACCATCGGCGAGTACAAACACGTGATGCAACGGGTCGACCCGAAGATGCTCGAAGCGCTCTTCGAGCCGGCCGTGGTGGAAGCACCGCCACCCGGCGGCGAGCCGCTGGCGCCCGAGATCAAGATCGACGACTTCGCACACGTTGACTTGCGCATCGCAAAAATCGTCAACTGCGAACACGTCGACGGTTCCGACAAGCTGCTGCGCCTGACGCTCGATGTGGGCGAAGGCAAAACACGCAACGTGTTCAGCGGCATCAAGAGCGCCTACCAACCCGAAGACCTGATCGGCAAGTTCACCGTGATGGTGGCCAACCTGGCGCCGCGCAAGATGAAATTTGGCATCAGCGAAGGCATGGTTCTTGCGGCCGCGCACGCCGATGAAAAGAACAACCCGGGCCTCTACATCTTGGAGCCTTGGCCGGGCGCCACGCCGGGCCTGCGCGTGCGCTGAGGCACTGCGCCGCCACATGGTCTTCTCACTGCATCCATTTCGGCCCCGCCTGCTGGATGCACTGAAGGGCTACAACCGACAACGTTTCATTGCCGACCTGGGCGCCGGCATCACGGTCGGCATCGTGGCCCTGCCGCTCGCCATGGCCTTCGCCATCGCCTCGGGCGTGAAGCCCGAGCAAGGCATCTTCACCGCCATCATCGCGGGCTTCATCATCTCGGCGCTGGGTGGCTCCAGTGTGCAGATCGGCGGGCCGGCGGGCGCCTTCATCGTCATCGTCTACGGCATCGTGCAGCGTTACGGCCTCACCAACCTGCTGATCGCCACCGCGCTCGCGGGCATGCTGCTGTTCCTGATGGGGCTGTTCAAGCTGGGCGCACTGGTGCGTTACATCCCGGTCACCATCGTGATCGGCTTCACCAACGGCATCGCGGTGCTGATCGCGTTTTCGCAGGTCAAGGACTTGTTGGGCCTGAGCATCGACAAGCTGCCCATTGACTTCTTTGCGCAGCTGTACGCGCTGGCAACACACCTCGGTAGCTTGAACTACTACGCCCTGGCCCTCGGGGCACTGTGCGTGTTGACGCTGTTCGGCTGGCCACGCCTCTTTGCGAGCAAATCGGTGCTGCCGTCGGCCCTGCTTGAAGGCCGCACCTTGCGCACGGCTGCGCGCATACCCGGCCCCATCATTGCGCTGGTGAGCCTGTCGGCGCTCGCCTATGGCTTGCAGCTACCGGTCGAAACCATCGGCACCCGCTTCGGCGGCATTCCGCAAAGCCTGCCCACGCTGGAGCTGCCACCCTTCAGCTGGCAAAGCGCCAAGGAGCTGCTGTTCCCCACGCTGACGATCACGCTGCTGGGCGCCATCGAATCGCTGCTGTGCGCCCGCATCGCCGACAACCTGATCGACCAGCCCAAACACGACCCCAACCAGGAGCTGATGGCGCAAGGTGTGGCCAACATGGTGGTGCCTTTCTTCGGCGGCATCCCGGCCACCGGCACCATCGCCCGCACGGTGACCAGCATTCGCGCCGGGGCGTTCAGCCCGGTGGCAGGCATCGTGCATTCGGTGACGCTGCTGTTGGTGGTGCTGCTCGCGGCCCCGCTCGCGCTCAACGTGCCGCTGGCGGTGCTGGCCGGGATCGTGCTTTTTGCCGCCTGGAACATGGGCGAGTGGCACGAGTTTGCCCGCCTGCGGCATTTCAGCGTGCCGTATCGCACCGTGCTGCTGGGCACCTTCTTCCTGACCGTGGTGTTCGACCTGACGGTGGCGGTGCAGGTCGGCCTGGTGCTGGCTTGCGGCTTTTTCATCTACCGCATGAGCATGTTGTTTCGGGTCGAGGCGGCACCCGACAGCCCGCCCGGCGTGCGGGTCTACCGCCTCTACGGCGCGCTCTTCTTCGGCGCCGTCGGCAAGGTCGAGGCCGTGGCGCACACGCTGCCTGAAGGCACCCGCGCGGTGGTGCTCGAAATGCACCAACTGGTGTCGATGGACAACTCGGGGCTCGACGCGTTGATGCAGCTGCACCACGCCTTGGGGCGCCGAGGTATTCGCCTGGTGCTGTGCGACCTGAACGAACAACCGCACGCCCTGGTCCACCGCGCCGGCTTCGACACCGTGCTGGGCGAGGCCAACCTCACCGCCCATTTGGGGGCCGCGCTGGCGCGCGCCAGCGAGCCTGCCTGAGCTATGCTTTTGCCTGGGAACAGGGAGAGTTTCAGTGGGATTTTTAGACGACCTCAAGCGCCAGGCCGATGCGCTGAAGACACAACAGACCGTTGACACCGCCACGCTGGCGCGCAATGCCGCGCTCGTGGAGGCGGCCTGCAAGACGGTCTGGCACTACTGGCTCGACCTGGCCCAGCAGCTCAACGTGTTGCAACCCACCGCGCCGGTGCGCTTTTCGCTCGACAAGAGCACCCCGCTCGACGGGCTCAAACGCTGCGACTTCCGGGTCGACGCACGGCGCAAACAACACCGCGGCCAAGAGGTCTACGACCACGTGGTGATCCACGCACTGCAGAAGTCGGGCCGCACGCTCACCATGAGCAAAGACTTCCCGCCCGAAATCGAGCGGCTCGAATCGAAACTACGCCAGGCCGGCATTTCGCCTGACACCCAATGGGTGCGCCACCCCGAGAGCGGCCGGCTCGAAGAAGTGCGGTTCAGCTTCGTCGCCGATCTGATGATGATGGTGCGGGTGTTGCCCGACCACGACGAAGGCAAGCTGCGCTTCCAGATCAACAACCTGGACTGCCTGGAGACGGTGACCGCTGACTTCCCGGCACACCGTGTGGGCTCCGACCTGCTGGATCAGCTGGCGCGCTGGATGATGGGCGAACCCAGCCCCTTTCTTCAGCAGGCCGAGGGCGTGCGCCGGGTCGAAGCCTGAGGGCTGGGTCATCCCCGCTAAAATCGCCGCTTCACTCTGCCGCCGGCTCCCGCGCGCCAAGACCACCATGCCGCTGTTCTGGAAAGCCTACAAATCCGACGTCACCTCGTTCATCGAGGAGCTGAAGGCCAAAAAACCCACGCTGGAAGCCGAGCAGCGCCAGGGCCGCGCCCTGTTGTGGGACAAACCCATCGACCTGCCCACCCAGGCCGAGTACCGCGACGCGAACGTTGCCCAACAGCCCTACGTCTACCAGACCAAGCGCTAGTCCATTGCTGGGCCGATTGTGAGCAACCAGGTGATGGCGCCCGAAGCGCCCCATGCGCCCACCGCGCCCGATGTGGTCGACCATGTGGCCGTGGCCCGCCTGTATGGCGAGCCGCTGTTCACGCTGCCGCACGACCTGTACATCCCACCCGATGCGCTCGAAGTGTTTCTTGAGGCCTTTGAAGGCCCGCTCGACTTGCTGCTCTACCTGATCCGCAAGCAAAACTTCAACATCCTCGACATCCCACTCGCCAGCGTCACACGCCAGTACTTGGCGTATGTGGAGCAAATCCGCAAGACCA
>JBKJJF010000061.1:0-14254 GCA_046598195.1 Rhizobacter sp. | reverse complement strand
GCGGCTTGAAAACAGCACAACCTGAGGGCCACAATGCAACGAAACTTTGTGCCCCGAGCGAAAGACCCCATGCGCGCCCTTCACGCCAGCCTGATGATTGCCGCGATGGCCTGGGCCGGCATCGCCACCGCACAAACCCGCTGGGATTTGCCCGCCGCCTACCAGAGCAGCAGCTTCCACACCGAGAACCTGGTGCAGTTCGCAAGCGATGTCGACAAAGCCACCCACGGCAAGCTCAAGATCACCGTGCATGCCAACGCCTCGCTGTTCAAGGCGCCCGAGATCAAGCGTGCGGTGCAGGCCGGCCAGGCACAGATCGGCGAGATCCTGCTGGTGAACCACCAGAACGAATGGCAGATCTACGGCGCAGACGGCCTGCCCTTTCTCGCTGCCAGCTACGACGCGTCGGCCAAGCTCTACAAGGCGCAAAAGCCGATGCTCCAGAAAAAGCTGGCCGAACAAGGCCTGATGCTGCTCTACGCCGTGCCCTGGCCGCCGCAAGGCATCTTCAGCAAGAAGCCGCTCAACGCGGCTGCCGACCTGAAAGGCGCCAAGTGGCGCGCCTACAGCCCGGCCACCTCGCGCATCGCCGAGCTGCTGGGTGCACAGCCGGTGACCGTGCAGCAGGCCGAGCTCACGCTGGCCATGGCCACCGGGGTGGTCGAGTCGTACATGTCGTCGGGATCGACCGGCTACGACACCAAGGCGCATGAGCACCTGAAGTACTTCTACGACACCCAGGCCTGGTTGCCCAAGAACGTGGTGCTGGTCAACCAGGCCGCTTTTGATGCGCTCGACCGCGCCACGCAGGCGGCCCTGCTCAAGGCCGCCTCGGTGGCCGAAGCGCGCGGCTGGGTGGTCTCGCGGGCCAAAAACAGCGAGTACCTCGACCTGCTCAAGAAAAACGGCATGAACGTGCTGGCGCCGCCGTCGCAACTCAAGGCCGACATGGAAAAGGTCGGCGACACCCTGCTGCAGGAGTGGTTGCAAAAGGCCGGCCCCGACGGCCACAGCCTGGTCGACGCCTACAGAAAACTCTGATGGGCTGAACAGCCCCCCGATGGGCCCGCAATTCGGGCCATGTGTCACCCACCCGCTGCCTACCATGACCGTGCGGAAAAACGTTCCGTGCTTGGGCCATGCGCGCGCCACACGCGCGGCGGGAAACAAATGTCCGACCTCTCCGATTTTGTCAACATGGATTTCGCCAGCGACACACCGACCACGCTGCCGCGCGTCGACCCGGTGGAAAAAACCCGCCACGCCGCCTTTCACTGGCCCACCCCGCCGTTTGCGTCGTACCCCGACGCGGCCGAGCAGAACCAAGCCCAGGGCTGCGAGTTTGTCGGCACCAACGGCAAGGCCGTCGCCGGCCGCTTGATCTTTTTTGTGCCCGAAGACCAGCTGGCCCACGTGCAGGTGCCGCCCGCGCGCACGACCATGCCGCTGCGTTTCAACCAGTTTCGCTCGCTGCGGGTGATGGAGCCGCTCAAGCCCATCAGCACCACCCTCGTCACGCATGAAAAACACGCACTGATGCTGGAGCAGCGCCCGCGCAACACCTACCGCGTGATGCTGCCCGACGGCGCGCAGATGGACGGCAGCACCATCGGCCATGTGGAGACCGCGCACGGCCTGTTTCTCTTCCCGCCGGTCGACGACAAGGGCAGCGTTCAGCGCCTCTTCGTGCCGCGTGGCGGCTACACCTCGTATGAAATCGGCCCGCGCATCGGCGAGCTGCTCATCGAGCAGAACTCAGCGACCCCGCAGCAGGTGGAGCAGGCGGCCGACGTGCAAAAGCAGATGCGCGACCAGAAGCTTGGCGACATCTTGTTGCTGCGCCAGGTGGTCACGCCCGAGCAGCTGCTGGCCGCCATCGAAAAGCAGGCCCGCATGCCCATGGTGCGCATCGGCGAAGCGCTCACCTCGCTCGGCATGGTCACCAGCCAACAGCTGCAAGACGCTCTCGGCCAGCAACAGCAAGACCGCAGCGTGCCGCTGGGTGAGCTGCTGGTGCGCATGGGCATCGTCTCGCGCGAAGACCTGCAGACGGCGCTGGCCCGCAAGATGGGCTACCCACTGGTCAACCTAGACGCCTTTCCGTTCGAAGACGAGGCCATTCGCAAGCTGCCCTACTCGGTGGCGGTGCGGGTGCTGGTGATGCCGCTGATGATCCGCGAAGGCCGGCTGGTGATCGCGCTCGACGACCCGGTGCGCCGCCGTTCGACCGTTGACGAAGTCGAGTTCATCACCCAAATGAAATGTGTGCCGGTGCTGGCCCAGGGCAGCGGCCTGGAAGACGTGCTGTTCAAGGCCTACGAGAAGATCGGCGCCGCCAGCCTGCAGCGGTTTTCAACAGTCAACGCGGCCGACCCCATTCCGTTCGAGCTGCACGACACCGACAAGCTGGTCGAGACGCTGGAAAAAGAAGACAACAACGCCTTCGCCGAAGACGACCGCCAGATCGAACAATCAGACAACTCGCTGGTCAAGCTGATCAACAACATGATCATCGACGCGCACAAAGACGGCGTGTCAGACATTCACGTCGAAAGCTACCCCGGGCGCGACAAGATCAAGGTGCGCTTCCGCAAAGACGGCCTCTTGCGCACCCACCTGGAGCTGCCGCCCAACTACCGCAATGCGCTGATCGCGCGCATCAAGATCATGTGCGACCTCGACATCTCCGAGCGCCGCAAGCCACAAGACGGCAAGATCAACTTCGCCAAGTTTTCACCGCAGCACAAGATCGAGCTGCGGGTGGCCACCATCCCCACCAACAACAGCCTCGAAGACGTGGTGATGCGCATCTTGGCCTCGGCCAAGCCCATCCCGGTCGACAATCTGGGCCTCTCGCCCTACAACATCAAACACTTGAAAGAGGCGATGGAACGCCCCTACGGCCTGGTGCTGTGCGTGGGCCCCACCGGCTCGGGCAAGACCACCACCCTGCACTCGGCGCTGAGCCACATCAACGTGCCCGAACGCAAGATCTGGACGGCCGAAGACCCGATCGAAATCACCCAGCCCGGCCTGCGCCAGGTGCAGGTCAACCCGAAGATCGACTGGACGTTTGCGAAAGCGCTGCGCGCCTTCTTGCGCGCCGACCCCGACGTGATCATGGTCGGCGAAATGCGCGACGAAGAGACCGCACAAATGGGCGTCGAAGCCTCGCTCACCGGCCACCTGGTGCTGAGCACACTGCACACCAACAGCGCGCCCGAAACCGTGACGCGCCTGCTCGACATGGGCATGGACCCGTTCAACTTCGCCGACTCGCTCCTGTGCGTGCTGGCGCAGCGCCTGGTGCGCCGGTTATGCAACCACTGCCGCCAGTCGCGGCTGGCGAGTGACGATGAAGTCAACGAGCTGCTCGACGACTACCTGCACGTGTGCCCGAGCGAACTCCCCCAGTTCCAGCGCGACACCTTGCGTGCCGACTGGACGGCACGCTTCGGCCACGAAGGCACGCTGCGCATGCACCACAGCCCCGGCTGCGAGCACTGCGGCCAGACCGGTCAACGTGGGCGTGCGGGTCTGCATGAATTGATGGTGGTCTCACGCGAAGTGCGACGCCTGATCCAGACCGGCGCGCGGGCCGAAGAGCTGCAGCGCACCGCCATGCATGAGGGCATGCGCACGCTGCGCCAAGACGGCATCGAGAAGGTGCTGCAAGGCGTGACCAGCCTCGCGGAAGTGCGGGCCACCAGCAACGTTTAGGGCCAGATTCCCCCACCGCCGTTTGCTCTGAGCGGTGTATTCGTCGCGACGCGCCGCAAGGCGTGTGGAAGAAACAGGTGCCACCACCACCGTTCGCCCTGAGCCTGTATTCCCGATCGCCCTGAGCTTGTCGAAGGGAGGGTGCGCCGTGCACTGCGCTGACCCTTCGACAGGCTCAGGGCGAACGGAGTTGAACCAACACACTCCCGCCTCATTCCCGAAAGCGCGGGTTGTGCGTCTGCAGGTAGAGCGCCGCGTTGCCATACGCCGCCGGGAAGCGGCCCCAGGTTTGTATGAGTTGCTGCAACTCAGCTGGCACGGGGGTCTGGGCCAAGAGGTTCTGGCCCGGCTTGTCAGACAGGATGTTGTAGGCCGCAAACGGCTTGCGGTCGATCAGCATGTGCCGGCCCACCAACACCCCCTGCTCACCCGGCCCGGTGAACTGGAACTCAAACGCCACCCGCGTGGCGTCGAACTGCGCATCGAGCAGGTCGCGCCCGAGCGTGGTGTTTCGATAGCCGATGCCCGCGATCGACGCCAGCGTGGGCAACACATCGACCTGCTGCGCCCAGCTGTCAACCCGGCGCGCCGGCACTCGGCCGGGCGCGTAGACCAGCAGTGGCGTGTGGCCCTGGGTGATGGCCAGCTCTTGCCACGCACGCGGCAGGTGCGGCCCGGTCGGGCCGATGATGCCGTGGTCGCCGATGAAGGCAAAAATCGTGTTCTTGAAGTAAGCCTCATTCTGCGCACGCTGCATGAACTGGCCCACGCACCAGTCGAGGTAGGCGAACGCGCGGAACTCGGCGAGCGAGATGAACCCCTGCGCCTTCAGCTCGGCCTCGCTGGGTTCGGGCGGTGCAAAACCGAGCTTCCGGTCTTCGTCAGGGATGGAATACGGCCGGTGGTTGCCGCTGGTCTGGATGATGGCGAAGAAGGGCGTTTTCTGTTCGCGAAAAACTTCGTTGGCCTCGAAGAAGACGTTTTTGTCGGACACACCCCACACGTCGACCGAGCGTGACTTGAGCCGCCCTTGTTCGTAAATCTCGATGCCGTCGATGTTGGCCGTGAGCACACCGCGCACATTGGCCCACGAGGTGCTGCCACCGATGAAGTAAAACTTCTTGTGGCCCTTGAACTCGTTGACGATGCTGTGCTGGTTGGCGGCCGCCGGGTTGCGCGAAGCGGTGGATTGGGCCGACACATCGGGCATGCCGGTGACGGTGGCGAACACACCGCGTGCGGTGTGGCTGTGTGCGCTCATCATGCGGGTGAACAGCAGGCCCTCGCGCGCCAGCGCATCGAACGACGGCGTGGCGCCGAGCGGGTTGCCGAGCGCGCCGGTCTTGTGCGCGGCAAACGACTCCAGCAACACCAGCACCACGTTGACTGGCTCGGCGCCTGGCTTCGGCGGCACGTTGCGCAGAAACGAAATCGGCTCGCCGGGCTTCAAAGGCGGCAGGCCGACAAAGCTGCGAATGGCATCGGCATCGGGTCGCATCTGCGCGTCGTCGAGGTGCTGCGCGCGAAAGTTCCAGCTGTCACTCAGGCTTTGCAGCGGGTTGAGGGCCAGCGACTGCGCAAAGCTGTGCGGCAACTCGACCGCGTCGCTCCAGCGCAGCGGGTATTGCGACAGCTTGCCGTGCACCACCAACACCGCCAGCAACACCACCACCGTCTCGGCGATGCGCGCGGTGCGCAACCTGGTGGTCGGCGCATGGGCGAGCCGCACCCACAGCTGGATGAACACCACGTGGCAGAGCAGCATCCACACGGCGAACCCCAACACGATCCAGACGACGGGGTACGACTGCCACACCATGCCGGCGGCCTCGCCGGTGTCACGCGCCAGCGAAAACACCACCGCCGACAGGCGCTGCGCCAGGTAGGCGTAGTGCCCCGCGTCAAAGATCGCCGCCGCACCCCACAGCGCAGCAATGAACATCCAGCAAGCCCACCACAGGCCACGCGCATGCGGCGGGCGAAGGCGCGGGCCCAACCAGGGCAGCGCGCCCAGCAGCCACACGGCGAGCACGCTGAGCACGGCCACCCGCGCATCGAAGCGGGCACCCAGCCACAAGGTGCCGGCCCAGTCGGCCCCCGACAGGCCGGTCGGCGCGAACCACAGGCCAAACACCACGCGCGACAGCGTGGCCGCTACCCACAGCACACCCGCCATCGCGAGCGCCAGACGAAGGTGAGATCGGATCGGCAACATCGTTCAGGCGGCCAGCGTGCGGCGGCTGGCACGCCAGCGCGCCAGCAGGCTGCACAGCGCCCAGCCCCACAACAAGGGGTCGAGCAGCGCGTCCCACAGGTTGCCGCTGGGCAGGCGACACACGGCAAACAACATCAGCGACAGCAGCACGGCCAAGGCAACCCCGCGCTGCCGGCCCAGCGCCACCGCCAGCACCGCCAGCGCGCCCAACAGCAGGCCGGCGATGGCCGCCTCGCGCCCGTAGCCTCGTGCGTACAAGCCGAGAGACAGCCACCCTACGGTGTCGATATACAGCACTGCGCCCACGATGAGCAAAGCCGAGGCCAACCCAACGGGCAACACGCGGTAGCCGGTGGCACCCTGTGCATTGACCCAGATCGTCATCGCACAACAGGCCACTAACAAGCCGCTCGGCGCCTGGAAAGACAGGCCCAGCCAGTACGCCGGTGACAGCGGGCCAGGCACCGCACACAGCACGAAAGCCAGCACCAGCCAGCCCACCGCCAGCGCCACCGGAAACGGCTGCTTGCGCGCCAGCAGGCCCACACCGCAGGCGGCCAGCACCATGCCCCAGGCGAAATGCGCCCACATCACTTGCAGACCGAGCCAGGGCAGGTTCACCGTGCGCCCTCCGCCAAACGAATGTCGTACACGTGGTGCGCAATGGCGCTGCGCTGCTGGGTGTAGGTGACGTGCAGCTGCTCACCGATCTGCACCAGGCTCGGGTACGAAAACTCATCGCCCTGCACGCCACGGCGCACGTCGAGCGCGCTCGCCCAGCTCAGTGCGTCGGTGGAGGTCGACAAACGCAACCACTGGCGCGGCGAGCCGCCCGCCACCGTGTCGTTGTGCAGCAGCACGTAGCCGCCGCTGGCCAGCTGCAGGCCGGCGAGAGAGTTGTCGGCGTTGGCGAGCGCTGCCGCAGGCTCGTCTTGCCAGCTCAGGCCGGCGTCGCGGCTCACGGCCTGCTGCACACGGCGCTGCGGGCCGTGGTCGCGCATGACCGCACGCAGCTCGCTGCCCGACAGCGGCAGCAGCGCCGGCTGCAAAGACGTGCGCGCAGTGCCGATGCGCTGCACGTGACGCGGCTCGCCGCTCGCGTCAAACGAAATCAGCATCGGGTACTTGTTGCCCAGCTCAAAGTACGCGGGCAACAACCAGCCCCCGTCGCTCAAGCCCACCGGCCGCGTGCGCACCAGCACGCTGGTGTTCCACAGCGGGGTGAGCGGCAACAGGCGTGTCACGGCAAAGCTCTGGCCGCCGTCATCTGACACCAGCTGCGCGACGCGCGAAGCGGCCCAGCCGCCCAGGCCGGTGGCCACCATGTAGAGGTGCACCCGGCCATCGGGCGCGACCCACAGCACCGGGTTGCCGATGCGCCGCACGCCCAGGTGCAGGGCGCGGCCGAGCGAGGCGCGGTCGACCACCGCTTGCGGCTCACTCCACTGGCCCGCACGCCAGCGCGCCACATAGAGGCGCACGTCGGGCGCACTTTCGCGCTGCCCGGCCCACCAGCAAGCCAGCAGCTCGCCATTGGGCAAGGCGGCCAGGGCGCTGGCATGCGCGGCCGGCACGCCGGGCGGTGTGGGCAGGGTGCCCACACTGCGCTCGACCAGCGTGAAGGCGCGCGCAGGCGCGGGCGCCGCCACCAACGAGACAGCGGCCAGCGGCGGCAGGCCGTCAAAGCGGCGCCACTCGGCCACCGCGCTGACCACAAGGCCGCCCAGCGCCAACACCAGCCATGCCTTGGCAACCCCGCCTGAAACCCCGCCCGTTTGCTTGAACACCGTGCTTGTGCGCCCTGTGGAAACCCGGGCGATTGTGACAGCGGCCCCGTTCGACGAACTGGCGCAGAATGACGCAGCCCGGCCGGGGGCGGCTGCAGCCGCACGCACCCTCGCCGCAGGACAAGGAGACACCATGGATCGATACGCTGCGAGCTCATTGCCCGCTGGCACGCGGCCTTTTGAGGTGGCGCACGGCCCGGATCACCTGCAGACCATTGAGCAGTCGCACCAGCGCTGCCGCGCCATGGGCCTGATGGAAAACGCGATCCCCGAGCTGAACCCGGTGGCGGCCCACGGGGCACGCCAGATGCGCGAGCAGCACCAGCGCCTGCTCGAACACGCCACGCCGGTGATGGAAATGTTGTGCGAGCAAATCCTGTTCACCAAGAGCATCGTGGCGCTGGCCGACGCACAAGGCAACACGCTGCAGGTGATCGGCGACAACGGCTTTCTAGAGCGGGTGCAGCAGGTGGCGCTGTCGACCGGCGTCAACTGGGCCGAGTCGACCAAGGGCACCAACGCGGTGGGCACGGCGCTGTTCACCGAGGCGCCCACGCTGGTACATGCGCAAGAACACTTTCTTGTGGCCAACCGTTTCCTCACCTGCTCGGCCTCGCCGATCTTCGACCACGCCGGGCAGATGATGGGCGTGCTCGACGTGAGCGGGCACCAGCTCTCGTACCACCCGCACACGCTGGCGATGGTGGCCATGTCAGCGCGCATGATCGAAAACCACTGGTTCAGCGACAAGTTTCGCCACGGGCTGCGGCTGCACTTTCATGCCCGGCCCGAGATGCTGGGCACCATGCGCGAGGCCATGATCGCGCTGTCGCCCGACGGCGAGATTTTGGGCGCCAACCGCAGTGCGCTGGAGCAGCTGGGCCTGAACGTGCCGGCGCTGCGCAAGCTGGGCCTGGAGGGGGTGTTCGGCACCACCATCGGCGCCATTGCCGACCGCTGCCGTCACCGGGCTGACGAGCCGATGCGGCTCTACCCGCAACACGGCGGCCAGGTGGGTGACCCGCTGTTCGCACGCGCCTTGTTCAACTGGCCGACCTTCTGGCCCTCGGTCTCGCTGGCCACCGGCGAGGCCGTGCCACCGGCCGCCGAAGCGGTGAAGCCACGACCCGAGTTGGCGGTGGTCGCCGAGCCGGCCGCGCAAAGCATGGCTGCCAACACCACCCCCACCCCCACCCCCACTCTGCAGGCGCAAGAGATGGCGGCCATCCGCAGCGCCGTCGACGCCGCTGGCGGCAACATCTCGCGTGCCGCGCGCCAGCTCGGTGTGGCGCGCAACACCATCTACCGCAAGCTGCGTGCGGCCGAAGCCGCGGCTTGATGCCCGTTTCGGGCCGCTGCGTCGCTAAGATCGGCGCATGACCGAGCCCGTGCCGGATGTGAACCCCACCGCGCCCCGCGCCGCGCTCATCGCCCGCCCCGACCTGGTGGTGTGCACCGAGTGCGGCGCGGTGCACGAGCGCATTCCGCTCGCCCGCGGCACCGTGGCGCGCTGCCGCCGCTGCAACGCCTTGCTGGGCCGTTCCCACCTGATGCGGCTTGATGCCTTGCTGGCCTTCGCCGTTGCCGCGCTGCTGCTCATCGTGATTGGCAACACCGCCCCCATCGTCACCCTCGACCTGCGTGGCGTGATGACCCAAGCCACGCTGCCGCAGGCCATACGCGCCACCTGGGAGGCCGGCCAGCCGCTGGTGGCGCTGCTCACCGCCGCCACGGCGCTGGTGTTCCCGCTGTGTTTCACCGTGATCAGGCTCTACGTGCTGGTCTCGCTGCTGCGCGGGCAGGTGCCGCGCGCGTTTGTGCCGGCGATGCGGGTGCTCGGCTTCGTCACCCGCTGGGGCATGGTCGAGGTGTTCATCATGGGCACGCTGGTGGCCGTGGTGCGTGGCGCCTCGCTCACCAGCGCCACCCCCGGGGCGGGCCTGTTTGCCTATGCCGCGCTGACACTTCTGCTGACCTCGATCACCGCCGCCGGCACGCACTCGCTGTGGAAGCTCGGCGCCGAGCTGGGGCCTGCACGATGAACGGCGAGCGCATGCAAACCGCGGCGCAGCTTGGCCTGTTCGGCTGCCGCACCTGCGGCCAGGTGTCGCAGCTTGCGCAACCGGTGCCTGAAGGCACACCCCTGCACTGCTCACGCTGCGACACCGCGCTCAACCACGAGTTGCCGGCCAGCCTGCAGCGCACCTGGGCCTACACGCTGGCGGCGTGCATCTTGTACATACCGGCCAACCTGCTGCCCATCATGTCGACCCGCAGCGTGTTTGGCGATGGGCAACACACCATCCTCGGCGGCATCGAAGACCTGCGCGCTTCAGGCGACTGGTTGCTGGCGCTGATCGTCTTCATCGCCAGCATCGCGGTGCCGTTGCTGAAAGTCGGCGCGCTGATCTTGCTGGCCACCACGGCGCAGCGCCGCTCGCGCTGGAAGCAACTGGAGCGTGCCCAGATCTACCGCATGATCGACGCGGTGGGCCACTGGTCCATGCTCGACGTGTACGTGGTGGTGCTGCTGGTGGGCACCTTCAGCTTTGGCGCCCTGGGCAGCGTGCAACCCGGGCCGGGGTTGCTGTCGTTTGGCGCCGTGGTGGTGCTGACCATGCTGGCCGCAGGCAGCTTCGACCCGCGCTTGATCTGGCCTGAAGAAACGAAAGACAACGCCCTCCGATGACTGACGAAAACGAACCCGCCCCGCTGCCGCCCACCCCCGTCACCCGCAAATGGCGCGGGCCCTCGCTGGTGTGGCTGGTGCCCATCATTGCGCTGGCAGTCGGTATTTCGCTGCTGATTCGTGCGGTGCTCGCCACCGGCCCGCAGGTGACGATCGACTTCAACTCGGCCGACGGCCTGCGCCCCGGCAAGACCGAGGTACGCTACAAAGAGGTGGTGGTCGGCCGCGTCGAAAGCTTGACGCTGAGCGAAAAGCGCGACCGGGTGCAGGTGTCGGTGCGGCTTGACCGTTCGGTCTCCAACATCGCCGTCGACGACACCCGCTTCTGGGTGGTGCGCCCGCGCATCGACACCGCCGGTGTGAGCGGCATCGAGACACTCTTCTCCGGTGCCTACATCGGTGTCGACGCCGGTGTGTCCGCGGTTCAGCGGCGCAGCTTCGTCGGCCTCGAAGCCCCACCTTACGTGCTGCGCGGCGAGCCCGGCCGGGGTTTTGTGCTGCGCACCGAAGACTTGGGTTCGCTCGACGTCGGTTCACCCATCTTCTACCGCCGCAACCGTGTCGGCCGGGTGGTGGGCTACAAGCTCGACCCGCTGATCGACGAGCTGTCGGTGCAGATCTTCATCGAGGCGCCGTTCGACAAACTCGTCAACAGCCAAACGCGTTTCTGGAACGCGAGCGGTGTGGAGGTGTCGCTCAGCACCAATGGCCTGAGCGTCAACACGCAGACCCTGGCCTCGGTGCTCTCCGGCGGCGTGTCGTTCGAGCGCCCGGCCGGCTCGCACGGCCTGCCGCCGGCCTCCGACGGCAACCGCTTCGAGCTGTTCCCCGACCGAAAACGCGCGCTCGCCCCACCCGACGGCCCGGCGCAGCGGGTGCGCATGGTGTTTGACCAATCGACCCGTGGCCTCTCTATCGGTGCGCCGATTGACTTTCTCGGCATCGAGATCGGATCAGTCAAAGCCATCCGGCTCGACTACGACGCCAAACGAAAACGTTTCCCGGTGGAGGTTGAGGCCGACATCTACCCGACCCGCCTGGGCGCCGTGCGCGAAGCCTTGCGCGAAGTGGGCGACAACGAATCCAAGCGCGACCTGACCCTGTTGCAGCGCCTGGTGGCAAGCGGTCTGCGCGCGCAGGCCCGCACCGGCAACCTGCTCACCGGCCAGATGTACATCGCGCTCGACTTCCCTGCCCGCACGGCGCGCGCCACACTCGACACCGAAACCCCCATCCCCGCCATTCCCACCGTGCCCGGCACCTTGTCTGACGTGCAGCCGCAGATCGCCGAGATCGTGGCCAAGATCAACCGGGTGCCGTTCGACGACATCGGCCGCAACCTCAACGACACGCTCACCCAGGCGCGCACAGCGATCGATCAGCTGCGCCCCGACGCTCAGGCCTCGTTGGCCGAGGTGCGGCGCACGCTGCAATCGGTGCAAGAAACGCTGGCCCGCGCCGACCGCCACCTGCTCGACCCGAGTGCGCCGATTCAGCGCAATGCTGAGCAGACCCTGATCGACCTGCAACGTGCCGCGCAGTCGCTGCGCGTGCTCACCGACTACCTGCAACGCCACCCCGAATCGCTGCTGCGCGGCAAGCCCGACGACGCGAAGATTCCGGCCCCCACCGAACGACGTTAAAGAACGCCATCGCCTCATGAAATCAACCCTTTGCCTGGTGGCACTCGTTCTGCTCAGCGGCTGTGCGTCAACGCCGGCGCCGCGTTACCACAGCCTGCTCGCCACCGGCACCCCAGCGGCGCGCGAAGCCGGCCTGCCGCCGATGCCGATCGACCTGGCTCCGGTGGGCGTGCCGGCGGCTGTCGACCAGCCGCAATGGGTGGTGCGCCTGCCCGACGACACACTGCGCATCCTGGAGCAAGAACAATGGGTGTCGCCCTTGCGCGCCGAGTTGCGAGCCGCGCTGTTCGAGCGCCTGGCGCAGCGCTTCGCTGCGGTCGACGTGCGCACCGTGCCCAGCGCTCAGGCGGTGCGGGTGAAGGTGGACGTACAACGTTTCGAGTCGATCGCCGGCAAAGAGGTCTGGCTCGACAGCGTGTGGTCGGCTCAGGCTGACGTGGGCAAGGCCCAGCCACTGGTGTGCCACAGCAGCGTGCACGAGAGCGCCCCCGGCGACCTGACCGCGCTGGCCGCTGCGCACCGGCGTGCGGTGCTGCGCCTGGCCGACCAGATCGGCGCCCAGCTGCTGGCACTGGCCAACGGGGCCGGAGTGCGCTGCCCTGCTTGAACGGGGCACGACGATCGGCAACATGGTGTGGGAACCGTGGGCGGCCCTGCGCGCGGCACACCCCCCGACATCAAGGCATCAAGCCACGCGGATCAGCTTCTTGTTGACGAACTCCTGAATGCCCGCGGCCGAAAGTTCACGGCCATAGCCCGAGTTCTTGGTGCCGCCAAACGGGAGGTCGGGCAGCGACACCGCGGCCGAGTTGACGAACACCATGCCGGTGTCGATGCGGCGCGCCACCCGGCGGCCGCGCTCGGCGTCTTGGGTGAACACCGAGCCACCCAGGCCGAAGGGCGAATTGTTGGCCAGCGCCACCGCGGCGGCTTCATCGGGCACGCGGAAAAACAGCGCCACGGGGCCGAAAAATTCTTCACTGAACACCGGGTTGTCTTCGGCGATATCGGTCAGGATCGTGGGCTGCATGAAGTTGCCCTGCGTGCCCGCCACACGCTGGCCACCCAGCACCAGCTTGGCACCGTGCTGCACGGCGGTTTGCACCTGCTGCTCAAGCTTGTCGAGCGCATCGGCCGAGCTAAGCGGCGCCAACGTGCTGCGCTCGTCCATCGGGTCACCCGGCTTGAACTGGGCCAGCGCCGCCTTGAACTGATCCAGAAAGGCATCGGCCACAGCGTCCAGCACGAT
This sequence comes from Rhizobacter sp., assembly GCA_046598195.1. GTDB lineage: Bacteria > Pseudomonadota > Gammaproteobacteria > Burkholderiales > Burkholderiaceae_C > Rhizobacter. The sequence goes on along the minus strand of JBKJJF010000061.1, from coordinate 951 downwards.
GAAGCGCTTGGACGCGGTGCAGGCCTGACCCGCATTGCCCATGCGGCCGCTGACGGCCTGTTTCACAGCGCGCGCCATGTCGGCATCTTCCAGCACGATGAAGGCGTCGCTGCCGCCCAGTTCCATGGTCGACTTCTTCAGGTTCTGGCCGGCTCGTGCGGCCACCACGGCACCTGCCGCTTCACTGCCGGTCAAGGCCACGCCACGCACACGCTTGTCATCGATTAACGCGGCCACCTGGTCTTTCGACACGAACAGGTTGGTGTACCCGCCGGCGGGCAGGCCAGCGTCATGCATCAGTTGCTCGAAGGCCAGCGCGCACTGCGGCACGTTGGACGCGTGCTTGACCATCACCACGTTACCGGCCATCAGGTTAGGCGCGGCGAAGCGGGCGATTTGGTAATACGGGTAGTTCCATGGCTCCACACCAAACAACACGCCCAACGGGCTGCTCTCCAACACCGCTTGCCCCTTGTCGGTCTTCAGCGGCTCGGGCGCCAGAAAGGCCTCAGCGTGGTCGGCGTAATAGTCGATGATCGCGGCGCTGAGCGCCACCTCGCCGACGCTCTGGGCAATGAGCTTGCCCATCTCCAGCGTGGCCAGCTCAGCCAAGGCTTGCTGGCGCTCGCGCATCAAGGCCGCTGCGCGCTTGAGCACGGCCTTTCGCTGCGCAAAGCTCTGGTCACGCCAGGTGTTGTCAAAGCAGGCCTGCGCGGCTTGCAGCTTGGCTTGCAGCTGCTGGTCGCTCAGTTCGTCGAAAGACTTCACCACGGTGTTCGTGTAGGGGTTGGTGCTGCGGTAGGCCATCGGGCGCTCCTTGTTCGGCGGTGTTCGGGTGGGTGCTAGGGGGCGGCTCTGGGGTGGCTCAGCGCGTGGCTTGGCGGGCCAGCAGCGCACGCGCGGCCGGCTCCGAAGAGGCCGGGTTCTGGCCGGTGATGAGCGCCCCGTCGG
>JBKJJF010000177.1:0-9072 GCA_046598195.1 Rhizobacter sp. | reverse complement strand
CAGCATGGCCGCCTCGGCCATGCTGGCCGGCCTGCCCAAGGCGCCGTCGGCCTACAACCCGATCAGCAACCCACGACGCGCCACGGTGCGCCAGCAGTACATCATCGACCGCATGCTCGAAAACGGCTTCATCACGCCGCAGCAACACGAGGCCGCACGCAGCCAGCCACTGAAGTACCGCGCGCCCGCCGAAGTAGCCGTTCACGCCGAGTACGTGGCCGAAGCGGCTCGCCAAATGATCTTCAGCCAGTATGGTGACGAGGCCTACACCCGCGGCCTGAACGTTCACCTGACGGTCAATTCCGTCGAGCAAATGACGGCCTACCGCGCGCTGCGCAAGGGAATCCTCGACTACGAGCGCCGCCAGGTCTACCGTGGGCCTGAGGCCTATGTCGACCTGCCGGCCGAAGGCAAGGACGTGGACGCCCGCGTCGCCGAGGCGCTCGACGAACACCCTGACAACGACGAGCTGCGCGCCGGCGTGGTACTTGAGGCCAACCCGCGCAAGGTGGTGGCGGTGCTGCAAAACGGCGAATCGGTCACCGTCACCGCAGAAGGGCTCAAGCCGGTGACCTCGGGCCTGGCCGCGAAGGGCAACCCCAAGACGCAGATTCGTCGTGGCGCCGTGATCCGCCTGGTGAAAGGCCCCAAGGGCGATTGGTCCATCACACAATTGCCTGAAGTCGAGGGGGCGTTCGTGTCGCTGGATCCGCGCACCGGCGCAGTGCGCACCATGGTGGGCGGCTTCGACTACGCCAAGAGCAAGTTCAACCACGTGACGCAGGCTTGGCGGCAACCGGGGTCGAGCTTCAAGCCGTTCATCTACTCGGCGGCCCTCGAAAAGGGCTTCACACCGGCGACCGTGATCAACGACGCGCCGCTGTTCTTTGACGCCGTCACCGCTGGCAGCCAGCCGTGGGAGCCGAAAAACTACGACGGCACGTTTGACGGCCCCATGTCGATGCGGCGCGGCCTGGCCAAGTCGAAGAACATGATCTCGATTCGCATCCTGCAGTCGATCACCCCGGCCTACGCGCAGGAGTGGATCACCCGCTTCGGCTTTGACGCCGACAAACACCCGGCCTATCTGACCATGGCCTTGGGCGCCGGCGCGGTGACGCCGCTGCAAATGGCCTCGGGCTATGGCGTGTTTGCCAATGGTGGTTATCAGATCAACCCGTATCTCATCAGCCGCATCACCGATTCGAAGGGGCGCACGCTGAACGAGGCCAAGCCACAGGCCCTTGACGCCAACACGCGCACCATCGACGCCCGCAACGCCTTCGTGATGAGCAGCCTGCTGCAAGAGGTCACGCGCTCTGGCACGGCGGCGCGGGCCCAGGGCACCTTGAAGCGGCCCGACATCTACGGCAAGACCGGCACCACCAACGACTCGATGGACGCCTGGTTCGCCGGCTACCAGCGCAACGTGGTGGGTGTCGTTTGGATCGGCTACGACAACCCGCGCAAGCTGGGTGACCGCGAAACCGGTGGCGGCTTGTCGCTGCCGGTGTGGATCGACTACATGGCGCAGACGCTCAAGGGCGAGCCGGTGCAAGAGCCTTCACCAGCCGAGGGGCTGATCAACCTGGGCGGTGAGTGGTATTACGAAGAGTTCACACACGGCAACGGCGTGAGCAGCCTGGGCCTGCAAGACAAGCTACCCGCAGCCCCGAGCGAAGAAGAGAAGAAAAGCATCCTCGATCTCTTCAAGCGCTGAGTCTCCTCAAGCGCTGGGGGCTACGAAGCGCAATGCCAAGCCTGACTGCTCGCTCGCACAGGCCGACAGCGCCTCGAAGAACTCGCGCCCTTCGCGGGTGTCGAGCCAACGGCCGTTCACGTGCTTGTAGTGGAAGCCACCCGAGCGCGCGGCCAGCCACAGCTCGTGCAGCGGGGGCTGGGTGTTGAGCACCAGTTTGCTGCCGTTGGGAAAGCTCAGCTCCATCAGGCCGCCGGTGCGGTGGGCGTCGATGTCGACCACATCGTCTTGCAACCATTGATCGACCGTGGCCTCCACCGACGACAAGACCGCACCTGCCAAGGCATGGAACTGAGCGTCACTGAGCGGGGTAGGAACGAGGTCGACAGTCATGGCCACTAAAATTCATCGCATGCGAAAACAGAAATTCAGTGTAGCGGCGCGGCGCATCAGACTGTGCGCAGTAGGCTCTTTGTTGGCGGCCATGCTGCTCGCCGGCTGCGGACAGAAAGGCCCGTTGATCTTGCCGGGGCCACCGGCCGCTCCAGCTTCAGCGCCGCGCTGACACATCACAGGCGCTCCTCCTGCACCGCGTGGCAGGCGATGCGCACCCCCTGAATTTGCAACAAGGCCGGCCGCTCCTGCCGGCAGCGCTCGTTGGCATGCGGGCAGCGTGGGTGAAATGAACAGCCGCTCGGCGGGTTGAGCGGGTTGGGCACTTCGCCCTGCACCGGCGTGCGGGCGCGGCCACTCATCGCAATGTCGGGGATGGCATCGAGCAGCATGCGGGTGTACGGGTGCCGGGGCTGCGCGAAGAGCGTGGCCTTGTCGGCCAGCTCCACCAGGCGCCCGAGGTACATCACCCCCACCTGGTCGCTCACATGCCGCACCACCGCCAGGTTGTGCGAGATGAACAAGTAGGTGAGGCCGCGGCTGCGCTGCAGCTCTTTCATGATGTTGAGCACCTGCGCCTGCACCGACACGTCGAGCGCCGAAGTGGGCTCGTCACAAACCAGAAACTCGGGCTGGGTGGCCAGCGCCCGTGCAATCGACACCCGCTGGCGTTGCCCGCCAGAGAACTGGTGGGCGAACTTTTCCATGTCAGCCGCCACCAGGCCCACCGAGCGCAGCAGCTCGACCACACGATCCCCCAACTCGGACTCGTCGCGCACCAGCCCATGCTCCATCAAGGGCTCGCCCACGATGTTGCGTACCGTCCAGCGTGGGTTGAGGCTGGCGTAAGGGTCCTGAAAAATCATCTGCATGCGCTTGCGCAGGGTCAGCGCCTGCGGCCCGGCAAGGGTGGGTGCGATGTTTTGCCCATCAAAAAGAACTTCACCCGCCGTCGGCTGGTGCAACCCCATCAGCAAACGTGCCACCGTGCTCTTGCCGCAACCCGACTCACCCACCAGCGCCAGCGTGCTGCCACGTTCGATGGCAAAACTCACGCCGTCGACCGCATGCACCCACTGGCGCGGGCGCCGTTCGATGACACGCTCCAACCAAGGCGCCGACACATCGAAGGTCTTGGCCAAATCTCGCACTTCCACCAAGGTGCTCATGGCGCACTGCCCCCTTCGTGCAGCCAGCAGGCGGCGTGGGTCGGGCCGGCAGGCAGCAACTCGGGTCGGTCGACACGGCAGCGGTCCATCACCCGCGGGCAGCGTGGGTTGAAGGCGCAACCGCTTGGAATGGCATTCAAGCGCGGCATCGAGCCGTCGATCTGCAGCAGGCGCTCGCGGTCTTCGTTCATCGCGGGGATCGCCCCCATCAGGCCATGGGTGTAGGGGTGCGCGGGCGAGTGAATCACGTCTTGCACCGGGCCGATCTCGGCCAGGCGGCCGGCGTACATCACCGCCACACGGTCGCAGGTTTCGGCGATCACACCCATGTCGTGCGTGATCAGCATCACCGCAGCGCCGTGGTTCTTGCACAGGCGCTTGAGCAGCAAAATGATCTGCGCCTGCACCGACACATCGAGCGCGGTGGTCGGCTCGTCGGCCACGATCAGCTTGGGGTTGGCCGCCAGTGCGAGCGCGATCACCACACGCTGGCGCATGCCGCCGGAGAACTGGTGTGGGTACTGGTCGATGCGCTGTGCGGCGGCCGAGATGCCAGTCTCTTCCAGCAGCTGGATGGCCCGCTCGCGCGCCTGCGTGGCGCTCATCGGCAAATGGGTGCGGATGGTTTCGGTCAGCTGGCGCCCCACCGTGTAAAGCGGGTTCAGCGAAGTGAGCGGGTCCTGGAAGATGGCGCCGATGTGGCGGCCGCGCAGCCGGCGCATCTCTTCGTAGGGCAGGTTGTCGATGCGCCGGCCTTCGAAGCGGATCTCGCCCCCCGCCACACGGCCCGGCGGGTCGAGCAAACCGATGATGGCCGCACCCGTGAGCGACTTGCCGGCGCCCGATTCGCCCACCACACCGAGCACCTCGCCGGGCTGGATGCTGAACGACACGTCGTCGAGCGCGAGCAGCGTGCCGTGGCGCGACGGGAATTCGACACGCAGGTTCTTCACTTCGAGCAAAGGCGGGGTCATTGGCAGGCTCAGCGCAGGCGGGGGTTGAGCGCGTCGCGCAGCCAGTCGCCGAGCAGGTTGACGCTCAGGGCGATCATCACCAGCACCACGCCAGGGAAGATGGTGATCCACCACTCGCCCGACAGCAGAAAGTCATTGCCCACACGAATCAGCGTGCCGAGCGACGGCGAGGTGACCGGCATACCCACGCCCAAAAAAGACAACGTGGCTTCGATGATGATGGCGGTGGCCACCTGGATGGTGGCGAGCACGGTCACCGGCCCGAGCGCATTGGGCAGCACGTGTTTGCGCATGATGCGCAGCGCAGGCACACCAATCACACGCGCTGCCTGCACATACTCCTTGTTGCGCTCCACCAGCGTCGAGCCGCGCACCGTGCGTGCGTATTGCACCCAGCCGGTGAGCGAGATGGCAACGATCAACACCGCAAATGCCAAGGTGTCGTGCGCCGCGGGGAACAGCGCGCGCCCCACGCCGTCGACCAGCAAGGCCACAAGGATGGACGGGAAGGACAGCATCACGTCGCACACCCGCATGATGAACGCGTCGGTGCGGCCACCGATGAACCCGGCGATCAAGCCCAGGCTCACGCCCACCACCACCGACACCAGCACCGCCGACAGGCCCACCATCAAAGAAGTGCGTGTGCCGTACATCAGCGCGGAAAGAATGTCACGCCCTTGTGCATCAGTGCCCAGCAGGTACTTGGCTCGGCCCTCTGGCAACCAGGCCGGCGGCATCAATGCATCGGCCAGCTCCAGGGTGGCGAGGTCGGTTGGGTTGTGAGGCGCGACGAGGCTGGCGAACACGGCGCAGAACACGCAGACGAAGGCCACCACCGCCGAGGCCATCGCCAGCGGCGATCGCCTGAAGCTGTGCCAGACGTCGCCGTCGAAAAAACGCGCCAGTGCGACGCTCACTTCGCTCGCTCGTTCACGGTCACCCATCGGTAGGGCATGGTGTTGTCGGCCAGTTGTGTGAGATCGATGTTTTTCTTCATCGCCCAGGCGAGCGACTGCTGGTGCAAGGGCAGGTGCCCGACATCGGCGGTGTGCAGGTCGAACGCCTCCTTGATCATCGTGTTGCGCCTGGCCTGGTCGGTTTCGCTTTGGATCTTGAGTGTGAGTTCGTCCACCTTGGGGTTGCTGTAGGCCCCCAGGTTGAACTGGCCCTGGCCCTTGTCGGTGGGCGTGGCGATCAAGGCCGACAAGGCGTTGTGCGCGTCGTAGGTGCTGGGCGTCCAGCCCAGCAAATACAAGCTGGTGTCGCGGCGCAAGATCTTGGGGAAATAGGTGGTCTTGGTCTCGGTCTGCAGGTTGACCTTGACGCCGATGCGCGCGAGGTTGGCGGCCACGGCCTGGCAGATGTCAGCGTCATTGACATAACGGTCGTTGGGGCAGTTCATGCCGACTTCAAAGCCGCTGGCGTAACCGGCGTCAGCCATCAACTTCTTGGCGGCTTCCACGTCGTAGGGCAGGCGCTTGTTCTGCTCGGCTGAAAAACCGCGAATGCCGGGCCCGACCATCAAGGCGGTCGGCAACGAGGCACCCCGCATCACGCGGGCCTTGATGGTCTCGATGTCGATGGCCTGGTAGAAGGCCTGGCGCACTCGCTTGTCTTTGAATGGGTTCTTGCCTTTGACGCTGGAGAACAGCAACTCATCGCGCTTCTGGTCCATACCGAGAAAGATGGTCCGCAGCTCCGGCCCTTGCAACACCTTCAGTGTGGGCGAGGCCTTGATGCGCTCAACGTCTTGCAGCGGCACCGGCTCCATCAGATCGATCTCGCCCGACAGCAAGGCTGCGACCCGCGTGGCCGCGTTGCCGATCGGCGTGAAGACCACCTCGGTGACGTTGCCCTCGACCTTGCCCCAATAGGTGCCGTTGCGAACGAGCACGGTGCGGGCCGAAGGCTGGCGCTCTTTCAGGCGATATGGCCCGGTGCCATTGGCCCTGAAGCTGGCGGCGTTTTCGATGCCCTTGCGGCGATCGACAGGCGTGGTGGCCTTGTTCTCTTCGCACCACTTCTTGCTCATCATGAAAACCTGGGTCAGCACGTCCGGGAGGATGGGGAACGGCGTGAGCGTCTCGATCTCGACGGTGTGCGCATCGACCTTGCGCACTTCTTTGAACGATGTGGTGTAGCCGTGCATGTCAGAGCCCGTGCCGGCTGCGCGGCCAAACGAGAAGACCACGTCATCGGCCGTGAACGGCGTGCCGTCGTGAAAGTTCACGCCACGGCGCAGCTCAAAACGCCACACGGTAGGCTTGGTCTGCGTCCATTGGGTGGCCAGACCCGGTGCGAGCCCCAGCTGCTTGTCGCGCGCAATCAGCGGCTCGTAGATGTTGTTGGTGAAGGTGAGCTGCAGAGACTCGTTCAGCGAATGCGGGTCCATCGACTGCGCGTCGCCCTGGTTGGCCACCCGCAACGTCACCGCATGGCTACAAACGCCCGCCAGGCTCAAGGCAAGCATCATCAAGAGGGATCTGAGTTTCATCGTCTTCTCCTTGTAGGAATCGAGATGTCAATGCGCTTTGCTGGCCGGCTCGACGCGCAGGCGCGGATCGACCACGAAGTACAGCAAGTCCACGACCAGGTTGATTGTCACGAACACCAACGCGATCACACACAGGTAGGCCGCCATCACCGGGATGTCGGCGAAGGTGACGGCCTGGATGAACAGCAGCCCCATGCCGGGCCACTGAAACACCTGCTCGGTGATGATGGAAAAAGCAATCAGCGAGCCCAGTTGCAGCCCGGTGATGGTGATGACCGGCACCAGCGTGTTCTTGAGCGCGTGGCCAAAGTACACCACTCGGTTTGGCAGACCCCGCGCCCGCGCAAATCGGATGAAGTCGGTGCGCAAGACCTCCAGCATCTCAGCACGCACCAGCCGCATGATGAGCGTGAGCTGAAAGATCGCCAGCGTGGTGGCTGGCAGGACCAAGTGCTTCCAGCCGTCAACAGTCAGGAAGCCGGTATTCCAGCCACCGAGTGCAACCAACTCACCGCGCCCGAAGCTGGGCAACCATTGCAGCAAGACCGCGAACACCAGGATCAGCAAGATTCCGATCAAGAAAGTGGGCAGCGAAACACCGAGCAACGAGAGTGTCATCAGCACCTGCGACATGAAGCTGCCCCGTCGCAAGGCGGCGTACACGCCCATGGGGATGCCAAACAACAAGGCCAAGAGCGCCGCCACCAGCGACAACTCCAGCGTCGCCGGAAAGCGCTCCGCGAAGAGTGCAGACACCTTGCGCCCCTGCCGCAGGCTCAAACCAAACTCACCCTGCAAGGCGTTGCCGACAAAGTGCGCGAACTGCACCGGGAAGGGTTTGTCCAGCCCCAGATCGGCACGCAGTTGATCACGCTGCGCGGGCGTGGCGTCTTGCCCCAGCAGGTTGGTGACGGGGTCACCGACATACTGGAACAGCATGAAGGCAATGAAAGCCACCGCCAGCATGACAGCGACGGCTTGGATCAGGCGGCGAAGAATGAAGGCAAGCATTTGGAGCGTTGTTGTACAACGATCTTGAACAGTTCCCGCAAAGGCCATGAAAAAGGCCGCCCGAAGGCGGCCTGTGATTCAAGCTCGCGCCGCGAGGCGCGAGTGCTGAATCAGAAGGCGTGATTGGCGCCCAGAGCGAAGGCACTGTTGTTGGTCAGGCTCGTTTGCTTGACTTGTGCGTAGTCGAGGTAAATCTTGGTGCGCTTGCTCAAGAAATAGTCAACACCGACGCCCAGCTTCTTCAGCTTGACATCAGCCGGCACGCCCGCGAGCGGGGCGCGGTCCGTGTTGCGCATGGTGTACTGCGCCTTGACCACGACAGGACCGACAGGAGCCGTCAGGCCAAGGGAGAAGGCATTGCTGTCCACGATGCTGCCAGTGCGCGTCTTGCTCTTCGAGTAGGAGGCCATCGGGCGCATGAAGCCCAAGTTGTAGGCACCACCAACAATCACGACGGAGTTGCCGTCCACAGCGCCGGTGGCGGCACCGAATGTGGGCGTACCGGCGTTGATCTTGTCGTAGGCGACGCCCGCATAGATTGGGCCAGCTGTGTACTCAGCGTTCAGGCCGACGTCACGACCTACGGTGGCGTTGCCCTCGCCGAGACCCACGGCCACATTGGCGGTGAAGCCACTCAAGTTAGGCGTCTTGTAGCCAACGGTGTTCGTTGTGCGAAGACCAGGACCCACAGCCGATGGGTTCAGGTAGTTTGCGAGGTTCAGCGAACCAACCTGCGAAATGCCGCCATAACCGAACGGGTCGGTCTTCAGGCTGATCCAGAAAATCGGCGAATACCAACGACCGAGGTAGACGCTGCCGGCAGCCTTGCTGGTCAGCTGAACATAGGAACCACCGGCCCAGAACACCGATGCAGGGTTTGACTCGCCGGTGTCGGGAGAGAAGCGGTGCTCGATCAGGAACTGAGCCGACAGACCGCCACCAAGGTCTTCATTGCCACGGAAGCCGAGGCGCGAGCCGGCACCACCATCGCGAACTTGCCACGCCTTGCTGACGCCCAGCGCGCCAGGAGCCGTGCCACCATTGCCCTTGGCAATGCTTTGATCAATCTGACCATAGATGGTCACCGACGATTGAGCCGATGCAGCACCAGCGAACGCGCCCAGCACTGCGAGAGCGAGAAGAGTTTTTTTCATTGCGACTATCTCCTAGGTTGAACAAGAGGTACCGGTCATTTCCCGCCCTTCGGGGGCACCGGGCCGAACTCCTCAGCGGAAGTTGCCGTATTGCACCAGAGGGCTGATGGGCTTGCAAAGGTTCACCAAGGGAATGGGCGGCGTTTGTTGTCAATGAACAACGAGAAACATTTGA
>JBKJJF010000114.1:0-16068 GCA_046598195.1 Rhizobacter sp. | reverse complement strand
TTGACTGTGTTCCAGAGCTTGCTGGCAAGGCCTTTGCCTTGAAATGGCTCTGCCACGAACAAATGAAATAGGTGGCTGTTATCTCGAAGTGCGACGACACCAGCCAACTGGCCTTCTTCTTTGGCCACCAGGTACACAAAGTTGCTGGCTGAGACATAGCCTTGAATAGCGGCTTCGCCGATGGCTGCAAAGAATGGCTCAGCACCTTCTCCAGAAGGCGACACCAAGAATGGCTGACTCAACTCGCGGATGAGTGCGCTGATTCTTGGAGCGTCTGCGGGAGTTGCGTTCTCGACTTTCATGCCGCCTAACGTGATGTAGACGTCAATGTTACAGACCACCCGCAGGCATTGATGCCTGCATGTAGAACGCAATAGCCATATCTGGAACCCATAGATGGCTATTGTGTGACCACTCGGCTGAGCAGTCCAAGCCGTTTCGCGGCGCTGCGTCGGAGTCTCCATAGATGGGCTCCGTGATCCCATGTGCCCCCGGCCGCTGTGATGCGACGTATCAGGTGGTGGTCGTGCGGCGGCACTTGTAGGCCCACGATGTCGCTGCTGTTGGGATTCTTCGTTCGCTTCTTCGTCACGGGCGCTTTGTCGACGACCAGCTCGACGGTGGTGTACCGGATCTTCCCTTCCATGTCGTACCGATAGCGCACGCACACCAGCAACTCACCGAATTGACGTGCGAGCTTGAGTGCACCTGGTTGCGTCGCTGAGATCTTCTTGACCACTCGCGTGGTTTCATAGTCGCCAGACATGGGCGTGACCCTCCCGTGGGTGCTTGGATGTTTTGTTCGACCTTGCCGCTCTTGGCTCTTGTCTCCCATCGTGGTGGGCCGAGGGATCTTGCCGTTTGGGGGTGGAGGCGAATATACTGTATAAAAACACATATATTCGATCATGAACCCAAGCCAAGCCACCTTGCCGCCCCTGCACTCCAGCCGCCTGCTCGACCAGCTGCGCGAGCGCATCCGTTACCTGCACTACAGCATCCGCACCGAGCAGGCCTATGTGTACTGGGTTGATGCCTACATCCGCTTTCACGGCCTGCGCCACCCGGCCGAGATGGCGGGCCCCGAGGTCGAGGCTTTTCTGTCGTGGCTCGCCAATGAACGCACGGTCTCGGCTGCCACCCACAAGCAGGCTTTGTCGGCTTTGTTGTTCCTCTACCAAAAGGTGCTGGGGCAAGACATCCCGTGGATGACCGAGATCGGCCGCCCCAAGGAGCGTGTGCGTTTGCCGGTGGTGCTCACGCATGACGAAGTGGCTCAAGTGCTGCGCCACCTGCCCGATGAACACCGGCTGATGGGCCAGCTGCTTTACGGCACTGGCATGCGCATCCTGGAAGGTGTTCGTTTGCGGGTGAAAGACGTGGACTTCGCGCATCGCGCCATCGTCGTGCGAGAAGGCAAGGGCGCCAAAGACCGGGTGGTGATGTTGCCGGCCTCGCTCATCTCGGCCTTGCGTGAGCAGATGGCACAAGCCAAGCGGCTCTGGGGCGCTGACCGGGCCGCCGGCCGCGCCGGGGTCTTCATGCCACATGCACTGGCGCGCAAGTACCTCCATGCCGACGCCTCCTGGGCCTGGTTCTGGGTCTTTCCGCAGAACAGGCTGGCCTTCGATCCGCGTGCCGATCAGCCCACCGAGCGCCGACACCATGCGCTGGAACAGAACTTCCAGCGCGCGTTCAAGAAGGCCTTGGCCCTGGCCGGCATCGTCAAGCCCGCCACACCCCACACCTTGCGCCATTCCTTTGCCACCCACCTGCTGCAAAGTGGCTACGACATCCGCACCGTGCAAGAGCTGCTGGGCCATTCGGACGTGAGCACCACCATGATCTACACCCATGTGTTGAAGGTGGGTGGTGGCGGTGTGCGCAGCCCGCTTGATGCGCTTGCGGGGGTGGATGCCTTGGGCAAGAAGTCGACGGGGGCCGGCGTGTATAGATCGGCTGCCGATGACGCCGATGACGCCGAGTACCCCAAACAACCCCCGCGGGTGAGCATGCCGGTGGCGCTGTACCTGGTCCCTGCTCAGGCTCTGATGCCGATGGCCGCTGCGGCGTAGCCGTCTCGGGCGTGGCCGCTGCGTGGTTGTCGTGTGGTCGTCGCGCTCGTCTGTGATCTCGCACCATGCCGCCACGCCACCTCCAGCTCCAGCTCCCGCACTATGCCGAGCTGCACTGCCTCAGCAATTTCAGCTTTCTGAAAGGCGCCTCTCACCCTGAAGAGCTGGTCGCACGTGCGCAGCAGCTGCGTTATGGCGCCTTGGCCCTCACCGACGAGTGTTCGCTGGCCGGTGTGGTGCGGGCGCACAACGAGGCCAAGGAACGCGCGTTCCACCTGATCATCGGCAGCGAAATGCGCCTCCATCAGCCCGGCAGCGACGGTGAGCCCCACGCACACCTCGTGCTGCTGGCACAAACGCGGCGCGGCTACGGCAACCTTTCGCACTGGATCACCGTCGCCCGAAAGCGCGCCGACAAGGGCCACTACCTGGCCCACCCGGGTGATGTGGAAGGCAAGATCCCCGACGCGCCCACGCTCACCGGCTTGCCCGGTTGCCTGGCTCTGTTGGTGCCACACGCGTTGCAGCCGGCCGACGAAGTGCTGGCCCATGCGCACTGGTTGAAAACCTGGTTCCAGGAGCGTGCCGTCATCGTGCTCGAGCTGCACAACCGGCCGGGCGACGAAACCTTGCGCGACACCGTGCAAACCGTGGCCCGCGCCACCGGCCTGCCCATTGCCGCGGCCGGCGGGGTGCTGATGCACGTGCGCTCTCGCAAGCCCTTGCAAGACGTGCTGACGGCCACGCGCCTTGGCCTGCCGATCGCGCAGTGTGGTTGGCAGCTCGAGCCCAACACCGAAGCGCGCCTGCGCTCGCGTGCGCGGCTCGCCGCCCTGTACCGCCCTGAGTGGCTGGAGAAAACGGTCGAGTTGGCGCAGAGCTGCAGCTTCTCGCTCACCGAGCTGAAATACGAATACCCGCAAGAGACCGTGCCCCCCGGCGAGACACCCGCCAGCCAGCTGCGCAAGCTCACCTACGAAGGTGTGCCCAGGCGGTTCAAAAGCGGCTTGCCAGACAAGGTGCGTGAGCAGATCGAGCACGAGCTCGCGCTCATCCGGCAGCTCGACTACGAGCGTTACTTCCTCACCGTGGCCGACATCGTGCAATGGGCGCGCGCGCAGGGCATTCTTTGCCAGGGCCGTGGCAGTGCCGCCAACTCGGCTGTTTGCTACTGCCTGGGCGTGACCGAGATCGACCCCGCGCGCGCCACGCTGCTGTTCGAGCGTTTCATCAGCGCCGAGCGCAACGAACCGCCCGACATCGACGTCGACTTCGAGCACCAGCGCCGCGAAGAAGTCATCCAATACATCTACAAAAAATACGGTCGCCACCGTGCCGCGCTCACCGCGGTGGTCATCTGCTACCGGCCGCGCTCGGCGGTGCGCGACGTGGGGCGCGCGTTGGGCATCGACCTGCAGCGCATCGAGGCCGTGGCCAAAAGCATGCAGTGGTGGGATAACAGCCCCCAGACGCCTGCGGCGTCGCCCCCCGAGGGAGAGTCGCCCGCCTTGGGGCGGCCCGGCGCCGGGCGAGGCCGCGGCGTCGACGAACAGCGTTTGCGCGAAACCGGCTTTGACCCCGCCTCACCCATCGTCCAGCTCTGGATGGAGCTCACGCAGCAACTCCTCGGCTTCCCACGCCACCTGAGCCAGCACCCCGGGGGCTTTGTGATCGCGCGCGACCAGCTCTCGCAGCTGGTGCCAGTGGAAAACGCCGCGATGGAGAACCGCAGCGTCATCCAGTGGGAAAAGGTCGACCTCGAATCACTGGGCTTGATGAAGGTCGACATCCTCGCGCTGGGCATGTTGAGTGCCCTGAAACGCTCGCTGCTGTTCGTGGGCCACAAGCTGGGCCGACCCTTCGAGCTGCAAGACATTCCCGACGCTGACACGCCCACCTACGACATGCTCTGCGCCGCCGACACGGTCGGCGTGTTCCAGGTCGAGAGCCGCGCCCAGATGAGCATGCTGCCGCGCTTGCAACCACGTTGTTACTACGACCTGGTGGTGCAGGTGGCCATCGTGCGGCCCGGCCCCATCCAGGGCGGCATGGTCCACCCCTACCTGAAGAACCGCACGCTGCACGACGACGACATCGACTACCCCGGCGAGCTCAGGCCTGCGCTGCAGCGGACCAAGGGTGTGCCCATCTTTCAAGAGCAGGTGATGCAGATCGCGATGCTCGCTGCCGACTTCACCCCCGGCGAGGCCGACCAGCTGCGCCGCGCCATGGCCGCCTGGAAGCGCAAGGGCGGCCTCGGCCCCTTCCACGACAAGCTGGTCGGGCGCATGGTGAAGAAGGGCTACGACGAAGGCTACGCCGAGCGCATCTTCAAGCAGATCCAGGGCTTCGGCGAATACGGTTTTCCTGAAAGCCACGCTGCCGGTTTTGCGCTGCTGGCTTACGACAGCAGCTGGCTCAAGTGCCACCACCCCGATGCCTTTCTTGCTGGCCTGCTCAACAGCCAACCGATGGGCTTTTATGCACCGGCGCAGCTGGTGCGAGATGCGCGGGCGCATGGGGTTGAGGTGCGGGCGGTCGATGTGCAGGTGAGCGATTGGGAGTCCACCCTCGAAGGCCCGTGTGGGCACGACACCGGCGCCGTGCATGCGGCCCTGCAGCCGGTGCGCTTGGGGCTGAACCGGGTTTCGGGTTTGTCGAGCGGCGCGGGTGCGCGCATCGTGCAAGCTCGTGCGCAGGGCGTCTTCACCAATGCCGAAGACCTGGCCCGCCGGGCCGAGCTGAATGCCCACGACCTGAAGGCGCTGGCCGAGGCCGATGCCTTGCGGGCCTTGAGCGGCCACCGCCACCAGGCGGCCTGGGCGGTGGCGGGCATCGACACGCGGCCCACGGCTTTGTTGCGCTCCACCCGCGTGCACGAAACCCCGGCGGAGCTGGCCGAGCCGGCCGAGGTTGAAAACACGATGGCCGACTACCGCGCACTCGGCCTCACCCTTCATCGCCACCCGCTGGCGCTGCTGCGCGAGCAGCTGAATGCCTTCAAAGTGCAGACCGCCGCCTCGTTGCGCGACTGCCCCAACGGCCGGCTGGTGCGTGCGAGCGGCCTGGTCACCCACCGCCAGCGCCCGCCCACGGCCAAGGGCACCATGTTCGTCACCCTGGAAGACGACACCGGCGCCATCAACATCATCGTCTGGCCCAAGGTGGTCGAGGCGCAACGCAAGCCCTTGCTCGCGGCCAGCCTGCTCACGGTGTATGGGCAGTGGCAGCGCCAGGGGGATGCGCCGTTTGCGGTGATGCACCTGGTGGCTGTCAAGGTAATCGACCACTCGCAGCTGCTGCACGGCCTGGTCAACCGCAGCCGCGACTTCAAGTGAAAGACGTTTCTGTAGGCGTTGGCTGACAGCCAAACACGCTGCGCGCCGAACGACAACACGAGGCGGTTTTTCTACAGTTCAAGCCAGCGGATTCACCGCCTTCAAAGAGGAGCCCACCATGGACATCAAGACATTCAGCTACGTTTTCATCGCCGCATGTTCACTGGCCGTGGCGGCCTGCCAGCCTGCCGAAGGCCCGGCCGAACGTGCCGGCAAGGCGGTCGACAACGCGGGTCAAAAGGCTGGCGACAAAATCGAAAAAGCCGGCGACAAGGTGAAAGACGCGGTCGACGACGCGAAGAAGTAAGCCCCGCGCCGGCCTGCGCCGCGCTCAGAGCCTGAGAGTATTTCGAGCGTGTCTGAGCAGCGCGCCAAAAGGTGTCCGATCTAGCAGATCGCCCGAGAATTTGTCGCTGCATTGACAAGGCGCTGGTTGCGGGTGTGCAGGCTGGACTGAAGGACAAGTACCACCGGCCACACGAGCCCGAAATTAGCGACGCAGCCAAGGCCTGGGTGGTCAGCATTGCATGCACCAAACCCAAGGATCAGGGCATGGCAGCCGAGCTGTGGACCATCTCCGCACTGGCGCGGTTTGTCAGCGCCGGCGCTCAGGCAGCTGGGTTTGCGCGCTTGGCCAACGCGGGCAAAAGCACCGTCTGGCGCATCCTCATGGGCATAGAAAAGTTCAACGCCTCACCCGGCATCTTCCGTCGGAACAAGTTCGACCTCGGTGTGACTTGATACGTAACTGTAATGACGGAACGGACTGCCAGGTCTCGGCCCACCCACCTCGAACGACCCTCAGGAATCAAACGCGATGCGCGACCCCGACCCTGGCGGGGCGCAGGTGTAGGTCACCTCCTGGCCCGGCACCGTGGCGAGTGCGCGCACGGCGGCGTCGCTGCGCTGGCTGCCGTCTGACGCGACGAAAGCGTTCGCCGCCGGGTTGTAGACCAAACCGCGCGAGAGACCGCCTTCGACCACTCGTGCCACCAGGCTGCACTCGGTGGTGGCGCCGCCCAGCTCTTTGGAGGTGAAGAGCGTTTTTGCACGTTGCAGCAGCAGGTTGATGCGGCCCGACACGCTGCCCGCGTTGGTGGCGGTCAGCGTGACCTGCTGGCCGACGATCGGTGCGAGGTCGCTGTCGAAGGCCATCATGAAGTCGACCACGTCGCGCCGCGTGCCATCGGGGTTGATCAGAGGGAAGCCCACCGTGAGCTGCGGGTCGAAGACCTTGGCCGTGAAGAAGCGGAACAGCGTGTCGACCGCGCCGTCGTGCACAAAGCCGAAGCCGCGCACCTGGTTGCCGACGAAGCCGGTGTCGGGTGCGCCGAAGAAGTTGACCTTGGGCGAGCCGAACATGCCGACCTTCTGGTACATGTTGCGCAGCTGCGGGATCTTCACGATCTGCGGGATGCCCTCGAAGCTGGACCGCCCGCCGGTGCCGAAGAAGCCCGCGGCCGCATCCAGCCGGTGGCAGCCTTCGCAGGTAAAGGCCGTTTGCCCCGGCACCAGGCCGCCGAGCGGGCCCACGTCGATGCCGTCGGACGGGCGCGAGCCGGTGTAGAACGCATGGCCTCGCTGCTGTGAGGTGGTGAGCGAGTTGTCGAGCTTGCGGATCGGGTTGGGCGGCAGCATCACCGGCACCTGAAAGTTGGCAAAGGTCTGCATCTCGGCTTCGCTGAGCGGAGCGGTGCCGCCGAGCAGGCCTTCAAAGGCCACGGCGAAGTTCTTGAACGACAGATTGCTGTCGGTGCCGCTGTTGCCAAAGATGCCGGTCGCGCGGTCGCCGCGCCAGTGCATGGCGCCCGAGTTGCGCATGCCGCGCAGCGTCTGCGTGGTCATCGGCCCCTTCATCGGGTGGAATTCGTTGGCGTTGTCGCTGCCGTTGATGGGCGAGGTCACGCCGAAGAGCAGCTTGCCGAGAGCGACCTCCAGTGTTGACGAGAGGTTCTTGGTGATCGGGTTGTTGGTCACACGGTCGTCGGGGTTGCCGAGGTCCCAGGCCAGGTCGTCCATGTCGCCGAAGGTGTGGCAGCTGGCGCAAGAAGCCTCGCCGTTGGCCGAGAAGCGGCGGGCGTCATACAAGAAGGGCCGACCCGCGGTGACGGATGCGGGCTCGGGGTTCTTCATCGCCACCGACGCCAGCGTGGCGCGCGAGGCCAGGTCGACCACCTTCACCGCGTTGTCAAAACGCGTGGTGACGTAGAGCCGGCCGCGGGCTTCGTCGAGCACCAGGCCGCTCGGGCCACCGCCACCCACCTCGATGTAGCGGGCGCTGGCGGTGCGGGGGTTGAAGCTGTCGCTTTCCAGCTCGGCGGTGTCGAACACACCGATGCGGCTGGAGCTGAAGGCGGCCACGTAGAGCGTGCGGCCGTCGCCGGTGACCGCCATCTCCAGCGGCATGGCCAGCGAGTGCTGCTTCATCGTCCAGTCGAAGCCCGGGTTGCTGGGCAGCTTGTTGTAGTCGATGTGTTTGTTGAGGTGGCGGGCCGAGACGGTCGAGCCCGAGATCACCGTGATGCGCGTTTGCGCCAGCTTGCCCTGCACCGTGTGGCCGGCGTAGGTGCCAGGCCCTTCAAAGCGGGCTTCGTTGATGGCTTCGGTGTTGGACACATACACCTTGCCACTGACCGGGTTGGTGACCATGTTGAACAGCACTGTGCCCACGCCGGTGTGCGCCGCTTTCTGCGCCAGCGTGTTGGCGTCGACGGCAAACACGTCCTGGTCGGGCAGGCGGAACTGCACTGCGTTGTTCCAGTTGCGGCGCAGCTCGTCTTCCCACTTGCCGGTGGCCTTGTTGAACTTGACGATCAGGCTGACCTCGGGTGCTTTTTTGCCCTCGAAGTTGGTCTTGGGGCCGGGGTTGCCGCCGGGCATGAGCTTGCCGTTCTGGCCGATGCAGGGCAGGCTCGGGTTGAAGCCCTGGCACACCAGCGGCTGCAGCACGGTGGTGGTCTGGTTGCCTGACTTGAACGCCGCCACGTAGACGGTGCTGCGGTCCGGGCTCACCGCCAGCGCACGGGGTGTGTCGCTGAAGAAGCTCATGATGCGCTGCGGCAGGCCACCGAACGCCGTGCCCAGATTGTTGGTGTTGAACACCCACACGTCGGCCCGGCCGATGCTGGGTGTGGTGAGTTGTGGGTCACCGGCACCGGGCACATTGGCGAGCGACGGGTCGCTGCGCTGTTGGCCGCGGTGAGCGGTGGTGATGAAGGCGCGCTCGGGGCTGCCGGCGAAGACGATGTCGCGTGGCTCGTCGCCCACCAGCAGCGTGCGCACCACGCGCGGCGTGCCGCTCAAGTCGACCACGCTCACGCTGTCGGAGAGGTGGTTGACCACCCACACCTCGTTGCCATTGCGCGCGGCCACGGCGACCGGCTCCAGGCCGACCGGCACCCGCGCCACCAGCTGTGGCGTGCTGCCTGCGATGTTGAACACATCGAGCGTGTTGTTGGGCGTATTGGCGACGAAGAGCCGGCTGCGGTCAGGCGACATCGCCATTGGCCGCACCGGGCCGCTTTCGAACTGCATGAAAGAGGGCGCCTGGGCCGCTGCAGGCCCCGACAACAGGGCCGTGACCAGGCCCAGCAGGGGCAGCAGCAGGCGGGCCAGGGGCCTGCAACGGGTGGACATCGGAAGCTCGTGCATGGTGTCTCCTTTTCTCTTTGTGGGTGTGCGGCCGGCAGACCGTGCAAACAGACAGAGCCGGCTCGCGAAGGGCATCGTAAGAAGCGCCTTCGCGAGGCGCCCCCTCCGCCGGGAGGGGGCGGAGGAGTACCAACACACGCCTCCGCTACACTCGCGCGCCTTCCGGGGGTTCACCCTCCCCCCGGCCGCCCGCGATGCCCGACTCGACCACCGAGCCACCGCTGCTTGCGCCCTCCAGCGTTTCGCGCCCCGCCTTGATGGCGCGGCTTGACGCCGCCTCCAAGCTGCGCTTGGTGGTGGTGGCGGCGCCCGCCGGCTCGGGCAAGACCACGCTGCTCACCCAGTGGTTTCGGCGCAGCCGGCAACGGCGCGTGGCGGCTTGGTTGACGCTCGACGGGTCATTGGCCGGGCCTGAGGCGCTGGCGGCCCGCCTGCTGGCCAGCCTGAGCGCCGCAAATCTGGAACTACCTGCTGCGGCTGATGCCTCCGCGGCGCAGGCCCTGCAAGCTTTGCTGGCGCAGCGCAGCGGCGACCTGCTGATCGTGGTCGACGACGTGCACTGGGCACAAGTTGCACCCTGCATGCGCTTGCTCGACACGCTGCTCGCCGCGTCGGCCCCGGGTGTGCACTGGGTGCTGGCCGGGCGCTGCCTGCCGGCGCTGAACCTGCCGACCTGGCGGCTGCGCGATCAGCTGGAGGTGCTGGACGGTGGCGACCTCGCTTTTGATGCAGGCCAGGTGGTGCAGCTTGGCCGCAAGCTGATGGACGCGCCGCTGAGCCGCGCCCAGGCCGAGCGCCTGATCGCGGCCACGCAGGGCTGGACGGCGGGCGTGAAGCTCGGCCTGCTGGCCGCTGCCGCGCGCCCCACAGAGGTCAACGCAGCGCTGGCCGATTTTGATGGCGGCCACGTTGACATGGCGGCCTACCTTGAGCGCGAAGTGCTGAGCGAACAAGACCTGCCGCTGCAAAACTTTCTGGTCTCGACCGGCCTGCTCGACGCGATGACCGGCGAGCTGTGTGATGCGCTGCTCGGCCGCGAGGGCTCGCAGGCGGTGCTCGAAAAGCTGGAGCGAGGCCAGTTGTTTGTCACCGCGCAAGACAGCCACGGCCTGGCCTTCCGCTACCACCCGCTGTTCCACGGCTTCTTGCGCAGCCGCCTCGCCGCCGACCCGGCGCGCCAGCGCGCGCTGCACGAACGCGCCAGCCGCTGGTACGCCGGCCAACTGCGTTTTGCCGAAGCGCTGGCCCATGCCTTCAAGTCGGGCGAAACCGCTTGGCGCGCCGAGCTGGTGGAGCGGGCCGCGCTGCGTTGGCAACAGTCGGGCGACATCGCCGAGGTGGTGCAGTGGTGCGAGCGGCTGCTGCCCGAGCAACTGTTGGCCCGGCCTGCGCTGGGTGTGGCTTACACCACCTGCCTGATCTTGTGCCGCCGCTTCGACCAGGCCCACGCGATGTTGCGCCGGCTCTCCGAGGGCGGCACGGCCTCGGGCTTCCACCTGCGCACGCTGCAGCAGATCTTGCAGGCTCTGAGCGGCGACTGCGAGGCCCTCAACGACGAGCCGCCTGCGGCCGACGAGACCGATGGTGATGCGCAGCTGCGCGGCCTGTGCCTCGTGAACCGCGCTTATGCCATGTTCTGCGCCCACAGGTTCGATGGGGCGTGGCGGCTGGCCATGCGGGCGCGAGAAATCTTGCAACCCATCAGCCCTTACGGCGAGGGTTATGCCAGCAGCGTGCTGGCCCTGGTGGAGCGGGCCAAAGGCGATTTCGACTCGGCCTCGCGCCGTGTTGAGCAGCTCTGGGCCGGCCTGCGCAATGGCCCGCGCAACGCCGCGTGGGCCAACGGGGCGACCGCGCTCGCGGTGTTGCGCTACGAGACCAACCGCCTGGCCGAAGCGCGGGCCTTGTGCGAAGAACTGCTGCCGGTGGTCGAGGCCGGCGGCACCTACGAGACGCTGACAGCCGCCACCCGCACGCTCGCCCGTGTGCGCGCGGCTGAGCGCGAGCCCGAGGCCGCGATGCGGCTGCTCGACTACCTGCATGGCATCTTGGAAGGCAGCCACGAACGGCGCTTCGCCGCCCAGGTGTGTTTCGACAAAGTGCGTTTGTGGCTGGCGATGGGCGAGCCTGTGCGGGCGCGCGACGTCGCGGCGGAGTTCGGCGTGGTCGACAGCGCTGAATGGCAGGTGGCACGCCTCTACGACGAAGCCTGGGAGCGGCGCGGCATGGCCATGGCCGCGCTGCTCTCGCATGACCAGCGCCACGTTGAAGCGCGTGCCATTTTGCAGGTGCTGCGCGCCAGCGCCGAGGCCGCGGGCCACGTGCTGCGCCTGCACGCCACCGAAGCGGCGCTCGCCAGCAGCCTCTGGGAAGCCGGCGCGCGCGACGAGGCCTTGCAGTGCCTGCACCAGTCGCTGCTGCGTGCGCGTGGCCACGCACCGTCACGCAGCTGGTTCGACGACAACCCGCGCTTCTACCAGGTGCTGATCGCCGCGCTGGAGGTGCCGCAGATGCGCCGCCTGATGCCCGAGCGTGTGTTGCGTGTGTTTGGCGCCGCACTCGGCCGCGCCGAGGCCCGCCCGTCAGCACCCGCGCATGCGGTGGATGCGCTGACCGCGCGTGAGCTCGAGGTGCTGGTGCTGCTGGCCCAGGGCCTCTCCAATCAGCAGATCAGTGCCCGCGCGCAGATCTCGATGACCACGGTGAAGTGGCACGTGAAAAACATCTTCGCCAAGCTGGGCGTGGGCACGCGGGTCGGCGCGCTGGTGCGCGCGCGAGAGCTGAAACTGGTTTAGCCGGCCATCAGCCGCGGCAAGTTGGCCATCGCGGCTTTCGCCTGCTCCTTGAGGCGGGCCAAGATGGCTTGTTTCTCGGTGTCTTGCGGGTCGATGCCCGTCATCAGCTTGCCGTAGCCGTCGAGCCGGCTGTCACGAATCCACTGGCGCAGCAGCTTGTCTTGCGACCACTGGAACTGGTTCATCATGCTGGCCATCATCGAGCGCGGGTAGTCTTTCAGGGTGTTGGGGAAGGGCACCGGGCTGCACAGGCGGGCCTTCTCTTTCTCGTCGGCGTAGTGCGCTTCCACATAGGCGATGAGCGCCGAGCTGAAGGTGGGCAGCGGCAGGCGCAACAACTGCAGCACGATCTTGTCGCCCTGGAAGATGGGCTGCGAGGCGCGTGGTTCGACGGCCGAGGCGGTGCAGTCAATGAAGAGTGTGCCGGGGGCCACCGGCACACGGCCCTGGTCGAGCTGCATGTGGTCAAGCGCCAGGCGCTGCACGCGGCCCAGGCGCACCACATCGCGAATGCGCTGCAACACCTGCACCTCGCCTGGCGACACGGTGGCCAAGTGAAACATGGTGGGGGTGTGATCGCGGTGGATGCGCAGCACCGAACCAAAGGCCTCCATGCGCAAGAACAGGTCGTCGATCGAGGTGGCCTGGGCAAAGGCTTGCATCTGGTCGGCCTGGCCGCCGATGGTTTCTTTGAAGAACTCCGGGCCCGGCTGGGTCGTTCGGCGGTTCACCAGCCAAGAATCGCGCGGCATCACCCACTGGATGCTGTCGGGGTTGGCGCCGGCGTTGATCAGCCACACCGCGGCGTCCATCGCGGTCTTGCCCGCACCGACGATGACAAAGCGCCGCGGCAGGCCGCCCTCGCGCTGACCATGCCACAGCGCGGGCAAGGCGTTTGGCGGCACCAGGCGCACGCCAGCCTCCACCGTGAAGCGCGGTGTGTGGGTGGAAGGCACGTTGGGGCTGAAGTAGGTGGCGTCGACCAGCTTCTTGCGCACACGCACCTGGGTGGGCTCGCCGGACAAGATGGATTCGAACACCCCGTCACCCACGTAATTGCACATCGGGTGGTAGCTGACACGCCCGCTCGGCAGCAGCTTCTGGTTCATCACCCGCTCGAAGTAGCCGCTGATCTCGGGCCCCGAGGCGAGCTCGTACAAGCCTTTGTTGAGGCCGATGGTGTCGGTGCGGTGGCTGCCGAGTGCCATTGAGTTGACGCCGTAAAACGACGAGGGCTGGTGCAGGGTGACGAAGGAGTAGGCGTCGTTCCAGTGGCCGCCGGGCTTGCCGTGGCGGTCGACGAGGGTGATGTGGGCATCGGTCTCGTCGATCAACGTGTCGGTGAAGGCCAGGCCCGAGGCGCCGCAGCCGATGACGAGGTAGTCGGTTTCGATGTGGTTCAAAGCGCGCGCCGCGTTGTGGTCGTGGCGCATGATGCCCGAGCAGCAGCGTCATGCCGACGCCGCAACGGGGTCAGCGCTGCAAGAAGCGCGCGACGCCCCAAGATTCGAGCAGGTTGCTCACGCGGTTGATCATGCTCGGGCGAGCGACCACCGGTGCCAACTTGGGCGGCGCATTCGGCCGCTTGGGGGCCGCGCTCTGGCCGTACACCAGCAAGGAGGCCTGGGCCGGCTTGAGGCTGTCGGCACGCGAGCCGTTCGGGGCCGGTGTGGCCACGGCGGTGGGCTTCGCCTTCACAACAGCCGGTGCCGGCCGCAGCACCGGGCTCAGCCAGTTCAGGATCGGTTTCCACTGCAGCAGATCGGCCTCCACCTTGGCGGGCGGCATGTCGAACAAGGTCAGGCCTTGTTCGACGCAGCGCACATAACCCTGCGTCTCGCGCAGCACGCCGATGAAGGGCAGGCCCTGCTTGTCGGCCCATTGTTTGAGCACTTCATCGGCCTTGGTGCGGGCGTCGAGCCGCATGCCCACGGCCGCCACCTGGCAGCGGCCGCTGGCCACACGCGGTAACGTCATCAGCTCGGCATAACAGTCGGCGGCCGACTCGCGGTCAAACACCGAGTTGCACACCGGCATCAAAATCACGTCGGCAAACATCACCACGCGGGCGAGGTCAAAGCCGCGCAGCCCGCCGGGGGTGTCAAGGATCACGTGGCTCACACCGGACGGCGCACGCAAGACGCTGCGCGGGTCGACCGCCCAGCCGACGATGGGTGAGGGTGTCTTGATGGCTTGGCCGGCACGCAGGCGCAGCCAGGTCTGGGTCGATTGCTGTTTGTCGACATCGCCCAGCATCACCGGAATGCCACTGTGTGCACAGTGGGCGGCGAGGTGTGTGGCCAGCGTGCTCTTGCCGCTTCCACCTTTTCGATTAACGACTGCTACAACGGGCATGACAACAGGTGTCTCTGAGGGGCGCCGTCGGCAGACACCGAGGGCCGTTGATTACATCACCAATTTGCGGCCCGACCCATAGGCGACAGCCCTCGTAGCCGCCAACTCTTGCCGCGTTCAAGCTCCAAGTTGTTGCCCCGCCTCACGCTGACCATGCCCCACACCGTCGACTCCCGTTACGCATGGATGCGTTTGATCGTCACGCTCGCGCTGATGACCATCGGCAGCGGCGGCATGTACGTGGTGTCGGTGGTGCTGCCCTCGGTGCAGGCCGAGTTTGGTGTGGCGCGGGCCGATGCCTCTCTGCCTTACACGGCCATGATGATCGGCTTTGGTGTCGGTGGCATCTTGATGGGCCGGCTGGCCGATCGGTTTGGTGTGATGGTGCCGGTGCTCATCGGCGCGGCGGGGCTGGCCACGGGCTTTTGGGCGGCGGGCTCGGCCAGCAGCATCGGGTGGTTCAGCGTGGCCCATGGCGTGCTCATCGGCTTGCTGGGCAGCTCGGCCACGTTTGCGCCGCTGGTGGCCGACACCTCGCTGTGGTTCGAGCGGCGGCGTGGCATCGCGGTGGCGGTGTGCGCCAGCGGCAACTACCTGGCGGGGGCGATCTGGCCGCCCATCGTGCAGCATTTCATCGAGACCGTGGGCTGGCGCCACACCTACTTCGGCATCGGCGTGTTTTGCGCGATCAGCCTGCCGCTCTTGGCCTTGATGATGCGGCCTCGCCCGCCGCGGCCGGTGGTGGTGCCGGTGGCTGCAGGCGTGCCCGCGGTGCTGGCTCGGCCTTTCGGCTTTTCGATGGGCCAGGCCCAAGCGTTGTTGTGTGTGGCGGGTGTGGCCTGTTGTGTGGCGATGTCGATGCCGCAGGTGCACATCGTGGCTTATTGCGGCGACCTGGGTTATGGCGCGGCGCGGGGGGCCGAGATGCTGTCGCTGATGTTGGCCTGCGGCATCGTCAGCCGCTTGGTGTCGGGCGTGATCTGCGACCGCATCGGCGGGCTGCGCACACTGCTGCTCGGTTCGGTGCTGCAAGGGGTGGCGCTGCTGCTGTTCATCCCCTTCGACGGGCTGGTGTCGCTGTACGTGATCTCGGCGATGTTTGGGCTGTTCCAGGGCGGCATCGTGCCGTCTTACGCCATCATCGTGCGCGAGCACTTTCCGCCGGCCGAGGCCGGGGCGCGGGTGGGCACGGTGTTGATGTTCACGCTGCTCGGCATGGCGCTGGGTGGCTGGATGTCGGGCAAGGTGTTCGACCTCACGGGCTCCTACGACGCGGCCTTCCTCAACGGCCTGGCCTGGAACGCGCTCAACCTGGGCATTGTGTTGCTGTTGTGGCGGCGCGTGCGGCGGGCCCGAGCAAGCGGGCTGGAGCCCAAGCCTCCAACAGCGAACTCATGACCGTCCCATTCGTTCCTGTTCACCAACGTGGGGCCAACGCAGCAGGCCGGTGGCCAATGACGTGCCGAACAAGATGACGGCGCAACCCAACACCATCACGCCGCTCACCTTCTCGGCCAGGAAGAGGCCACCCCAGACCACCGCAAACACCGGAATCAGGAAGGTGACCGAAATGGCATTGGCGGGCCCCACGTGGGCGATGAGACGGAAGTAAAGCAGGTAGGCCAGGCCGGTGCACATGACCGCCAGCACCAGGGAAAAAAGCCAGCCCTGGGCCGACGGCATGGATTGTGGCCACCAGTGCCACGCGGGCCCGGCGAGGAACAGCGCCGCCGAGAGCTGGCTGCCAGCGGCCACCGCCATCGGTGGCACGCCGGTGAGATGGCGCTTGGTGAAGCTGGCCGAAAAACCATAAAGCACGGTTGCACCCAGGCAGGCGAGCACGGCCCAGCCGCT
>JBKJJF010000062.1:0-10060 GCA_046598195.1 Rhizobacter sp. | reverse complement strand
GGCGGCTCGCGTGCCTGCGGCCTGAGCGCGGCGCGCCACACATTCACGGTCGCGTCACGACGGACGGGCAGCATGCCTGCCATGCCGACGCCGCAAGACTCCGCCGCCGCCGACACGCCCTCGCTGTCGGTGCGCACCGTCTGGATCTCGGACCTGCATCTCGGCACGCCCGGCTGCCAGGCCAAGGCCCTGCTCGACTTCCTGCGCGACGTCGAGTGCGAAACCCTCTATCTCGTGGGCGACATCATCGACGGCTGGCAGCTGCGCCGCAGCTGGTACTGGCCACAAGCACACAACGACGTGGTGCAAAAGCTTTTGCGCAAGGCGCGCAAGGGCACACACGTGATCTTCATCCCGGGCAACCACGACGAGTTTGCGCGCCGCTACGTGGGCCACAACTTCGGTGGCATCGATGTGGCCGAAGAGTGGACGCACCTGACCGCCGACGGCCGCAAGCTCTGGATCACCCATGGCGACTACTTCGACGGGGTGATCCAGTGCGCCAAGTGGCTGGCCCATGTGGGTGACTCGCTGTATGAGTTCACGCTCAAGCTCAACCGCTACCTCAACTCGCTGCGCGCGCGTTTGGGGCTGCCGTACTGGAGCCTCTCCAAGTACCTCAAGCTCAAGGTCAAGCGTGCCGTCAACTTCATCGGTGACTTTGAGGCCGCGGTGGCCAAGGAAGCGCGGCGCCGTGGTGCGCAAGGTGTCGTCTGTGGTCACATTCACCACGCCGAGCTGCGCGAGATCGACGGCATCCTCTACGCCAACGATGGCGACTGGGTGGAAAGCCTCACCGCGCTGGCCGAACACGCCGATGGCCGGCTGGAGATCATCGATTGGGCCGCCGTGATGCGCGACCGGCGATCGGTGGCCATCGCGGCGCAGGAGGTGCTCGCATGAAGATCGCACTCGTCACCGACGCCTGGGCGCCGCAGGTCAATGGCGTGGTGACCACCTTGGTTGAGCTGCAGCAGGGCTTGATCGCGATGGGCCACGAGGTGGTGCTGATCGAGCCCTCGGGCTTCAAGCGCTTTCCCTGCCCCGGCTACCGCGAGATTGAGCTGGCTTGGCGGCCCGGGCGCAAGGTGCGCGAGCTGCTTGATGCAGCCCAGGCCGACGCCATCCACATTGCCACCGAAGGCCCACTGGGCGCGGCCGCACGGGCCCACTGCCTGCGCCGCGGCTGGGCCTTCACGACCGCCTTTCACACCCGGTTTCCCGACATCCTGGCGCGTGCCCTGCACCTGCCCGAAAGCTGGGGTTATGCCTGGTTTCGCCGCTTTCACGCCAAGTCGAGCGGGATCATGGTGCCGAGTGAGGGCATGTTCGGCATCTTGAAAGGCCACGGTTTTTCGCCCCTGAAACAGTGGTCGCATGGTGTTGACCTGAGTTTGTTCAAACCCGAGCCGGGTGCCGACCTGGGCTTGCCACGGCCGGTGTTCCTGTATGTGGGCCGCGTGAGTTACGAGAAAAACCTTGAAGCGTTTTTGAAGCTCGACTTGCCGGGCTCCAAAGTTGTTTACGGTGTCGGCCCGCTGGAGCGGCGTCTGCAGCGCGACTACCCGCAGGTGCATTGGCGTGGCGTGGTGCCGCGCCCCGAGCTGGTTCACATCTACAGCGCGGCCGACGTGTTCGTGTTTCCGAGCTGCTCGGAAACCTTCGGCCTGGTGATGCTCGAAGCCATGGCCTGCGGCACGCCGGTGGCCGCCTACCCGGTGCCCGGCCCGCTCGACGTGGTGGCGCCCCAGCACAACGCAGACGATGGCGGTGTGTTGCACGACGATCTGCGCACCGCAGCCCTGCGCGCGCTCGACATCCCGCGTGACGCGGCTCGGCGGCGCGCGCTGCAGTTCGATTGGGGCGAGGTGTGCCGCCAGTTCGTCGGTCACCTGGTGCCGGCTTGTCACACAGAGCTGACGAGTGTCACGAAAGCGTCGCAAAAGCTTCATAAACTGGTGTCATGACCCTGGCGCCCCGCAACCCGGCACTCCTCAACCGCGAAAGTTCGATCCTGGAGTTCAACCGTCGTGTGCTTGCGCAAGCGCGGCGAGACGACGTGCCGCTGCTGGAGCGGCTGCGCTACATCTGCATCGTTTCGTCGAACATGGACGAGTTTTTCGAGGTGCGCTTCGCCGATTACATCGAAGCCACCCGCCAACCCGGTGCGGGGGTTTCGCTGCGCGATCTGGAGACCGTGGCCGCCGATGCGCACACGCTGATCGACGATCAGTACCGCGCTTTCAACGACGAGGTGATGCCCGCCTTGAAGCGCGAAGGCATTCAGATCCTCAACCACTCCGACCGCAACGACGCTCAGCGGCGCTGGGTCGACCAGTTTTTTCAGCGCCAGGTGCGGCCTCTCTTGGTGCCGGTGGGGCTTGACCCTTCGCACCCGTTTCCGCAGGTGGCCAACAAGTCGCTCAACTTCATTGCGCGCCTGAGCGGGCAAGACGCGTTTGGCCGCGAGAACACCATCGCCATCGTCAAGGTGCCGCGGGTGTTGCCGCGGGTGATGCGCCTGCCCGACCACCTGGCCAATGGCGGGCAGGCCTTCGTGCTGCTCACCAGCGTGATCCGCGCTCACCTGGCCGAGCTTTTTCCGGGGCGCGAGGTCGAGGCGTTTTCGCAATTCCGCCTGACCCGCGACTCTGACCTCGCGGTGGATGAAGAAGACGTGGTCAACCTGCGCCAGGCCTTGCGCTCGGGGCTCACCACACGCCACTTCGGCCAGGCGATTCGCCTGGAAGTGGTCAACACCTGCCCGCCCGAGCTGTCGGAGTTCTTGCTCACGCAGTTTGCCTTGCCCAAGGCCGCGCTGTACCACGTCAACGGCCCGGTGAACCTGGTGCGCCTGAACGCGCTGATCGACACCGCCAATGCGCCGCAGTTGCGCTTCAAACCCTATGACGCACCGTGGCCCGCCGGCCTGTCGCGCGACGAATCGATCTTCGAGCGGCTGCGTGCGGGCGACGTGCTGATGCACCACCCGTTCGAGTCGTTCGAGCCGGTGGTGAATTTTTTGCGCGAGGCGGTCGAAGACCCCGACGTGCTGGCCATCAAGCAAACCATCTACCGCACCGGCAGCGAATCGCCGCTGATGGACTTGCTGATCGAAGCCGCACGCCGTGGCAAGGAAGTGATGGCCGTGGTGGAGCTGAAAGCCCGCTTCGACGAAGAGGCCAACATCAACTGGGCCGAGCGGCTGGAGGCGGTGGGCGTGCAGGTGGTGTACGGCATCGTGGGCCTGAAAACACACGCCAAGCTGCTGCTGGTGACACGCCGCGAAGCCGGCCGCTTGCGGCGCTACGCCCACCTCTCCACCGGCAACTACAACCCCAAGACGGCGCGGCTCTACACCGACGTGGGCTACCTCACGGCCGACCCTGACCTGACGTCTGACGCCGACGCGGTGTTCCAGCAGCTTGCGAGCCTGGGCAAAACACGCGCCCTGCGCCAGCTGCTGCAAGCACCTTTCACGCTGCACACGCAGATGCTCAAGCATGTGGAATGGGTGACGCAGGCGGCTCTGGCTGGCAAGCCGGCGCGCATCGTGGCCAAGATCAATGCGCTGACCGACATCCCGTTGATCGACGCGCTCATCAGCGCCGGCCAGGCGGGCGCTGACATTGACCTCATCGTGCGCGGCGCCTGCATGCTGCCGCCGGGTATCGCCGGGCTCACCGACCGCATCCGCGTGCGCTCGGTGGTCGGCCGTTTGTTGGAACATTCACGCGTGGCGTACTTCCGCTGGGGCGCGAGCGAAGACGATGAAGCGCTGTTTCTGTCGAGCGCCGACTGGATGAGCCGCAACATGTTTCGCCGCATCGAGGTAGCCTGGCCGGTGCGTGATGCCACGCTGCGCCAGCGTGTGATCGATGAATGCCTGGTGCCTTACCTGCACGACCGGCAAGACGCCTGGGAGCTGCGTGCAGACGGCAGCTATGTGCGCCTGGGCACCGAAGGCCCGAGTGCCCAGCAGGCACTGATGTTGCGCTACATGTGATGGACCTCATCCTCTGGCGCCATGCCGAAGCCCACGTCTTGCGCGAGGGCCAGACCGACCTCGAACGTGCGCTCACGCCCAAGGGCGAGCGGCAGGCTCAGCGCATGGCCGAGTGGCTGAACCATCGCCTGGCACATTCGACCCGCATCCTGGTCAGCCCGGCGTTGCGCACGCAGCAAACCGCCAAGGCGCTGGATCGGCATTTCAAGACCGTGCAGTTGCTGGCGCCAGAAGCCTCGGTCACCGCGCTGCTCAGCGTGACCCGCTGGCCCGAGGCCAACGAGTCGGTGTTGGTGGTGGGCCACCAGCCCACGCTGGGCCAGGTGGCGGCCTTGCTGCTGGGCCAGACGGCCCAGGAGTGGGTGATCAAAAAAGGCGCGGTCTGGTGGCTGCGCAGCCGCGAGCGCGAATCGGGCAACCAGGTGGTGCTGCAGGCAGTGCAGTCGCCCGACTGCCTGTGATCTTCAGGCTTTGATCTGCAGGCGCAGCACGCCGCTGCGTTCCCAGGCCGCCACTTCTTCGTTCAACAAAAACAGCGTGCGCGGGTGGGAGTCGGCCCAGGCGCCGGGGAAAGACAGCTGGGCCTGCGGGCCATGCCGGCGCAGGCGCAAGACCTGCGCATCGACGTTGCCGCGTGCATGGCATTTGATGATGGCCAGGCGCAGGCACAACGCCTGCCAGGCGAAGGCCTCTTGTGCGAGCTGGGCCTCGGTCTTGCGCAGGCCGCCGCGCTGCGCGAGCACCAGGTCGGCCAGGCGGCGCTGCTGCGATTGGGAGAAGCCGGCCGCATCGACGTGGCCCAGCAGGTAGGCGCTGTGGCGGTGGTGGTCGTGGTGCGACACCATCATGCCGATCTCGTGCAGCGCGGCGGCCCAGCCCAGCTCGCGCACCAGCACGGCGTCGGCCGTTGGCGCCACGCTCGCGTACAAGGCCTCGGCCACCGAGGCCACACGCTGGGCCTGGGCCACGTCGACCTCGAAGCGGCGTTGCAGCTCGGCCACCGAAGCGTCGCGCACATCGTGGGCATGTGCGCCGTCATGGGCCTCGGCGTTCAGGCGTTCGTCCAGATCGAAAATCACACCCTGGCGCAGCGCACCGCGGGCAGGCTGCAGGGCTTCGATGCCGAAGTGTGTGGCCAGCGTGTAGAGGATCGACAGGCCACCGCCGATCACGGCACGTCGGTCGTCTTTCAGCCCCGGCAGATTGAGGCGGTCGACGCGGCCGGCGCGCAGGCATTGATCCATGCACCAGCGCAGGCCGTCGGGGGTGATCACACCGTCGCTGATGTGGTTGGCCGCCAGCAGCTGCGACACCGCGCCGGCCGTGCCCGAGGAGCCGAGCGCTTCGCGCCAGTGGTGGGCGGCAAAGGGGGCGAGCGCTTCTTCCAGCTCGGCACCGGCGGCCACCTGGGCGGCGCGGAATGCGCTTTCGGTGAAACGCCCGTCGTTGAAGTAGCGCATCGACAGGCTCACGCTGCCGACCTGGAACGACTCGGCACGCAGCGGCGTGCGCCCCTGGCCGAGGATCATCTCGGTCGAGCGCCCGCCGATGTCGACCACCAGGCGCAACTCGTCGGACGGCTGCAAACGCGCCACACCCGCAAAGATGAGGCGCGCTTCTTCGCGGCCGGAAATCACCTCGATGGGGTAGCCGAGCGCGGTTTGTGCGCGTTGGAGAAAGGCGTTGCGGTTTTGCGCTTCGCGCAGCGTCTGGGTCGCGACTGCGCGCACCTGCATCGGTGTGTAGCCTTCGAGGCGCTGCGCAAAGCGGCGCAGGCAGGCCAGGCCGCGTTGCATGGCGTCTTCGGTCAGCAGGCCTTGGGCGTCAAGGCCGCCGCCCAGGCGCACGGTTTCTTTCAGGTAGTCGATGCGCTTGTAGCGGCCGGGGCTCAGCTGGCCGATCTCGAGCCGGAAGCTGTTGGAGCCCATGTCGATGGCGGCCAGGGGGTCGGGCCAGCGCAGGGTGTCGGGAGAGAAAGGCATCGGCCGGATTGTCCGGGCTTTTTATGACCCGCCCTTGATGCATGGGGGGCAGGGCAAGAAAATCGGGGCCTTTCTAGAAATGAACCGAGGCGGCCAAATTGCAGCCGACGCGCCCCAAGTCCGACGGGCTTTTAGGAAGATTTTTCGCCCGGAACGCGGTCTGGCCGGTGAATGATGACCTTGTGTTGATTCCGCATCGAAGAGGGGCTCTGGTCGAACCAGCGGCGAAAGGCGTGTGAGAGCTGAGGAGACCCCCCGAAGCCGCTGTTGAGTGCCACTTCGGTCAGCGACTGGTTGGTGTGCAAAAGGCCGGTCAGTTGCCGACAGCGCATGAAATCCTTGTAGTCGCGCATCGATATTCCCACCGCCGCGCTGAAGAGCCGCGTGATCGTCCGCCTAGACAGGCCGTAGTACGCAGCGAGGTCAGCGATTGACATGCCGGGGTTGGACTCGACCAACTCCCTCAATGCGGCGGCCCTCGGATCTTCGCGCGGCGGTCTGGGTAGTTGTTCCGCGGTCAGTGACACCACTTCCTCAAACAAAGCTTGCGCGCTGGCAAGGCTGGCGGCGCCTTTCACGAGCTCGCACATCGAATCGTCTAAATGCCCGAATGCGGCCCGCTCCAGTTGCACAAAACCCATCCGGCGCACGCCGCCAAACGCACGGTAGTGCCTATGACCGGGGTAGATGTTGAGGCTAAGGAGCGGCACATGTGGAGCAGATAGCCGGCGCATGACCATGGGCGCTACAGCGACCGCATTGGTCTCCACGTCAGGGTGTCCTTGTTGGCACACGACGAATGGCGCGTGGTCGGCGGTCAACAGGACTACGCCTAGATGGCGCACGGTGTAGCCCCGCACGAGGTGGGGACTGGTGTAGATGTGCCCCGTGTCACTGAAGGGGTAGCTGTGATCCAACACGAACCGATCGGCGGAAATGCCCGCGGTGCGTGTTGGCGTCAGGGAAAGATCAATCGGTTCCATCACTGTCCGGTACTGCATCAACTGCTGATTTGCCCCCTGTTGCAGGCTTTGCCCACAGAACAAATTTGAACCCTATTCAATCGCTTGTGCGTTAGAGCGACATTGATGCTTGCCCTCGGCTCAGGCTGACAAGCCTACAACCCAAATCTGTGGTATCAGAGAAAACCCCATGCCATTCCCGCCGGAGTGCCTGCGCAGCGAGGGCGGTAACTCCTTGGTCAGTGAAAGTAACGAGAGAGTTTCTTCAAGTCATGGCGAGCAAGCCGCGTTGCTCGGCTGACCAACAACATGGTCGGCATACGGTCATCCCATTCGCTGAGTTGCGCGAGGCAATGGCGCTCGTCAATACCACAAAGCGAGGTAGTTCGGCTTGCTGACTTACGCCGCGTGCTTGTGCCGATCAAAAAGCAGGCGCGATTCGTGACAATGTTGGCACTCTGATCGAGCATGGACGCGGTTGTCGATGCATCGAATTGGAGCGATTCAAGGAGACAACACATGGATAGCAGTAAAAAGTTCAAGCGAGCACGGTTGCTCGCGCTGAGCGCGGGATTCCTCAGCGCCTCGGCGCTCTCACACGCGGCCGTAATCTTCCAGGAAAGCTTCAACTCCGGCCTCGGCACCTTCACGAGCGCGGGCAACGTGACCACCAGCGCGGCCTATGGGACGCGCATGTACGGTAGCTACGGTGGCACCGATGGTGCGATTACATCGCCCAACATCAACACCGCCGAGTTCACCGCCATCACGGTGAGCTATGCCCGCTCGACCACAGGGTTGGATTCGAACGAGGCAGGCATCGTCGAGTACTCGATCAACGGTGGCGCGACCTACCGATTGGTGTCGAACGTGCTAGGCAATGGGTCGACGAGCTACGCCTTGCCGGCCGACGCCGCCGGTAAAGCGGCGCTGCGCCTGCGCTTCCGCGTCGCGGCGAGCAGCGGCAGTGAGTACCTGACGGTCGACAACCTCGTCGTGGAAGGCACCGGTTCGGTAACGCCTCCGCCGCCGCCGCCTCCTCCGCCTCCGCCTCCGCCTCCGCCTCCTGCGGGATCGTGCGAGACGAATCTGCTCTGCCGCGGCCCAGATCCCACCGTCGCCAGCCTGGAGACCACCGGGCCCTTCCAGACCGCAAGCTATGTCGTGCCCAGCCCGACCGGCTATGGCAGCGGCACGATCTATTACCCCGTCAACCCTGGTGGCAGGGTGGGGGCCGTCGTGGTGGTGCCAGGGCTGAGTGCGCCGCAGTCCAGCATCCAGTCCTGGGGGCCCCGCTTGGCCTCGCATGGCTTCGTGACGATCACCATCGGCACCAACGCCACCGGTGATGGCATCCCGGCCCGCGCTGCGCAGCAACTCGCCGCGCTGCGTCAGGTGGTGGCATTGAGCAATGCCACCGGCAACCCGATCTCGGGTCGCGTGGACGGTAGCCGCATGGGTGTGATGGGGTGGTCGCTCGGCGGTGGCGCCTCGCTCCACAACGCACGGGATAACCCCCCTGGCGTGAAGGCTGCGATTCCGCTCGCCCCGACCGGCGTGACGGGCCTGAGCGCCGCCCTGGTGCCGGTGTTGATCTTGGCCTGCCAGAACGACAACGTGCTGCCCATCAACAGCAACGCAGTGTCGTCGTACAACGGGATGACGAACAACAAGAAGGCCTACCTGGAGGTGAGAGGCGGCAACCACAGCTGCGCTAACAACCCAACCGGCGCCTCCAATGCCCTCGGCAAGTACGGTGTGGCCTGGTTGAAGCGGTGGTTGGACAACGACACCCGCTACAGCAAGATCCTGTGCGGCCCAGCGCACGAAGCCGACTTGGCCACTGAGACCAACATCTCATCCTATCGGCAGAACTGCCCGTACTGATCGGCGTGTCCTGATCCCCGCCCGCCCGGACGGGGAGAGACGTGCTGCCGCAGTCCGGCAGCACGTCTTCGCTACACCTTAGAAAGTTTGAAAGGAGCAGAGCATGCGCATTCCGACTGTCCTCTCGTTCACCGCATTACTTGTCGCAGGGGCCGCCTTGATCGGTTGGTTCTATTTCAAACCGCCGCCTGGGGTGGCGTCTGCCCCCCTGCACGTAGCGCCCGCCTCGGTTGTCGCGGGGTCGATTCCGTCAACGCAGGCAACCCCGATAACACCGTCCCGGAGCGGGATGCAAGAGGCGGTGAGCCGCTTCGAACTCGGCTACGCCGGCGGACTGCAGGTCAACGAAGACACGCGCCGCACCCTTGAGATGGCCACGTCAGCCATGGCCGAGACGCCCGCCGACGCGGACTTAGAGCGCCTGCAAGCGGCACTGTTGAAAAGCCTCCCCCACGAAGACGTGACCCGCATCATGTCGCTGACACGCGGGTACATCGCCTACACCAAGGACATGACGCGCGAGGTCCCGACCGGCCCCATGCCCGGCACGCTTGCAGAGTTCGACGCGATGCACGCGCGCATCGCCGACATCCGTCGTCGGCACTTCGGGGCGGAAGCCTCGGCCGCGCTCTTTGGGCCGCATGACGCCTACGCGCGATTGGTGCTGGAGGCTAGCCTCGTAGAAATTGACCCGAGCCTCAATGGCGACCAGAAGATCGCGAAGTTGACTGAGTTGCGCGCTCTCCTGCCTCTTGATCAGCAGCCGCTGGTCTCGGCACCGGTTCAACGTAGCCCTGCGGTAGGCCAGTCGCCCGGGAGATCCTAGTCCGAGCTTCTGATCGGCATCACTGTCGAGTGAACTTCCACTCGATGGTTCGACGCAACGCCGTAGTCTTGCTGGGCCCGTGCGCCCAGCCTCGTCGATTATTCCCAACACTTCCATGATCTGGGCCTCGGGGAAACCTCGATCGAAATTTGTGGCCTACCCCGACACGCCGCAAGCCTTCCACGCCGACTACCGCCCGAGCTACCGCAAAGAGGCGGCCGATGACGGATGGAAGCGCGCCCTTGCTTGGTTCAAGGTCAACGGCGTGTGTCAACGGCGCGGCCTGACGCGCTAAGCTTCGGCCCTTGCAAAAGCCGCGCGCATTGCGCGGCTTTTTTATGCCCTTGCCCTCATGACCCTTCTGTACATCATCGTGGCCACCTTTGCCGGCGGTTTG
>JBKJJF010000159.1:0-3008 GCA_046598195.1 Rhizobacter sp. | reverse complement strand
GCTTCAATCGGCGTCCTATGCCGCCGTGGAGGCGTATCCCCTGGACGTGTTGGGCGCGCAGACCGACGGCATGATCGGCTACCTGCTCGAGCAGGAGCTGAGCAACCTGCTGCCGCTAGAGAAGGTCGTCGTCACCCTGCTGACGCGCGTTGAGGTTCATCTCGACGACCCCGCCTTTGCCCACCCCAGCAAGCCCATTGGCCCGGTTTACAGCCGAGAAGAAGCCGACCGCGCGGCGGCCGAGAAGCACTGGGTCATCGCCGCCGACGGGGCCGGTTTCCGGCGTGTCGTCGCCTCGCCCCAGCCGCAGCGGGTGCTCGGCCTCGACCCGATACGCTGGCTGCTTGCACACCAGGCGTTGGTGATCGCCGCAGGCGGCGGTGGCATTCCGGTCGCGGTTGCGGCCAACGGCCACCGCCACGGTGTCGAGGCGGTGATCGACAAAGACTTGTGCAGCGGTGTGCTCGCTCGCGAGCTGAATGCCGACTGCCTGGTCATCGCCACCGACGTCGACGCCGTCTATCTCGACTGGGGGCTGCCGGGCCAGCGTGCCCTGCGGCATGTATCGCCGGCCGAACTGTCACGCCACCGGTTTGCGGCGGGAACGATGGGCCCGAAGGTGGAAGCGGCATGCCGTTTCGCAGAAGCGACGGGTCAGCGGGCGCTGATCGGTTCGCTCGAACACATCGAGGCCATGCTTGAGGGCCGGGCCGGCACAGAAATCCGCGTCGACCACGCGAAGGCTGTGTGAGCCGCCCCCGACGAAATCACCTCAAGGTTTTTCGGCCCTCAGCACGACAACGGCATGCGGTGTGGTGCTGAGCGGGATTTGAGTCAGAACACTTACTTCTGCTTCTTCATCCATTGATCGAGCTGCTCGATCTCTTTGGTCTGGTCCTTGATCATCTTGGACGCCATCGCCTTGAGTTCGGGTGATTTGCCGTGCTCGACTTCTACCTTGGCCATGTCGAGCGCCTGCTGGTGATGGATCTTCATCATCATCGCGAAGTCTTTGTCGGTGTCTCCGCTCATCTTCATCTGCTTCATGCCGTCCATGCCGGACATCATGGACTTGTGCATGCTCTCGGAGCCGTGCCCCATGGCTTGCGCGATGGCAACGCCGGTGCCCAAGGTGGCGGCAAGAACCAAGGGAATACCGATAAAACGAGCTGAGGTGGCGATTGAACGTTGGGCCATGAGGGTCTCCTGAAGTGGCTGCGACTGCCCACACTGTTGTGCGGGCCCCGTTTAGTGGCAATCGACGTGCGAAGGTTCACCGTGGCAGAGAAATCTTCCGGCCTCTCATTCCCCCAGTTCATCAAGGATCGGGCAGTCTGGCCGGTGGTCGCCGTGGCAGCAGTCGGCCAGCCGCTCCAGCGTGCGCTTCATGGCCGCCATCTCCTGCATGCGGCGGTCGAGATCGGCCACGTGGCTGAGCGCAATGCGCTTCACGTCCAAGCTGGCGCGGCGGCGGTTTTGCCAGAGTTTGAGCAGCTCGGCGATCTCCGCCATGCTGAAGCCGAGGTCGCGCGAGCGGCGGATGAAACGCAGGGTGTGCACCTCTGGCTCGCCGTAGAGCCGGTAGCCGGCATCGGTGCGCTTGACCTTGGGCAGCAGCCCCAAGGATTCGTAGTGCCGAACCATCTTGGCGGACACGCCCGACTGGGCTGCGGCCTCGCCGATGTTGAACAGCGGTTGGGTGGCGATGTCGTTCATGGCTCGCTTCCTTTCTCCTTCCGTTTCTCGGTTCCTTTCCAGCGGCTCAGCATCAGCGCATTGGTGACCACGCTCACGCTGCTGAAGGCCATGGCGGCACCTGCGATCACCGGGTTC
The DNA here is from genome assembly GCA_046598195.1 of Rhizobacter sp. Taxonomy (GTDB): domain Bacteria; phylum Pseudomonadota; class Gammaproteobacteria; order Burkholderiales; family Burkholderiaceae_C; genus Rhizobacter. The sequence continues at coordinate 1,175 of JBKJJF010000159.1, read as the reverse complement.
AGCAGCCCGAACGCCGCCAGCGGAATGCCCACGATGTTGTAGACAAACGCCCAGAACAGGTTCTGGCGAATCTTGCGGTAGGTGCGACGCGAGATATCGATCGCATCGGCCACCAGCGCGGGGTTGCCGCGCATCAGGGTGATGCCGGCTGCGTGCATCGCCACGTCGGTGCCGGTAGACATGGCAATGCCCACGTCAGCCGCGGCCAGCGCCGGGGCGTCGTTGATGCCGTCGCCCACCATCGCGACCCGCCCGTGGTCACCGAGTGACTGCCTGAGTTGCGCCACGATGGCGGCCTTGTCTTCGGGCAACACCTCGGCGCGGATCTCGTCGAGGCCGAGTTCGCGGCCCACCACGGTGGCGCTGCCGCGGTTGTCGCCGGTGAGCATCACCGTGCGGATGCCCTGTGCCTTCAGCTGGCGCACCGCTTGGGCGGCCGACGCTTTCACCGTGTCGCCAAACGCAAACAGCCCGAGCAATAGAGGTTCACCGCTCAGGTCGGCCAGCCACGACACGGTGCGCCCCTGGCTCTGCAGTGTTTCGGCTTGGGCTGCCATCGCGCGCCACTGAACCTTCAGTTCGTCCATGTAGCGGGTGCTGCCGAGATGCAGCTCCCGCCCGCCTACGCTGGCGACCATGCCCCTGCCGGCCACGGCGCGAACCTCGGTCGCCATCGGCACCCCGACTTGCTCACGTTGCGCTGCGGCAATCAGGGCTTTGGCCAAGGGGTGTTCGCTGTTGGCCTGAATGGCCGCGGCATCGGCCAGCAGCGTGGCACGGCTGCCGCCCGCGGGTTCGCAGGCCACCAGTTCGGGCTTGCCTTCGGTCAGCGTGCCGGTCTTGTCAAAGGCCACCACCTTGACGGCATGGGCGGTCTCCAGCGCCTCGGCGTCTTTGATCAAGATGCCGTGGCGGGCCGCCACGCCGGTGCCTGCCATCACAGCCGTTGGCGTGGCCAAGCCCAGCGCACAGGGGCAGGCGATGACCATCACGGCGACGGCGTTGAGAATGGCTTGCTCCCAGTTGCCGTTGGCCACACCCCAGCCCAGCAGTGTCAGCAAGGCGATGCCGATCACCACCGGCACAAACACGGCGCTGACCTTGTCGACCAGGCGCTGGATCGGCGCCTTCTTGGCCTGGGCAGACTCGACCAGGCGCACGATGCGCGACAAGGT
>JBKJJF010000213.1:0-8263 GCA_046598195.1 Rhizobacter sp. | reverse complement strand
GAGCCTGTCATGACCGACCGCAAGGCCGACGTCACCCGCAACACCAACGAAACGCAGATCCGCGTGGCCATCAACATTGATGGCACGGGCGTCGCCAAGCTGGCCACCGGCATCGGCTTCTTCGACCACATGCTCGACCAGATCGCCCGCCATGGGTTGATCGACCTGGAAGTCGACGCCAAGGGCGACCTGCACATCGACGGCCACCACACGGTCGAAGACGTGGGCATCACCCTCGGCCAGGCCATGGCGCAGGCGGTAGGCGACAAAAAGGGCCTGCGCCGCTACGGCCACGCTTACGTGCCGCTCGACGAAGCGCTGTCGCGCGTGGTGATCGACTTCTCGGGCCGCCCGGGCTTGCACATGCGGGTCGACTTCAAGAGCGGCATGATCGGCGCGCTCGACACCCAGCTCGTCTACGAGTTCTTCCAGGGCTTCAGCAACCACGCGGGCGTGACGCTGCACATCGACACCCTGGAAGGCGACAACGCCCACCACCAGTGCGAGACCATCTTCAAGGCCTTTGCGCGCGCGCTGCGCATGGCGCTAGAGATCGACCCGCGCGCCGTCAACGTGATTCCCTCGACCAAAGGCAGTCTCTGAGATGGCCAAGACCGTCGCCGTGGTCGACTACGGCAGTGGCAACCTGCGTTCCGTCTCGCAGGCGGTGCTGCACGTCGTGCAAGGCACGGGCTTCGAGGTGGTTGTCACCTCCAAGCCCGATGAGGTCTACGCCGCCGAGCGTGTGGTGCTGCCCGGCCAGGGCGCCTTGCCCGACTGCATGCGCGAACTCAAAGAATCGGGCCTGCAAGATGCCGTGCTCGACGCCGCCGCCCGCAAGCCGCTGTTGGGCGTGTGCATTGGCATGCAGATGCTGCTCACGCGCAGTGAAGAAGGCCCGGCCGACGGCCTGAACCTCATCCCCGGCGAAGTGATTCGTTTCCAATTGCAAGGCCAGCTGCAGCCTGACGGCAGCCGCTACAAGGTGCCGCAGATGGGCTGGAACCAAGTCATTCAGGCGCGTGCACACCCGATCTGGGCCGGTGTGCCCGATGAGGCCTACTTCTATTTCGTGCACAGTTTTTATGCTCGGCCGTCCGACCCGCGCCACAGCGTGGGTGAAACGGACTACGGCCGCCGCTTTACCTGCGCGCTGGCACGCGATAACATTTTCGCCACCCAGTTCCACCCCGAGAAGAGCGCCGAGCATGGCCTTGCGCTCTACCGCAACTTCCTTCACTGGAACCCCTGATCCGCTCACCCAGCGTCATCTTCTTGCGAACTCTCTTGAGTCTTCTCTCGGGTTACACCCTCTTCCTTCCCCTTAACAACCTCTGACTCGGCCATGCTGCTGATACCTGCGATTGACCTGAAAGACGGCCAGTGTGTGCGCCTGAAACAGGGCGACATGGCTGAATCCACCACCTTCGGCGAAGACCCTGCGGCCATGGCCCGAAGGTGGGTTGACGCCGGTGCGCGGCGTTTGCACCTGGTCGACTTGAACGGCGCCTTTGCGGGCAAGCCAGTCAACGAGGCCGCCATCAAGGCCATCCTGGCCGAGGTGGGTGAAGAGATTCCGGTGCAGCTGGGAGGCGGCATCCGCGACCTCGACACCATCGAGCGTTATCTGAATGACGGCCTGAGCTTCATCATCGTCGGCACCGCCGCAGTCAAGAGCCCCGGCTTCCTCAAAGACGCCTGCACCGCCTTCGGCGGCCACATCTTCGTGGGCCTCGACGCCAAAGACGGCAAGGTCGCAACCGATGGCTGGAGCAAGCTCACCGGCCACGAAGTGATCGACCTGGCCAAGAAGTTCGAAGACTACGGTGTCGAAGGTGTGATCTACACCGACATCGGCCGCGACGGCATGCTCAGCGGCATCAACATCGAAGCCACGGTGAAGCTCGCGCAGGCGCTCTCCATCCCGGTGATTGCTTCGGGCGGTCTGTCCAACATGGCCGACATCGAGCGGCTGTGCGCCGTGCAGAGCGAAGGTGTCGCAGGTGTCATCTGCGGCCGCGCCATCTACACCGGCGCGCTCGACTTTGCGTTGGCCCAGAAGCGCGCTGACGAACTCAACGGCGCGATGTGATGACAGCCCCCACGTCGTTTCACTCCTGCCCCCCGAGGGTGCGCTCAGCCGCCTTGGGGCGGCCCGGCGGCGTCTGACATGCTGGCCAAACGCATCATTCCCTGCCTTGACGTGACCGGGGGGCGGGTCGTCAAGGGCGTCAACTTCGTCGAGCTGCGCGATGCCGGTGACCCGGTAGAGATCGCCGCCCGATACAACGAACAAGGTGCCGACGAACTCACCTTCCTCGACATCACCGCCACCAGCGACGGGCGCGATCTCATCTTGCACATGATCGAAGCGGTGGCCTCGCAGGTGTTCATCCCGCTGACGGTGGGCGGTGGGGTGCGTGTGGTCGACGACGTGCGCCGCCTGCTCAACGCCGGTGCCGACAAGGTGAGCTTCAACTCGGCGGCCGTGGCCAACCCGCAGGTAATCCGCGATGCGTCGACCAAATACGGCGCTCAGTGCATCGTGGTGGCCATTGACGCCAAGGGCCGCGCCGACGGCTCGGGCTGGGACGTCTACACCCACGGCGGGCGCCACAACACCGGCATCGATGCGGTGGCCTGGGCCAGGCAGATGGCCGAATACGGCGCCGGTGAGATCTTGCTGACCAGCATGGACCGCGACGGCACCAAGATCGGCTTCAACCTGCCGCTCACCCGCGCGGTGAGCGACGCGGTCGACATCCCCGTGATCGCTTCGGGCGGTGTCGGCACGCTGGAGCACCTGGTTGAAGGCATTCAGCAAGGTGGTGCCGACGCGGTGCTGGCGGCCAGCATCTTTCACTACGGCCATCACACCGTGGGTGAGGCCAAGGCCTTGATGGCCAGCCGCGGCATTCCTGTGCGGTTGTGAAACCCGCTCAAGCACCCCACGAGGTGCGCATCATTGGCGGGCAGTGGAAACGCAGCAAATTGCCGGTGGCCGACGCGCCGGGTTTGCGCCCCACGCCCGACCGCGTGAGAGAAACGCTCTTCAATTGGTTGGGGCAAAACCTCGATGGCTGGCGCTGCCTTGACGTGTTTGCAGGCAGTGGCGCGCTGGGGTTTGAAGCCGCCTCGCGTGGCGCTGTCGAGGTCACGCTACTTGAACGCGATAGCAAGCTCGTGCGCGGCTTGCACACGGTGCGAGAGCGCCTGAAAGCCGACACCGTGCGCATCGAAACTGCCGATGCCCTGGCCTGGATGGCACGCAGTGCGCCCGAACGTTTTGAGCTGGTCTTCATCGACCCGCCGTTCGATGCCGACTTGTTTGTGCCCGCGCTGAAAGCCGCCACGCGTGTGGTGGTGCCCGGTGGGTTCATCTACCTTGAAGCCGATCGCGCCTTTGGCGACGACCCCGTGCTGGCCGAACAAGGCTTGCGCCTGCACCGCCACGGCCGGGCTGGCGCTGTGCATTTCCACCTGATCCAGCGCAGCGAGCCCGGCTAAACTGCCCGCACACCCGTGTGCCGACTGGAAGGAACGTGCCTTGACCTCTGTGACCCGCCTCACCGCCGTCTATCCCGGCACCTTTGACCCCATGACCCTCGGCCATGAAGACTTGATGCGCCGCGCGAGCCGCTTGTTCGAACGCCTCATCCTGGCGGTGGCCACTGGCCACCACAAACGCACCATGTTCACGCTGGAAGAGCGGCTGGAGATCGCCACCGAGCTGGCCGCCAAACACCCCAATGTGGAAGTGATCGCATTCGATGGCTTGCTCAGCGACTTTGTCATGAGCCACGGTGGCAAGGTGGTGGTGCGTGGCCTGCGCGCGGTGAGCGACTTTGAATACGAGTTTCAGATGGCCGGCATGAACCGCACGCTGATGCCCACGGTGGAAACGGTGTTTCTCACACCCAGCGACCAGTTCCAGTTTGTCTCGGGCACCTTCGTGCGCGAGATTGCCACCTTGAAGGGTGATGTTTCCAAGTTCGTGTCACCCTCCGTTCTCCAGCGCCTGCAGCAGCGTGTCAACGCAGGCGTGTAATTCTTCCGGAGCAGTACCCGCATGGCACTTTTGATCACCGACGACTGCATCAATTGCGATGTCTGTGAACCCGAGTGCCCCAACCAGGCCATCTTTCTCGGGCCCCTGATCTACGAGATCAACCCCGCCAAGTGCACCGAGTGTGTGGGCCACTTCGACGAGCCGCAGTGTGTGCAGGTTTGCCCCGTGAATTGCATCCCGGTGGACCCGCAACACGTGGAGTCGAAAGAGAGCCTGTGGGAAAAATACCGTCGGCTGCAGGCCGCGTCGGTTTAGCGGTTTTTGGTCTTCTTGGCGGGCGCGACGGCCACGAAGTCGCCGCGGGCAGTTTGCCCAGGCTTGGCCTTTTTCTTCTTTTTCGATGATTTTGACGGGGCTGCAACCGGCTCCGGCCGCACCGGGCGGCCATCGATCTTGCCGGCCGTGGCGGGCGTGACAGCCTCCCGATCCCTGCGCTCACGCTCCAGGTCTTCGCCACGTGCTTGCTCGCCGCGCACTCGCGCTTCGGCAGCAGCACGCTGCTCCTGGCTGCGTTCGTCACTCACGTTGATGGCCCTGCCTTCCGGGCAAGGGTTCTGCGAATACACCCGGCCATCGGGCCCGCAGCGGTAAACCGTTTGGGCCTGCGCGCCCACGCAGACCAGCAACGCAGCCAGCAAAGTGAACACTCTCACAGCTTGGGCTCGTTGGTGACCAAGCCTTCGGGCCGAGGCGGCTTGGGCCGTGGCGGTTTGGCATTGATCTTCATGGTGGCACGCTCCATCTCACCGGCCAAGATGAGATCGAGTGCTGGCAGTGTCTTGGCAATGCTCTCGTGAATGGCGTCGCGGTGGGCGGGCGAGGGCTTGCGCAGCACGTAGTCCACCACCTCCGCTTTTACCCCGGGGTGGCCGATGCCGATGCGCAGGCGCCAGTAGTCGGGCGTTCCCAGTTGGGCGTGGATGTCACGCAGCCCGTTGTGGCCGCCGTGGCCGCCGCTGCGTTTGAACTTCACCTGGCCAGGCTGCAGGTCAAGCTCGTCATGCGCCACCAGAATTTCTTCGGGCGCGATCTTGAAGAAGCGCGCCAGCGCCGCGACCGACTTGCCCGACAAGTTCATGTAGGTCTGCGGTTGCAGCAGCCACAGCGGGCCCTCGTCACCGGGCCGGTTCACGCGTGCCACCAGGCCGAAGTAGCTGCGATCGGGGGCGAGCGAGGCCTTCAGCTCGCGCGCCACGGCGTCGATCCACCAGAAGCCGGCGTTGTGGTTGGTGGCTGCGTATTCAGGGCCGGGGTTGCCCAGGCCAACAAACAATCGAATCATGGTGTCGCACATTATCCGGGCCGCTCCGGCAAAAAAAGCCCCGCCAAAGCGGGTGGCGTGGACGAAAAAACCCCCGCCGAAGCGGGTGGCGTGGACGAAAAAAAAGCCCCGCCGAAGCGGGGCTTGCAGACCTTCCGAAGAAGGACTTATTTTTTGTTGTTGAGCTTTTCGACTTTGCGGGTCTTGCCTGCGGGAGCAGCAACCGCTACCGGCGCGACGATCACTTCTTCTTCGGCGGCTTGCACCGAGGTCGACACGATCACGGGGTTCGGTCTGCCTTGGGTCACCACGGTGATGCCATCGGCGAGCTTCAGGTCGCTCACGTGCAGGGGGTGGCCCTTGGTCAGGTTGGCCAGGTCGACCGTCAGGAATTCAGGCAGGGCCGAGGCCAAGCACTGAATGCGCAGTTCGGTGACGACGTGGTTCACCAGGCAGGCATCAGTCTTGACGGCCGGCGAGATGTCCTCGTTGATGAAGTGCAGCGGCACTTTCTTGGTGATCTTGGTGGTGCCATCGACGCGCTGGAAGTCGATGTGCAGCACGATCTGGCGGAACGGGTGCAGCTGGTAGTCACGCAGCAGCACTTGCTCGGTCTTGCCACCCAATTCCATGTCGAGAATGGTCGAGTGGAAGGCTTCCTTCTTCAGGGCGTGGAAGAGGGCGTTGTGATCGAGCTCGATCATCGAGGGCGTGCCAGCGCCATAAACAATACCCGGCACCTTGTTGGCCAGGCGCAGGCGGCGGCTCGCTCCGGTCCCCTGCAATGTGCGCTCAAAAGCGACGAATTTCATGGTGTTCTCCAAACATGGATTGACGCCCGCGACCAAGCGTCAAAAAACAGGCCTTGCGACCCGGCGAAACGGCACACACAAAGTGTGCCGCGGTGTTGCAGATCAGAAGTTGTTGTTCTGCTCCGCAAACAGGGAAGTCACCGACTCGCCGTCAGAAATGCGACGGATGGTTTCGGCGAACAAGAAGGCCACCGACAGCTGGCGAACCTTCGAACATTTTTTGCCATCTTCGCTGAGCGGGATGGTGTTGGTGATCACAACTTCATCGAGCTGCGAGGCCTTGATGCGCTCGATGGCCGGGCCCGAGAACACGGCGTGTGTGCAATAGGCGTACACGCTCTTGGCGCCACGCTCTTTGAGCACATCGGCGGCTTTGACCAGCGTGCCGGCGGTGTCGATCATGTCGTCCATGATCACGCAGTTGCGGCCATCGATGTCACCGATGACGTGCATCACCTCCGACACATTGGCCTTGGGGCGGCGCTTGTCGATGATGGCGAGGTCGCAGCCGAGTTGTTTGGCCAGAGCACGGGCACGCACCACACCGCCTACGTCGGGCGACACGACCACCAGGTCGGTGTAACGCTTGCTTTGCAGATCGGACAGCAGCACCGGCGAGGCGTAGATGTTGTCGACCGGGATGTTGAAGAAGCCCTGGATCTGGTCGGCGTGCAGGTCCATGGTCAGCAGGCGTTCGACGCCCACGGCTTCAAGCATGTTGGCCACGACCTTGGCGCTGATGGGCACGCGCGTCGAGCGCGGGCGGCGGTCTTGGCGGGCATAACCGAAGTAGGGGATCACGGCAGTGACGCGCCGGGCCGAAGCGCGCTTGAGCGCGTCGACCATGATGCACAGCTCCATCAGGTTTTCATTCGTCGGCGCGCAGGTGGGCTGGACGATGAAGATGTCGCGGGCACGAACGTTTTGCTGGATCTCGACGTCAACTTCTCCGTCAGAGAAGCGGCCGACCTTGGCCTTGCCGAGTTCGATGCCGAGGTTGGTGGCCATCTCCTGCGCAAGCGCTGGGTTGGCATTCCCGGTAAACAGCACGGTATTAAAAAGCACATTCCCTCCGTCGAGGCTCATTGGGCGCATTCTGTGGGGCACAGCGCGCCCATCTGCATCAGCCCCGGTGTGCCTGTGGGCCTTGCCCCTCAAGCACCGGGAATCAAGAAACTTTGGCAGGGGAGGAAGGACTCGAACCCTCGCATGTCGGAATCAAAATCCGATGCCTTTACCAACTTGGCGACTCCCCTACACCGGTTTGCCGCTTGCGCGGCCCACCTGAAACTTGGTCTTGGCCGGTTCACCAACCCAACAAGGGGTGATGCTCCAGGCTGCGGCACATTCGACCCACCCAAGCCGGCGGTAGATCTGCCGGCAGTGTCGCCATGGGTGCTTCTTGCGTGCCGGCCCTTGCAAACACCGCACTGCCCGAACCCGTCATGCGGCTGTTGCCGAAACGGGCCTGGAGCAACTGGGTGGCTTGCGCCACTTCAGCACATTGCTGCTCGGCGCTGGGTTGAAGGTCGTTGCGACCAAAACCGTTTACCAAGGCATCAATGCCGGCCTTTGCAAGGAAGCCCGCGACTATAACAGCTTCGGTATTTCTGGCCAACAGCGGGCTGGCAAAAATGGCACGGGTTTCGATGCTTGATGGCGGTTTGAGCACCGCCAGCCACTGCCGCGGCAGGCTGATCGGGGTGAGTTGTTCACCGATGCCTTCAACCCAGGCGTTGTGCCCGCCCAGGAAAAACGGCACGTCGGCACCCAGCTTCAGACCCAGCGCGAGCAGCCGCGGCAAGGGCCAGTTCAGGCCCCACAGGCGGTTCAACGCGAGCAGGGTGCTGGCCGCATCGGAGCTGCCGCCGCCCATGCCGGCGCCCCAGGGCACGTGTTTGTCGATCGAGATGTCGGCACCAAGCGCTGTGCCCGATTCGGCCTGCAGCGCCCGGGCGGCACGCAGGCACAGGTCGTCGGCGGGCAGGGCGGCGCTGAGGTCGTGGCGACTCAAGGCACCGTCGCTGCGGCGCTCGAAATGCAAGGTGTCGGCCCAGTCGATCAGCACAAAGGCCGATTGCAGCAGGTGGTAGCCGTCGGCTCGCCGGCCCAGCACGTGCA
>JBKJJF010000190.1:0-4748 GCA_046598195.1 Rhizobacter sp. | reverse complement strand
GGTGCGTGAAGTGCAGTTGCGTGCGGTGCTCAACTTTCGCCTGCGCACCCCCGCCGGCCGCGAGCTCATCGCCCCGACCGAGATTGCACTCAGCCGCGACATGACCTACAACGAGCGCGATGCCCTGGCGAAAGAGCAGGAAGAAGAGCAGCTTTACCGCGCCATGCAAAGCGACATTGCAGCCCAGGTGCTGCGCCGGCTCGCCGCGGTGAAAACCCTGCCTAATTAGCGACATGTCTCAGCCAAGTTCCGTTCGCCCTGAGGTATCGAAGGGCAGTGCTCCATCGCTGCCCTTCGATACCTCAGGGCGAACGGAGCCAATTGAACGGCTGAGGTTCGTCGTGAATCAGGAAACCTTGTAGGAGTCGACAACGATGCAACTGCGCGCCGATCACCTCACCGCCCAGCTCAGCAAGGGGCTGCGTGCCATCTACACCGTGTACGGCGACGAACCCCTGCTCGCGCAAGAAGCCACCGACACCATTCGTGCCGCCGCGCGGGCCGCCGGCCACACCGAGCGACAGGTGCACATGGTGGCGGGCGCCCATTTCGACTGGAGTGGTTTGTTAGGCGCGTCGCAGGCCATGAGCCTGTTTTCCGACAAACAGCTGATCGAAATTCGCATCCCGTCCGGCAAGCCCGGCAAAGATGGGTCGGACGCCTTGCAGCGTTATTGCCAAACCTTGTCCGACGATGTGCTCACCATCGTCACCCTGCCCAAACTCGACCGCACACAACAAAGCAGCGCCTGGTTCACCGCGCTCGATGCGGCCGGCGCCACGGTGCGGGTTGATGCCATCGAACGCAAGGCCTTGCCACCGTGGATCGCGCAGCGCCTGGCCGCACAAGGCCAGCGGGTGCAAGGTGGTGAAGACGGGCAGCACACGCTGGCGTTTTTTGCCGACCGGGTTGAAGGCAACCTGTTGGCCGCGCACCAGGAGATCCAGAAACTCGGCCTGCTTTACCCGCCAGGCGAGCTGACGTTCGAGCAGATCGAAGCGGCCGTGCTCAACGTGGCGCGCTACGACGTGTTCAAGCTCGGCGAGGCCGTGCTCGCGGGCCAGGCCGCGCGTGCGCTGCGCATGCTCGACGGCCTGCAGGCCGAAGGCGAAGCGGCGGTGCTGGTGCACTGGACGCTGGCCAACGACATCTTGGCGCTCAAACGTGTGAAAGACGCCATCCACCACGGCAAGCCCTTGCCGATGGCGCTGCGTGAAGCGCGGGTGTGGGGCGCCAAAGAGCGTTTGTTCGAACGCGCCGTGCCGCTGCTCACCGACACCGCGATGGCGCAGCTGGTCGAAGCGGCACAAATCTGTGACGGCCTCGCCAAAGGCCTCAAACACCCCGACTGGCCGCTCGATGCCTGGGATGGTTTGAAACGCCTGGTGTTGATGCTGGTGCAGTGCACGGCCAGCGGCCTGTCGCGCAAGACGGTCAAGCTGGCGCTGACGGCGTAGTCGCACCCCGAACCCTGAGCGGCCCCGTCAGTACCCGCGCGCCCGGTCGACCAGGTGCGCCACCGGCCGGCCTTCGCGCCAGGCTTGCAGGTTGGCCACCGCCACGTGCGTGGCACTGCGCAAATCGGTTTGCGCAGCGGCGTGGGGCAACACGGTCACCTTGGAGTGGGACCAGAAGGCGTGGTTCGCGGGCAGGGGCTCGGCCTGAAACACGTCGAGCACCGCGTGATGAAGGTGGTTGCGGTTCAGCGCACCGAGCAGGTCGGCGTCGACCACATGCGGGCCGCGCGCCAGGTTCACAAAGCTGGCACCCGGCTTCATCTGCGAGAAGGCCTGGGCGTTGAAGAGGCTGTGCGTGCGTGCCGTGAGCGGCAGCAGGTTGATGACGATATCGGCATGGCCGAGCACCGCTGGCAGCGCTGCGTCGCGGGTGAACGAGGCCACGCCCGGCAACGCGGCGTCGCGCCGGCTCCAGCCCATCACCGTGTAGCCATTGGCCACCAGGCGCTGCGCTACGCTGCGGCCCATTTCACCCAGGCCCAGCACGGCCACACGCAGCTCGTCGGCCCGCCGCTGCGGCAAGGCACGCCACACGCCAGCGTGTTGTTGGGCCGCATACACAAAGTGATCGCGCTGCAGGCTGAGCACGGCCCACAGCGCGGTTTCGGCCATGGCGGTGCTCATCGCAGGGTCGACCATGCGGGCCAGCGGCAGGTTGTTTGGGATGGTGTCGTCGCGCAGCAGCTTGTCGACGCCCGCCCACATCGACTGGATGAACCCCAGCCGCGGCAGGCCTTGCAAAACGCCGGGCGGTGGGTTGGCCACCAGGGCCATCTCGATGCTGGCATCGTGCGCGGGTGAGCGCTGGGTCAATACGGTTTCGCCACGCAAAGACTCGCTCAGCTCGTCGGCCCACCGTTGCAACAGGCCGGGTGCAAAGTCGGTGGCGAGCAAAAGGCTCATGGGGGCGGCCGGGCGGGGCTCACGACCTCAACGCAGCCAGCGCCATCTGCAAGGCACGGTCAACCGTTTGCTCGCGCACCTCGGCGCGGTCGCCTTTGAGCTGCAGCAGCGTGGCCTGCGCTGGCTCGCCACGCCGTGCCAATGCGAGCCACACCGTGCCCACCGGTTTCGCCGCGGTGCCGCCACTCGGCCCGGCCACGCCGGTGACGGCCAGGGACAGGTCGGCCGGTGAGTGGGACAGCGCGCCTTCGGCCATGGCGCGAGCCACCTCGGCGCTGACCGCGCCGTGTTTGGTGATCAACGCCGCAGGCACACCCAGCAGCTCGGTCTTGGCTTCGTTGGAGTAGCTGACGATGCCCCGCTCGAACCAGTCGCTGGAGCCGGCGACCGAGGTGCAGGCCGCGGCGAGCAACCCCCCGGTGCACGATTCTGCAGTCACGAGCAGCAGGCCACGCTCGCGCAGCATGAGCGCCAGCGTTTCGATTTTTGCGTCCCAGCGTGACAAGGCATGCATCAGAACCACCTCCACAAGGCCATGACCAGCAGCGCGCACAAGGCGGCGATGTAGTCGTCGAACAAGATACCAAAGCCTTGCGCCCAACCCACCGGCTGGCCGCGCCGGCCTTTGAACAAGGCGTCGGCCCAGCCCACTGGGCCGGGTTTGACAGCGTCAAAAAAGCGGAACAAGGCGAAGGCCCACAGCTGGCCCCACAGGCCCATCGGCATGGCCAGCCACAGCACGGCCCAGAAGGCGATGATTTCGTCCCACACGATGGCGCCGGGGTCGGCGGTGAACAGGTGGCGCGCGGTGACGGTGCAGGCCCACCAGCCGACCAAGCTGCCCACGGCGAGCACGATGGCCCAGTGCAGATCGCTCAGGTGGGGTTGCATCACCAGAAACGCGAGCCAGGCCCACAAGGTGCCGACCGTGCCGGGGGCGATGGGCGAGAGCCCGCTGCCAAAACCGAGCGCAATCACATGCGCCGGGTGGCGGAACATGAAGCGCGCCGTGGGCTTGAGTGGCGCCACGCGCAACGGCGGGTGAAGCGGTGTGTCCGGCGTCATGATTTGAAGTGGTCAAAAGAGCCGAAGTGGTGGGGCACGCTGTGGCCTTGTGCATCGACCAGGTTGAGGCCGGGTGTGGGGTTGATGCGGCCGATCCGGGTGGCCGCCACACCGCTGCGCCGCGCGGCGGCTTGCACCGCGCCGGCGAGTGCGGGCGGGGCGGTGAACAGCAGCTCGTAGTCGTCACCGCCGGCCAGCGTGCATTCGTGTTGCAGCGCGGTGGGCTGCGAGGCGAGCACGGCGCTGCGCGGCACGGCATCGACCTCGACCGTGGCGCCCACGCCAGAGCGTTTGAGGATGTGGGCCAGGTCGCCCAGCAGCCCGTCGGACACGTCGATCGCGCTGCTGGCCACGCCGCGCAGTGCCTGGCCGAGGGCGACCCGTGGTTGTGGCAGCTCCATCGCCACACGCACCCGCTCGAAGGCTTCACCACTCAGCGCAACGCTGCCGCGAAAACACTCCAGCGCCAGCCGCGCGTCGCCCACTTGGCCGCTCACGTAGAGGTCGTCGCCCAGGCGCGCACCCGAGCGCAACAAGGCCTGGCCGGGCGGCAGCTCGCCAAACACGGTGATGCAGATGTTGAGCGGGCCTTGCGTGGTGTCGCCGCCCACCAGCTCGCAAGCATGTTCATCGGCCAGCACGAAGAGGCCCCGGGAAAAGCCTTCGAGAAAGTGTTCGTCGGCGCGTGGCATGGCGAGCGCGAGGCTGAAGGCGACGGGCCGTGCCCCGCAGGCCGCCAGGTCGCTCAGGTTGACCGCCAGTGCCTTGTGGCCCAGGCGCTGCGGTGACACGGTGGAGAGAAAGTGCCGGCCCTCGACCAGCATGTCGCTGCTGACGGCGAGCTGCATCCCGGGTGTGGGTTGCAGCAGCGCGCAGTCGTCACCGATGCCGAGTGCAGCATGCTTCACCGGGCGGGTGAAGTACTTGCCAATGAGGTCGAATTCGCCGAGTGCGGTCATGACGCCACCCCGATCGTCGGGTGCGTCGATCGACCCGCCGTGAGGGTCGGGCCTTGCTTGGGGCGGCCCGGCGCTGCGGCCCGCGGAGGAATGCTTGGCAGGGTATGTCTCATGTGGGCCGGGATTATCGGCGGCGCGCAGTGCGCAATGTCAGACCCCGCGCATCAGGTTGGCCAGCTCGACCGCAGACTTCACGTCCATCTTCTCGAACACCCGCGCGCGGTGCACTTCGACCGTGCGCACGCTGATGTTGAGCTGGTCGGCGATCAGTTTGTTGGCCAGGCCGTCGATCACACACTGCATC
>JBKJJF010000126.1:0-4544 GCA_046598195.1 Rhizobacter sp. | reverse complement strand
GTCGACCCCGGGCGCCATCAGCTTGACCGCGTCTTGCCGGTTCTGGGTCGCGTAGCAGATGTCCTGTTGCTTGGGCTCGCGCACCTTCGGAAAGCGCCGCTTGACGGCCAGCAGGATCTCGGCCGCGTCGTCGACCGACAGCGTGGTCTGCGTCACCACGGCCAGCTTGTCAGTCTGGCGCACCTGCACCCGGTCGACATCGGCCACGTCCTCGACCAGGTAGATGCCCTCGTTCAACTGGCCCATCGTGCCTTCGACCTCGGGGTGCCCCTTGTGTCCGACCATGATGAATTCGTAGCCCAACTTGTGCAGCTTGGCCACTTCCACGTGCACCTTGGTCACGAGCGGGCAGGTGGCGTCGAACACGCTGAAGCCGCGCGCGTCGGCCTCTTGGCGCACCGCCTGCGACACCCCGTGCGCGCTGAACACCAAGGTAGCGCCGGGCGGCACGTCGGCCAGGTCTTCGATGAAGATCGCGCCCTTGGCCTTGAGGTCATTCACCACATAGGTGTTGTGCACGATCTCGTGACGCACGTAAATCGGCGCACCAAATTTGGCGAGCGCCCGCTCGACGATCTCGATCGCCCGGTCAACCCCTGCGCAAAAGCCACGCGGCTCGGCCAACAGCACTTCGTCCAGACCACTCATCACAGCACCCCGATCACATGAACTTCAAACGTCACCGGCTGGCCAGCGAGCGGGTGGTTGAAGTCGAACAACAACCAGTCGCTGCCCACCTCGCGCACCACGCCGGCATAAGCGCCTTGCCCATCGGGTGTGGGGAACTGCACAACGTCGCCAAGGCCGTAGTTCTCGTCGGGGTCGCCCAGCTGGTGCAGCAGGCTGAGCTTCACACGCTGCAGCATGTCGGGGTTGCGCTCACCGAAGGCCTCACCCGCCACCAACTCGAACGAGGTGCGGGTGCCTTCGGCCAGGCCCACCAAACGAGCCTCCATCGCCGGTGCCAGCTCGCCCGAACCGAGTGACAGCGTGGCCGGCTTGTCGGCAAAGGTGTTGATGATGTCGGCGCCGTTGGGGCCGCTCAGCCGGTAGTGCAAGGTCAGGAACGAGCCCTGCTGCACGTGGTTGACTGCGTGGTTCAATGAATTTCCTTCGATAGACTGGTTCGAATTTTAGGTGCCCGCCCTGCCATGGTGCTCAAAGACCTTCCCCCCGATGCACGCCCGCGCGAAAAGCTGCTCCAGCGTGGCCCCGCCGCGCTGGCCGATGCCGAGCTGATTGCCCTGCTGCTGCGCACCGGCTTCAAGGGCACCTCGGTGCTGACGCTCGCCCAGCAAATGCTCACCGAGTTGGGCGGGCTGAGCGGCCTGTTGCACGCCGAGCCCGACGACCTCAAGCGCATCAAGGGCCTGGGGCCCGCCAAACGTGCCGAGATGAGCGCCGTGCTGGAGCTGGCGCGCCGCTCGCTCGCGCAAGAGCTGATGCAGCGGCCGGTGTTCGACTCGCCGACGCGCGTGAGGGAGTACCTGCGGCTGCAGATCGGCTCCCGCGGTTACGAGGTATTTGTGGTGCTGTTTCTGGATGCCCAGAACCGCTTGATCCGCTGCGAAGAGATGTTTCGCGGCACGCTCACGCAAACCAGCGTCTACCCACGTGAAGTGCTCAAGCGTGCCCTGGAGCTGGGGGCCGCGGCGGTGCTGCTGGCGCACAACCACCCGTCGGGTGCGGCCGAGCCCTCCAAGGCCGATGAGTACCTGACCCAAACGCTGAACAAAGCCCTCGCGTTGATCGACGTGCGTGTGCTCGACCACCTGGTGGTGGGCCAGGCCGAGGTGGTGTCGTTCGCGGAGCGGGGGTTGCTGTGAAAAAAGCGCGCAGCCTGCAAGACCTGGGCGGGTTGAAGGCCGCCTTGTTGCAGGCGCAGCGTGAGGCCGAAGCCTTGGCCGCACGACAACGTGAGGCCGCGCTGCGCGAGCAACACGAACGCGAGCTTTTCGCCACCAGCGTGGGCCGCGTGCAGACCTTGCCCGACAAGGGCCGCGCCCACACCGCGCCGCTGCCGCCCGAGCCCGAGCCGAAACAACGCCAACGTGACGAGCGAGCCGCCTTGCGCGAGACCATCTCTGACGAGTTCAACGTCGAGTCGCTGCTCGAAACCGACGACGCGCTGTTCTACCGCCGCCCCGACATCGGCCTCGACGTGGTGCGCAAGCTGCGCCGCGGCGGCTGGACGATCCAGGCGCAAATCGACCTGCACGGCCTGCGCCGTGACGAAGCCCGCGAGCGGCTGGGCGAGTTCGTGCGGGACTCGGTGGCCCAGCAACGGCGCTGCGTGCGCGTGGTGCACGGCAAAGGCCTCGGCTCCCCCGGCCGCGAGCCGGTGCTCAAGGGGCGTGTGCACAGCTGGCTGGTGCAAAAGCAGGAGGTGCTGGCCTTCGTGCAGGCGCGGCCTGCGGAGGGTGGCAATGGGGCGCTGGTGGTGTTGCTGCGAGGAGATACCGGCCGTTCGGGCTGAGAGCCTGAGGCCGAACGGATTTTGATTCAGGCGCCGTGTTGGTTTCGCATCCAGTCGGCGGTTTTGAAAAAAGACTCTTCGAGCCGCACCACCAGCGCTGGGTCTAGCTGCGTCTCAAGCATCGCCTGCTTCATACAAATGAGCCACTGGTCGCGCTCGGCAATGCCAATGGCAAACGGCAGGTGCCGCGCGCGCAGGAAGGGGTGGCCGAAGCGCTCCTGGTAGTGCTGGGGGCCGCCCAGCCAGCCACACAAGAACCAGAACAGCTTGTCGCGTGAGCCCTCAAGCGTGCTCGGGTGCATGGCGCGAATGCCGGCGAAGGCCGGCTCCAGGTCCATCAGGTCGTAGAAGCGGTCGACGAGCAAGCGCACGGCGGCTTCGCCACCCACCCACTCGAACGCGGTTGCAGGCTGCTTCGGCTCGGACATCAAGGTATGGCGAGCTTGGCGGCGATCGCCACGATGCCCTTGGCGGCTTCGCTGCCGGGCAGCGTTTCCAGCAGCAGCTGGCGCTTTTGCACCGCCTCGCGCACGGCCGTGTCGATCGGGATTTCGCCCAACAGCTCCA
The DNA here is from genome assembly GCA_046598195.1 of Rhizobacter sp. Classification (GTDB taxonomy): domain Bacteria; phylum Pseudomonadota; class Gammaproteobacteria; order Burkholderiales; family Burkholderiaceae_C; genus Rhizobacter. Next base: position 1,501 of record JBKJJF010000126.1, on the reverse strand, counting down.
GCTTGACCGGTGCGCTGCCCTCGGGCAACGAGGGCGACACAAAACGGTCGATCACTTGCTGCAGCTGGCCGCGGATCGCCCGGCCTTCACCGGCACGGCCAACCTGGTTGACCACCAGTAAGATCGCGCTGCGCTGCTGCTGTGTGGCCAGCACCTTGATGGTGGCGTAGGCGTCGGTGAGCGAGGTGGGCTCGGGTGTGGCCACCACCAGCACCTCGGTGGCCAGCGACACGGCAAACAACACCACGTCAGAAATGCCGGCGCCGGTGTCGAGCAGGATGCGGTCGTAGCGCGGGGCCACGACTTCGATGATCTTCAGCAGCTGCTCGCGCACCTCGGAGGTGAGGCGCGAGTACTCGACCAGCCCCGAACCGGCCAGCAGCACCGAGAAGCCACCGGGTGCCGGCAGAATGGCTTCTTCGAGCGTGGCCTTGCCAGTGAACACGTCGTGCAGTGTGATCTTGGGGAATAGGTTGAGCACCACGTCAAGGTTGGCGAGACCCAGGTCGGCGTCGAGCACCAACACCCGCTCGCCGCGGCGGGCCAGCGCGGCGGCCAGGTTGGCCGCCACGAAGGTCTTGCCTACGCCGCCTTTGCCGCTGGTCACGGCCAGGATGCGGGCAGTCATGGCGACTCCCCGCCCGCCGCGTACGGCGAGCGGCCCGGCGCGGCGGCCTGAGTGCGACAGTTTGGCGTGGGGGTGGTCATGGCTTACTCAAGATCCTGAAACTGGGAATGGCCAAACAGCATGCCCTTCTCTTCGGCGCTCACCATCGAGACGGGTGGCATCTCCAGGCAAGCGCGGTTACGGCCTTCGGCCTTGGCGCGGTAGAGCTGCTGGTCGGCCCGCTCGATCCACAGCGTGGCCGAAGAACGCACCCACTGCGGCGCAAACGCACCGCCCAGGCTGATGGTGACCGTCAACGTCTCGTTGATGCCGATGGCCACCTCGCGCTGCTCCACCTTGCGCCGAATGCGCTCGGCCACCGTCTGTCCGAAGGCGGGCGGGCAATTGGGCAAGATGATGGCGAACTCTTCGCCGCCAAAAGGCGACACCGTGTCCATCGGGCGCACACAGTCCATCAGCGACTGCGCCACCGCCTGGATCACCAGGTCACCGGCCGCATGGCCATGGGTGTCGTTGACGAGCTTAAAACGGTCGATATCGCACATCAACACCAGGGCCGGCTCACCCGCGCGGGCCACGCGGTCGACCTCGCGGGCCAGTGCCAGCTCGAATTGGCGGCGGTTGGCCAGGCCGGTCAGCGGGTCGCGGCTGGAGAGGTCGCACAAAGCATCGATCACCGCCTGCAGCCAAACAGCCGAACCCACCTCATCGAGATCGGGCAAGGCATGACCGGATTGCCCTAACAACTGCAACGCCGCCCCCAGCTTGAGCTGGGAGGGTTCGGCGGGCGCGGAGGGGCTGGTCACAAGTGGGGGGGGAAACAGGCTGCGGGCCAGTCTAGCAGCGCCCTTCTGGGGGAGCGGCGCCGATTTG
>JBKJJF010000082.1:0-23581 GCA_046598195.1 Rhizobacter sp. | reverse complement strand
TGGAAGAGGTATTGCAGGCTGCCCAACAGCTCGTTCTGCGTGGTTTCATATTGCAGCGAAGCGGCGTACTTGTGCCAGCCGAGCGCGTCAGAGCCGAAGGTGCTCGCACCGACGGCGAACAAGCCCAACTCACCTGTGAGCATGGGGAACCAGCTGCGTGGGTACATCGAGCGCCACGACTCATAGGGTTTGGGTTCGCTCAACACCGTGACGGGGGCCACCGTGGGCGCCGATGCACTGCTGGCCACCGCGGCCACCACCGGCGCACGTTGCAAGGCCGGTGTGGCCCCCATGCGGCGCAGTTCGTAGCCACCCGGCGCCACCAGGCCAAGCGCAAGCGAGCCATCGGGCTGCGTGCCGCCGTGCGACACCACACGGGTGTGGGTGTGGCTGAGCTTGACCCACTCGCTGCCCTCCAGGCGCCACACATTGAACACACCGTCGCGCACCGCCAGAAACTCCAGGCCGGCCTTGCCATGCACCAGGCCATGCACCGGCGCGTTGTGGGTGAACAGCAAGCGCGGCGTGGCGCCCGGCTGAGCCAAGTCGAAGGTTTCCACACGCCAGTCGTCGGTGCGCTTGCTGACCACCGTCACCTGCTTGCCATCGGGCGAGGCCGCCAGGTCGATCAGGTTCACCTCGGCCGGCGGCTCCCACAGCACACGCTGCTGTTGGCCGGCGGCATCAAACACCACCAGGCGGGTTTGGCCTTGGCCTTGTTGCAAGCCGACGATGCTCTCGCCCGCCTGCACCACCTGGCGCAGGCGGGCGCAGTGCGTCAGCTGCTTCAGCGAACCATCGGGCTGCAGGCGGTAGACGTCAAAGGCCAGGTAGCGCCAGTTGCAGATGTCGGGCTGGGCGACCAGCACCTGCCCGTTGGGCGCCACGCTCAGCTCGGCAGCCCGGTTGATGTCGCCCAGCGTGGTCGGTTGGCCGTTGGGCGCGAACTTCACCAGCTTGGTGTGATTCAGCCCGTCGTCGAGCACGGCCAGGGTGGCACCGTCGGGCAGCGTGGCCACCGAACCCACGCCAAACAAGGGGCCCGCCAGGCGCTCACCCACCGATTCGGGCACGCTGGTCAGCGGCTGCGAGCGTGCCTGCAGTTGCTGCTGGAGGTCGGCCAGAAACTCGACCCACAGCACGTCCATGGTCTTGCCGGTGGCGCCGCGCGGGTTGGTGTGCAGGCGCGGCCAGAACGGGGGGTTGCCGCTGTAATGCGCCACCCCTTTGTAGATGGCATCGGGCCCGTACTTGCGGGCCAGAAACTCGTAAAAATACGCGCCATAAAGATAAGCCTTGGAGGGCGGCAAGGCGCGGCCATCGGCATTGATCTCGCGCAACGAGAGAAAGCCGCGCTTGGATTCGGCGCGCAACCAGGCTTCGAACACCGGGCCGTGCAGACGGCCGCGCCCGGTGGCAGGGTCGCTCTCGGCGTAGACCGCCAGGCCCTCGATCATCCAACCTGGCTCGAAGATGTTGGGAAAGAACAGCGGCTGGCGGCCGAAGATGCTCTGCAGCACGCCGGGCACACCACGCACCTTGTCGAGGTGCACGGTGTGGGTGAACTCGTGGGTGAGCAGCAGGTCGAGCCAATCGCTGTTGTCGAGCAATTCGCCTTCATCGGGTGGCGCGAGGAACACGCCAATGATGTTGTAGGGCAGCGGTGTCGAGAAGCCGTTCGCCAGGTCGTACTGGTCGATCAGCAAGATCTCGGTGCGGCCGCGCGGCTCCCAAGCCAGCGCCTTGGTGACCTTCGGGTAGGCACGTTCGGCCGCCTGCACCACACGCTCGGCCTGCGCACGCCAGGCCGAACGGTAGTTGACCCGGAAGTGCGCACTGTCGGCGCTTTGCCAGTCTTTGGCGGGTTCAATGCTTTGAGCAAACGTGCTGCCCACCCAACACCAACACATCAACAAAGCCAGGGTCCGGATCAACGGCATAAGGTCTCCACAGGAACAGCTCGCAACGCACGGGGCGCAAGGGTACAGGACGAAAAAAAGCCCGCTTCAAAAAACAAAAAGGCCCGGGCGTTGCGCCTGGGCCTTGGTGTTCAGCGTGATGCTGGTGGGCGGTGCAGGGTTCGAACCTGCGACCCCTGCCGTGTGAAGGCAGTGCTCTACCACTGAGCTAACCGCCCGACATATTCGGGAAGCCGCGGATTATGCCATGGCTTCAGGCCGACAGGCTGCGCCAGGTGGTTTTGCCACCCGAAGCCTTGTCGAGCTCGGCCAGCACCACCTCGTGCGCGGCGGCTTCTTCGTCGTTGGCGGCGATCACCGGCAGCTCGAACTGACTGAAGTCGATGGCGGCGATGACCAGGTCGCCGCGCGAAGACTCATTGGCGTCGATCACCAGTGAGTCTTGCCCACGGGTCATGCGGATGTAGACCTCGGCCAGCAAGCCGGCGTCAAGCAAGGCGCCGTGCAGGGTGCGATTGGAGTTGTCGACTTCCAGCCGCTTGCACAAGGCATCGAGCGAGTTCGACTTGCCGGGGAACATCTCGCGCGCCATCACCAGGGTGTCGCTGATCTTCTGGACGAAGCTCGGAAACTTGGGCCGGCCCAGGCGCCTGAGTTCTTCGTTGAAAAAACCCACGTCAAAGTTCGCGTTGTGGGCGATGACCTCGGCGCCGCTCAGGTATTCCATCAACTCGTCGGCCACTGCCGCAAAGAGCGGCTTGTCAGCCAGGAACTCGTCGGTCAGGCCGTGGATCTTCACCGCGTCTTCATGGCTCGAGCGCTGTGGGTTCAGGTAAAAGTGCAAGTTGTTGCCGGTGAGCCGCCGGTTGACCATTTCCACACAGCCAATTTCGATGATGCGGTCACCCGATTCGGGGCTCAGGCCGGTGGTTTCGGTGTCAAAAAAGACCTGCCTCATGCCGCGGCTCCTTGGCGTGCTTTGCGAGCCGCCCACAACCACAGGCCTGCCCCGCCCACGATCATCGGGATGCACAGCCATTGGCCCATGCTCAGGCCCAGCGCCAGGTTCTCCAGCCCCTTGTCGGGTTGGCGGAAATACTCCACCACGAAGCGGCACACGCCGTAGCCAAAGATGAAGGCGCCCGTCACCTGCCCCGGCGCACGCTCCTTGCGCGCATACACCCACAGCAGCACGAAGAGCAGCATGCCCTCCAGCCCAAACTGATACAGCTGCGAGGGGTGGCGCGGCTCGGCACTGCCCGATTGCGGGAACACCATCGCCCATGGCAGGCTGGGGTCGGCAATGCGCCCGTACAGCTCGCCGTTGATGAAGTTACCGATGCGCCCCGACGCGAGGCCCGTGGGCACGCAGGGCGCGATCAGGTCGAAGGTCTGCAGCACGGCGCGTTTGCGGGTGCGTGCAAAGAGCGCCATCGCCGCCCCCACCCCGAGCAGCCCGCCGTGGAAGGACATGCCGCCCTTCCACACCGCGAACACCTCCAACGGGTTCTTGACGTAGTGCTCGAAGTTGTAGAACAGCACAAAGCCCAGGCGGCCACCCAACACCACGCCCAAGACGCCGTAAAAGAGCAGGTCTTCCACGTCACGCCGGGTCCAGCCCGACTGCGCGAAGTGGGGCCGCTTGACACGCAGCGAGGCGAGCCAGAGAAAGAGACCAAAGGCCACCAGATAGGTCAGGCCGTACCAGTGGATGGCGACCGGGCCGATCTGCAGGGCGACGGGGTTGAACTGGGGGTGAACAAGCATGGGCAGGGTACGAGGCGGAAGAAGCAGCGCGAACGATACCCCACGGGCAAAACTCTCAGGCTCTCAGCCCGTGGCAGGAAGGGTGTGCTTCACGAAGTCGACGAAGCGCTTCACCACCGGCCCGGCATCGACGGGCCAGACCAGGCTGGTTTCCGCACGCGGCGCGGCCGACACCAGCGCCGTCGGCAAACGCCGGTAGACCACTCCGGGGCGTTGCAGTGTGGTCACCGACTCCGGCACCCATGCCAGACCCAGGCCAGCCGACACCAGGTTGACGATGGTCTGCATCTGAATCGCCTCTTGCGCGATCACCAGCGAGGCGTTGTGGCGGTGGTAGAAGGCCAGCACGGCGTCATACAAAGACGGCGCGATGCCACGCGGAAAGATGATCAGCGGCTGCGCCAGTATCTGCGCCAGCGTGAGGCGGCGCGCGCTGTTCAGTGGCGAGGTTTCTGGCACGGCCAGCACCATCGGTTCGATGCTCACCGACAAGCGCGCGAGCGGCTGCGCGCCGGTGCCCTCGGGCGCCATGTTGGGCGCATGCAGCACGAAGCCGGCGTCAGCCTCGCCCTGCTCGAAGGCGCGCAACTGCACGTCGGTCGTGGCCTCGCGCAGCACCACGTCGATGCCCGGCTCGGCCTCACGAAACCCGCGCAACCACGTGGGCAACGGCCCAAACCCGACGGTGGACACAAAACCCAGCCGCAAACGCCCCACCGCACCGTGCCCCGCCGCCTGTGCAATGCCCGCGAGCGAGGCGGCCTGCAGCAGCATCTGGCGCACCGGCTCGACCAGCGCCTGGCCGGCAGGCGTGAGCGCCACCTGGCGCCGGGTGCGCTCGAACAGCATCACACCCAGCCGCGCTTCCAGCTGTTGCACGGCCAAGGTGAGCGGCGGTTGGGTGATGTGCAGCTTTTGCGCAGCGCGGCCAAAGTGCAGCGTTTCGGCCAGCACCAGAAACTGTCGCCACACCCTCATCTCGATCAGCGTGCTGTCGCTCATGTTCAGCAGACGGTCAACAGCACCACGCCGTATGAGAAGCGCGCGCTCTCGGGCACAAACAGCAGAATGCGCTGCCCTGATTTCAGCGGCTTGGTGCGCGCCAGCTCTTCGAGCATCAGGATGAACGAGGCCGTGGCCACATTGCCCACGCTCGTCAGGTTGGTGAACCACTTTTCCATCGGCACGTGGATGCCGGCGTCACGCAAGCCCTGGTAGATGGGCTGGCGGAAAAGCTCGGACGACAGGTGCGGCAAAAAGTAGTCGATGCTGTCGATGTCAAGCTGCCGGATCTGCACCGACTCCTTGGCAAACTGGATTCCGTGCCTGAGCATGCGCTCGCCCAGCATGCGGGTGTCTTGTTTGACCGAAAAGATGGACTTACTCAGCCACTCGTCGGGCTCGAAGCGGCTCCAGCCCTGCAACTGGCCACTGCCGTTTTTTTCAGCGCCCACGTACATGCAGGTATCGGCCTCGTTGGCATAGGAGCGGATGTCGATCCACTCGATCTTCAGCGGCCGCTCGCCCAAGGGGCGGTTCTCCAGGCGCAGCGCGCCCGCGCCGTCGGAGAGCATCCAGCGCAAAAACTCCTTGTCGAACGACAACATCGGGTTGGCACTCAATAGCTGCTCGTTGTCGAACTCTTTCTGGAAAAACTTGGCGAGCATCCAGTGCGACAGCATCTCCGAGCCCACACACATGGCATTGACCGTGCTGCCGGAAAGCACCGACAGATAGCCCAGCTTCAAGGCCTGCACACTCGCGCAGCACGAGCCGGCAAACGAGGCGATCTCGATGGCCGGTGTGTCGAGCAGGCCGTGCACCATGGCCGCGTGCGAGGGCACGATCTGGTCGGGCGAGGCGGTGCCGCAGGCGAGCAGTTGCAAGTCCTTGGGGCTGAACCTGGCGTCGAACAGCGCATTCACCGCCTCGGCCGCCATCTCGGCATTGGTGTGCGTGGGCTTGCCGCCTTTTTCCAGCGCGTAGTAGCGGCTCGCAATGCCGTTGTTGCGCAACACGATTCTTCGGGTGCGGGCATCTTTGCCCGTCACCCCGCCCAGATAGTCTTCCATCTCGTCGTTGCCGACGGCCCGGTTAGGGAGGTACTTGGATATTCCGGTGATGTAAACGCTGTTGGACATGGGCTGTTTGCGTAGGAGGGGTCTTGGTGCCGCCGGTTTCAATGGCGCCGCATATTAATCCATGGTCTTGGATATATTGGACGGTCGATTGCTGCAACGGGATACTCGCGGCCTGCCCTTCAGCACGTACTCAGCCAGGAAACCGCCATGAGCATCAACCGCCGTTCAAAGAACATCACCGAGGGTGTGGCCCGCGCGCCCAACCGCTCGATGTACTACGCCCTGGGCTATGAAGAAGCCGACTTCAAGAAGCCGATGATCGGTGTGGCCAATGGGCACTCGACCATCACGCCTTGCAACTCGGGCCTGCAAAAACTGGCTGATGCCGCCGTGACCGGCATCGAAGCCGCCGGTGGCAACGCGCAAATCTTCGGCACCCCCACCATCAGCGATGGCATGGCCATGGGCACCGAAGGCATGAAGTACAGCCTGGTGTCGCGCGAGGTGATTTCCGACTGCATCGAGACTTGCGTCGGCGGCCAGTGGATGGACGGCGTGCTCGTCGTCGGTGGCTGCGACAAAAACATGCCCGGCGGCATGATGGGCATGCTACGCGCCAACGTGCCGGCGATCTATGTGTACGGCGGCACCATCTTGCCGGGCCGCTACAAGGGGCAAGACCTCAACATCGTCAGCGTGTTCGAGGCGGTCGGCCAATTTTCAGCCGGCAACATGAGCGAAGAAGACTTTCGCCAGATCGAGCGCCGCGCTATTCCCGGCAGCGGCTCTTGCGGGGGCATGTACACCGCCAACACCATGAGCTCCTCGTTCGAGGCGCTGGGCATGAGCCTGCCATATTCGAGCACCATGGCCAATGTGCACGACGAGATCACCGTGTCCGCGCAAGAGGCGGCGCGTGTGCTGGTCGAAGCGGTGAAAAAAGACCTGAAGCCGCGCGACATCGTCACCCGCAAGTCGATCGAGAATGCGGTGGCGGTGATCATGGCCACCGGCGGCTCGACCAACGCGGTGCTGCACTTCCTGGCCATCGCCCACGCGGCCGAAGTCGAGTGGAGCATCGACGACTTCGAGCGTGTGCGCCGCAAGATCCCGGTTTTGTGCGACTTGAAGCCCTCGGGCCAGTACCTCGCGGTCGACCTGCATCGGGCCGGCGGCATTCCGCAGGTGATGAAGACGCTGCTCAAGGCCGGTTTGATTCACGGCGACTGCATGACCATCACCGGCAAGACGGTGGCCGAAAACCTGGCCGCAGTGCCTGACGCACCGCGCGCGGATCAAGACGTGATCCGCCCGATCGCCAACCCGATGTACGCCGAAGGCCACCTCGCGATTCTGAAGGGCAATCTCTCACCCGAAGGCTGCGTGGCCAAGATCACCGGTTTGAAGAACCCTGTGATCACCGGCCCGGCGCGCGTGTTCGACGACGAACAATCGGCACTCGCGGCCATCATGGCGCAAAAAATCAAGGCCGGCGATGTGATGGTGCTGCGCTACCTCGGCCCAAAGGGCGGCCCCGGCATGCCGGAAATGCTCGCCCCCACGGGCGCCCTGATCGGCCAGGGCCTGGGTGAATCGGTGGGTTTGGTGACCGATGGTCGTTTCTCCGGCGGTACCTGGGGCATGGTGGTCGGCCACGTGGCGCCCGAAGCGTATGCCGGCGGCACCATCGCGCTGGTGCATGAGGGCGACTCGATCACCATCGACGCACACACGCTGACGCTGCAGCTCCATGTGAGCGACGCAGAGCTCGCGCAACGCCGCGCCGTGTGGAAGGCGCCTGCGCCGCGTTACACGCGTGGCGTGCTGGCGAAGTTCATGCGCAATGCCTCCAGTGCCAGTGCCGGTGCGGTGCTCGACAAGTTCGAGTAAATCCAGAAACATGGTGCCAAACAAAAAGCGGCCTGAGGGCCGCTTTTTTTGTTGAACGCCGACTGTCAATGTTCTATTTTTTGCCCTTGCCGCGGCGGCCTTTGATGTCCATGCCCAGGTTGGCGAGGTTTTCTTCGCGACGTTTGGCGACACGCGCATCCATCTTGTCCATCTCGCGGCGTTTGGTGTAACCCGTGCTGTCGGCCCAGATCCACCACACCACGGCGGCCAGGAAAGGCCACAACACGGCCGGCCACGACCACAGGGCCACCGGGCCGTAGTCGGTGGCTTTCATGAACAACAGCAACACGCCAAGAATGACAAAGTACATGGTCAAATACCCCGGAACCAGACAGTTCTGCACTGGCGCGGCGTCAACCAAGCATCCGTAAAATGCGTTGAGTCCGGCAAGTGCTGGAAATGTAAATCACCTTCTGTCTCTGGCACCGAAAGGAAACCATGAAGTCTTTGCTTTCACTGATTTTTGCCGCCTCCGCCCTGGTTGCAGGCCCGGCTTTTGCCAATGCTGATCTTGCCCAGAAGAAGAACTGCATGGCCTGCCACGCCGTCGACAAGAAGCTCGTTGGCCCGTCCTACAAGGATGTGGCGGCCAAGTACGCCGGCCAGAAAGACGCCGTCGACAAGCTGTCGCAAAAAGTCATCAAGGGTGGCGCAGGTGTGTGGGGCCCGGTTCCCATGCCGGCCAACACCGCGGTGAGCGACGCCGAAGCCAAACAACTGGTTCTGTGGATCTTGAGCCAGAAGTAACTCGGCTTCTCGGCAGACGTAAAAAGGCCCCGCATGCGGGGCCTTTTTCATGGGGCGCCGGGCTCAGTAAGCTTGCCCCAATTGCTCAAGAATCGCGGGGTTCTCCAGGGTCGACGTGTCTTGCGTGACCGCCTCGCCCTTGGCCACCGAGCGCAACAAGCGCCGCATGATCTTGCCGCTGCGTGTCTTGGGCAGGTTGTCACCAAAACGAATGTCTTTTGGCTTGGCGATCGGGCCGATCTCCTTGCCCACCCAATCGCGCAACTTTTTGGCGATCGCCTTGGCCTCGTCGCCCGAGGGGCGCGGCCGCTTCAGCACCACGAAGGCGCAGATGGCCTCACCGGTGGTGTCGTCGGGCCGCCCCACCACCGCCGCTTCGGCCACGAGCTCGGTGCAAGACACCAGCGCCGATTCGATCTCCATGGTGCCCATGCGGTGGCCGCTGACGTTGAGCACGTCGTCGATGCGGCCGGTGATGGTGAAGTAACCCGTCTTCTCGTCACGAATGGCGCCGTCACCCGCCAGGTAGTACTTGCCCTTGAAGTCTTCGGGGTAATAGCTCTTCTTGAAGCGCTCAGGGTCGCCGTAGATGGTGCGGATCATCGACGGCCAGGGCTTCTTGATCACGAGAATGCCGCCCCGCCCGTTGGGCACGTCTTTGCCTGTTTCATCGACCACCGCAGCCATGATGCCCGGGAAGGGCAGCGTGCAAGAACCCGGCACCAACGGCGTGGCGCCCGGCAGCGGGGTGATCACATGGCCGCCGGTTTCGGTCTGCCAGAAGGTGTCGACGATGGGGCACCGGCCACCGCCAATGTGCAGGTGGTACCACTCCCAGGCCGCCGGGTTGATGGGCTCACCCACCGAGCCGAGGATGCGCAGGCTGCTCAAGTCGTAGCGCTTGGGGTGCACTGCCTCGTTGCTCTCGGCCGCCTTGATCAGCGAGCGAATGGCGGTGGGGGCGGTGTAAAAGATGCTGACCTTGTGATCCTGGATCACCTTCCAGAAGCGACCCGCATCGGGGTAGGTGGGCACACCCTCGAACACGACCTGGGTGCCACCCAGCGCCAGCGGGCCGTAGGCGATGTAGGTGTGGCCCGTGACCCAACCGATGTCGGCGGTGCACCAGAAGATGTCGTCGGGTTTGAGGTCAAACGTCCACTGGGTGGTGAGCGCGGCATGCAGCAGGTAGCCGCCTGTTGCGTGTTGCACGCCCTTGGGCTTGCCGGTGGAACCCGAGGTGTAAAGCAGAAAGAGCGGGTGCTCGGCGCCCACCCATTCGGGCTCGCAGGTTTCGGCCTGCGCAGCCACCAATTCATGCATCCACTGGTCGCGCTCACTCCAGCTGATCTTGCCGCCAGTGCGCTTGTAGACGATGACGCTTTTGATGCTGTCACAGCCACCCAGGCCGATAGCTTCGTCGACGATGGCTTTCAAGGGCAGGTGTTTGCCGCCGCGCAGTTGTTCGTCGGCGGTGATCACCATCACCGCGCCCGCGTCTTCAATGCGGTCACGCAGGCTTTGCGCCGAAAAGCCGCCAAACACCACCGAGTGGGTGGCGCCAATGCGCGCGCAAGCCTGCATGGCCACCACTCCCTCGACCGACATCGACATGTAGATGACAACCCGGTCGCCGGATTGAACACCCTGCGCTTTCAGCGCATTGGCCATGCGGCAGGTTTTGGCGAGCAGCTCGCTGTAGGTGACACGTGTCACCTGCCCGTCGTCGGCCTCGAAAATGATGGCCACCTTGTCGCCCAGACCAGCCTCAACCTGCTTGTCGAGGCAGTTGTATGAGACGTTGAGCGTGCCGTCTTCGAACCACTTGAAGAATGGCGCCTCGCTGCTGTTGAGCACCTGGGTGAAGGGCTTCTTCCAGCTCACGAACTCGCGCGCCAGCCGGGCCCAATAACCCTCGTAATCGGCCTCGGCTTCGGCGCACAGTTTGTTGTAGGCCGCCATGCCGGACACATGGGCCTTATCGGCCAGGGCGGTGGGCGGGGCATACGGCTGGGTGGCGTGGTCGGTCATGAAAATCTCCTGAGCTCGATTGTGGGCACTGGGCTGCACCATAAGCGGGGGCTCTTACGAACGGCTTACTCAGCGCACGACTGCGCACTGCGCGCATGCGGCGTGCCTCGCATGGTGAGGCAACTAAAATCCGCAGCATCCGGACAATCCCTGAAAGCCTACATGGCCTCGCCCCCCCAATCTACCGCCCGCAAGCTGCGCCCCCTGCCCGCCCTGATTTTTGCCAGCCGATGGCTCCAGGTGCCACTTTATGTGGGCTTGATCCTGGCGCAATGTGTCTACGTCTTTCACTTCTGGGTGGAGCTGGTGCACCTGATCGAGGCGGCCTTCGGCAACCAGACCGCCATGCAAGCGATCTTCAGTGCCGTCGGGGTGACCGGCGAAGCCGCCAAGGGCACCAAGCTCACCGAGACCATCATCATGCTGGTGGTGCTGGGCCTGATCGACGTGCTGATGATCTCCAACCTGCTGATCATGGTGATCGTGGGGGGCTACGAAACCTTCGTCTCGCGCATGGATCTGGAAGGCCACCCCGACCAGCCCGAGTGGCTGAGCCACGTCAACGCTTCCGTGCTGAAGGTGAAGCTGGCCACGGCCATCATCGGCATCTCATCGATCCACCTGCTCAAGACCTTCATCAATGCGGGTGCGCTGACCGACCGGGTGCTGATTGCGCAAACGATGATTCACGTCGCCTTCTTGTTCTCGGCCTTGGCCATCGCCTGGACAGACCGCATCCTGACGAGCAGCCACGCCGACCGTCACTGAGCCGGCTCGTGCTGTGTGCGGCGGCGCGACGGGCCGCGCCGCTCGGCACGCAACAAGATGAGCGTGCCCAGCACACCGGCGACGAGTGAGCCGCCCAACACACCGATCTTCACCTGGGTGTCGTAGCCGGGGCCCTGGCCATCGAAGGCCAAGCCGCCGATGAACAGGCTCATCGTGAAGCCCACACCGCACAACACGCACACGCCAAAAAACTGCCAGCGGTTCGCGCCGGCTGGAAGCTCGACGCCTGCGAACCTGGCCAACAACCACGACGAACCGAAGACACCAATTGCCTTGCCCAGCACCAGGCCGGCGGCAATGCCCAGCGGCACGGCCTGGGTGAGCGTCTGAACCGTCATGCCCTGCAACGACACACCGGCGTTGGCAAAGGCAAACATCGGCAGCACCAGAAACGCCACCCAGGGGTGGAGCGCGTGCTCCAGCGTTTCAAGCGGCGAGTTTTCGTCGTCCGCGCCGCCTCGCAACGGGATCGCAAACGCCGTGGCCACACCCGCCAGCGTGGCATGCACGCCTGACTTGAGCACACAAACCCAGATGATGGCGCCAACAAACAGGTAGGGCAGCACGCTCATCACCCGCAGGCGATTCAGCGTAAACAAGGCCACCAGGCCCACGCCCGCCGCAGCCAGCATCGGCAAAGACAGGTTGGCGGTGTAGAAGAAGGCGATCACGACGATGGCGCCGAGGTCATCGATGATCGCCACGGCGGTGAGAAAGATCTTCAGCGACGCCGGCACACGAGAGCCCAGCAGCATCAAGATGCCCAGCGCAAACGCGATGTCGGTGGCCGCCGGAATGGCCCAGCCGCGCAAGGCCACCGGGTCGTTCATGTTGAAGAGCGCATAGATGCCGGCCGGCACCACCATGCCTCCTAGCGCGGCCCCGGCGGGCAGCAGGGCCTGGCGCGGGCTGGCCAGCTCGCCGGCAATCAACTCGCGCTTGATCTCCAGGCCCACCAGCAAGAAAAACACCGCCATCCACAGGTCGTTGACCCAGAGAATCAAGGGCTTGGACAGCACCAGCCACTCATGGCCGATGCGCACCTCACCGGGGATGTTGCGAAACGCGTCGTAGTCGGCACCCCAGGGCGAGTTGCTGATCGCCAGCGCCAGGACGGTGGCCGCCGCCAGTACGATGCCGCCAGCCGACTCTGCCGCAAAAAAACGACGAAACGCGTCAGTCACCACGCCCACCCCCTTGAGTAAAATTGCGGCTCCCCGCCTGAGAGAGCCGCCCCATGACCACCATCCGCCACGCCGACCTTGTCGAGAGCGTTGCCGCCGCCCTGCAGTACATCAGCTACTACCACCCTGCCGACTATATTGTCCATCTCGCACGGGCCTACGCCAGCGAGCAGAGCCCGGCGGCGAAAGACGCGATTGCGCAGATTCTCACCAACTCGAAGATGTGCGCCGAGGGCAAGCGCCCGATCTGCCAAGACACCGGCATCGTCAACGTGTTCCTGAAGATCGGCATGGACGTGCGCTTCGAGGGCTTCCCCGGCAGCATCGAAGACGCGGTCAACGAGGGTGTGCGCAAGGGCTACCTGAACCCCGACAACGTGTTGCGCGCCTCGATCGTGGCCGACCCGCATTTCGAGCGCAAGAACACGGGCGACAACACGCCCGCCGTGATCCACATGACCGTGATCCCTGGCAACACGCTCGACGTGCAAGTGGCGGCCAAGGGCGGTGGCAGCGAAAACAAGAGCAAGTTCGCGATGTTGAACCCGAGCGATTCGGTGGTCGACTGGATCATGAAAACCGTGCCCACCATGGGCGCCGGCTGGTGCCCGCCGGGCATGCTGGGCATCGGCATCGGCGGCACCGCCGAGAAGGCCATGCTGATGGCCAAAGAAGTGTTGATGGAGCCCATCGACATGTACGACCTGAAGCAGCGCGGCGCCAAAGACAAGACCGAGGCGCTGCGCATTGAGCTGTGCGACAAGATCAACGCGCTGGGCATTGGCGCGCAAGGCCTGGGTGGCCTCACCACGGTGCTCGACGTGAAGATCGCCATGTACCCCTCGCACGCGGCGGGCAAGGCGATCGCGATGATTCCCAACTGCGCCGCCACGCGCCACGGGCACTTCGTGATGGATGGTTCCGGCCCCGCCTACATCGACCCGCCCAGCCTCGACCTGTGGCCCGACGTGCACTGGGCGCCCGACTACAACAAGAGCAAAAAGGTCAACCTCGACACGCTCACCAAAGCCGAAGTCGCCGCCTGGAAACCGGGCGACACCTTGCTGCTCAGCGGCAAGATGCTCACCGGCCGCGACGCCGCGCACAAGCGCATTCAAGACATGTTGGCCCGGGGCGAGAAGCTGCCAGTAGCCTTCACCAACCGCGTCATCTACTACGTGGGCCCGGTCGATCCGGTGCGCGATGAAGTGGTCGGCCCCGCCGGCCCCACCACCGCGACGCGCATGGACAAGTTCACCGAGATGATGCTGGCCGAGACCGGCCTGATCGGCATGATCGGCAAGAGCGAACGCGGCCCGACCGGCATTGAAGCCATCAAGAAGCACAAGAGCGCGTATCTCATGGCGGTGGGCGGCGCGGCCTACCTGGTGTCGAAGGCGATCAAAAAGTCAACGGTGCTGGGTTTTGCCGACCTGGGCATGGAAGCCATCTACGAGTTCGAGGTGCAAGACATGCCGGTCACAGTGGCGGTCGATTCAAACGGCACCTCGGTGCACGAGACCGGGCCGAAGGAGTGGCAGGCCCGGATCGGCAAGATCCCGGTGACGGTGGCCTGATTGGCGCACCACCGGGGATGACGATGAACCGGCGCCGCTTCTCCCTTACCGCGCTCGCCCTGGCGGCCTGCCTGGCCGCCCCGGTTGCCCACGCCGAAGACTCGCCCGCCTCGCCGAGCCTGATCAGGTTCGACGCCCAAGCCGGGGCAAGCCTGCTGATCTCAAGCACGGCGCGCGAGGCCTATTGGCCGCTCAGCATCCACTTTGTGACTCAGGCGACCCAAAGCTACTGCGGGCTGGCCTCACTGGTGATGGTGCTGAACGCGTTGGGCCTGCCTGCACCCCCGGTGCCAGGCATCGAGTCATACACCCTGTTCACGCAAGACAATGTGTTGAACAAAAACACCGAGCAGATCCTGCCGCAGGCCGTCTTGTTGAGGCGGGGCATGACGCTCGACCAGTTCGGCCTCATCGCCAGCAGCTTCGGTGCGAGTGTGAACGTGCACCACGCTGGCGAGCGTTCGATCGATCAGTTCAGGGAGATGGCGGCGGCCTACCTGGGGCGCCGCGACCACCATGTGGTGGTGAACTACCGGCGCCGCGAACTCGGCCAGGAGCGCGGTGGCCACATCTCGCCATTGGCAGCCTATGACGCTGGCAGCGACCGCTTTCTGCTGCTCGACGTGGCCCGCTACAAGTACCCACCGGTGTGGGTCAAGGCGAGCGATCTGCATGCCGCCATGAACACCGTCGATACCGACAACAACGGGCAGACGCGCGGCTTCGTGCTCATGGCCTCGAAGCCGAAATAGGCAGCGCCGCATCAGGCAGCGCATCAGGCGGCGCCTCACCTGGCACCACCCGTGTGTGCACCACACGCTGCGGGAAGGGGATCTCCACACCTTCGGCGTTGAGCGTTGCGAGCACCGCGAGGTTGACGTCCGACTTCACCTGGCCCTGCCCGTTTTCGGGGTCGCGGATCCAGAACTGCAGTGTGAGGTCCATGCCGTCGGACGCAAAAGCCGACAGCTGCACCGCCGGCCCGGGGTCGGCCAGCACACGCGGCACAGCAAGAAGCGCCGCCTCCAGCTTGGGCTGCAGGGCACGCACATCGGTTCCATAGGCCACCTGCACCGTGGTGCTGAGCAGCACGCTCGGGTCGGCCAGTGACGAGTTTTCGACCCGCTGCGTGATCAGCATCTCGTTGGGCACGATGGCTTCGCGGCCATTGAGCGCACGGATCACGGTGTAGCGGGTGCGGATGTCGCTGATGCGGCCCTCGAAGTTGTCGACCTTGACCATGTCGCCAATGCGCAGCGAACGTTCGGCCAGGATGACAAAACCGCTCACGTAGTTGGCCGCAATCTTCTGCAGCCCGAAGCCCACGCCGACACCGATCGCACCGCCCAGCACGCTCAAGGCGGTGAGGTCAATGCCCACCGCCGACAGTGCCAGCAGCAGCCCGACAAAGAGCAGCACCGCGCGCACGATGTTGGAGACCATCTTGCGCATCGACAGGTCGTTGCCGGTGCCGTGGATGATCTTGCGCTCGAGCGCTGCCGAGACCCACAGCGCCAGCACCATCACCAAGGCCGCGGTGAGTGCGCCCTCGATCATGGTACGCAGCGAGATCTGCGCGCTGCCAATCTTCCAGCGCACGCCGTCGAGTTTTTCCAGCACCGCCGGCATCACCCCGGTGACCCACAGCACCACCACCACCCAGGCGACCCACGACAGGGTGCGCTCGATGGTGCGCATCCAGGCGTTGTCAGGGAAGGCCGCCGACAGCACTCGCACCGTGAGCCGGATCAGCAGCAGCGAGGTCAGGATGGGGATGGCCAGCTTGAACACCGCCACCGTCACCACGCCCTTGAGGAACTCGCGCGCCACCAGCGCCAGCACCAGGGCAAACACCGGGAACAGCACCCCGTCGACCACGCTGCGGCCAAACAGCACGGCCCCGTGAATCGTGAGCACCTTGCGCAGCAGAAAGCAGATCACCCACGACAGCCCCAGGCAGCCCAGCAGCACAGCCGCTTCGGTGAGAGCGCCCTGCCCGGTCAGGTTGCGCAGCAATTCTTCGAGTTCTTTGGCGTTGAAAGTCGAGTTCATGACAACCCCTCGTCCGATGCGTACATCGGCCGATCCCCAAAGGGGATGCGGGCCGGCTTGGGAGCGGCCCGGCGCTCGGCCCGCTGGTGAGGCAACACGTGGAGGCGACTCACTCAGAGTCCGGCCAGCACACGCAGGTGCGTGGCCACGCTGCGCGCCAGGGCGCTGAGGGCATAACCGCCCTCCAAGCACGACACGATGCGCCCGCTGGCGTGGCGGTCGGCCACGTCTTTCACGCGGCGGGTGATCCACTCGTAGTCGGCCTCGACCAGGCCTAGCTGACCCAGGTCGTCTTCACGGTGGGCATCAAAACCGGCCGAGATGAAGACCATCTGCGGCTTGAAGGATTCGAGCCGCGGCATCCACATGGCCTCGATCATCTCGCGCAGCTCGCCGCCGCGTGTGTAGGGCGGGATCGGCAGGTTGATCATGTTCTCGCCCTTGGGCACACCGCCGCTGTAGGGGTAGAGCGGGTGCTGGAAGAAGCTCACCATCAGGATGCGGTCGTCGCCGGCCACGATGTCTTCGGTGCCGTTGCCGTGGTGCACGTCAAAGTCGACGATGGCCACACGCTTCAGGCCGCGCACGTCGAGCGCATGGCGTGCGGCAATGGCCACATTGTTGAAGAAGCAGAACCCCATGGTCTCGTCGCGCGTGGCGTGGTGGCCGGGCGGGCGGACGCAACAGAAAGCGTTGTCGATGTCGCCATCGATCACCGCATCGGTGGCCGCCACGGCGGCGCCGGCAGCACGCCGAGCGGCGGCCCAGGTGCCGGCGTTGGCGCTGGTGTCGGGGTCAAAGGCGCGCGACTCGCCGGTCAGGGCCAGTTGCTCCAGGCGGTCTTTGAGCTCCGACACATAGCCTGGGCTGTGAGCCAACTCCACGTCATGCAGGTCGACCAGGGGTGCCTCGCGGTGCTCGAGGGCCACGTCGAGGCCAATTGCAATCAGGTGGTCATGGATGGCGTCGAGCCGCTGCGGGCATTCGGGGTGACCTTGGCCCATGTCGTGCGCATGGCAATCGGGGTGGGTGTAGAGGGCTGTGGGCATGAGGCTCGGGCCGGGGGTTTCGGGTATCGTGCTTCACATGAGCTCAAGCCTTGCGTCACAACTCACCCGTTTGACCGATCAGATTAGCACGATCATCGTGGGCAAACGCCCCCAGGTGCGCGACTGCGTGGCCTGCCTGCTGGCCGGTGGCCACCTGCTGATCGAAGACGTGCCCGGGGTCGGCAAGACCACGCTCGCGCACGCGCTGGCGGTGTCGCTGGGCCTGCGCTTCTCGCGCACCCAGTTCACTGCCGATCTGATGCCCTCCGACCTGATCGGTGTGAGCGTCTACGAGCGCAGCAAGGAGGCCTTCGTCTTCCACCCTGGCCCGGTGTTCGCCCAGGTGCTGCTGGCCGATGAGATCAACCGCGCCGGGCCCAAGACGCAGAGCGCGCTGCTCGAAGCGATGGAAGAACACCAAGTCACGGTCGACGGCGAAACCCGCGCCCTGCCCCGCCCCTTCTTTGTGATCGCGACCCAAAACCCGACCGACCAGCTCGGCACCTACCCGCTTCCCGAATCTCAACTCGACCGCTTCTTGATGTGCCTCACGCTCGGCTACCCCGACAAGGCCAGCGAGCGGGCCCTGCTCGCCGGCACCGACCGGCGTGAAGCCATCGGTGGGTTGCGAGCGGTGATGACACCCGAAGAGCTGGTCGCCGCGCAACAAGAAGTGCTGAAGGTGCATGCCTCCGACGCCTTGCTCGACTACCTGCAGTCGCTGATCGCCGCCACCCGCAGCGGCGCCTGGTTCGTCGATGGCCTGAGCCCACGGGCGGGCATTGCCGTGCTGCGCGCCGCCAAAGCGCATGCCCTGCTCGACGAACGTGACTACGTGGCGCCCGACGACGTGCAGGCCATCTTGGCGCAGACCGTGGCACACCGCCTGGTGCCGGTGGCCGGCGCCGGGCGGGGGGCGCGCGAGCAGGTGCGAGCGATGATGGAAGCGGTGCCACTGGTCTGAGCACAAATGAGCAGCACCTTGCGCCAGAGGACGGCCCAGTGGCCCCACCCGGCGGCCTTCATTCGCGAGCGTTTTCGCGTTTGGTGGCAGTCGCGCCACCCGCGCTCTGACACGCTGCTGCTGACGCAGCGCAACGTCTACATCTTGCCCACCCGCGCGGGGTTGATGTTTGGCCTCACGTTGATGGTGCTGCTGGTCGCGTCGATCAACTACCAGCTCAACCTGGGTTACGTGCTGACCTTTTTGCTGGCCGGCAGCGGCATCGTCTCGATGCACGTCACGCACAACACCTTGCGTGGCCTCACCCTGCACCTGCGGCCACCGACTGCCGCGTTCGCGGGGTCGCCCGCCTTGCTCGACATCACCCTCACCAGCCCTGGCAAAGCGCGCTACGGCATCGGCCTGCGCATGGTGTCCACCCGCGCGGCCACCCTGAGCTGGATCGACGTGCCAGAAGGCGGCCAGGCCCACGCCCAGGTGAGCTTCGTGCCGACCACACGCGGGCGCTACGAGGTGCCGACCATCAGCGCCGAGACGCGCTTTCCGCTGGGGCTGTTTCGCGCCTGGTCGGTCTGGCGGCCCGAGGCGCAGGTGCTGGTCTACCCCCGCCCCGAACAACCCGCCGCACCGCTGCCACCGGCCCATGCCACACCCGGCGGCCCGACGGCACGGCGCAGCACCGACGGCGGCGAGATCGAAGGTGTGCGCGGCTACAAACGGGGTGACCCCTTGAAGCTGGTGGTGTGGAAAAAAGCCGCCCGCAGCCTGGAAACCGGCGGCGAATTGGTCAGCCGCGACACCAGCGCATCGGTGCAACAGCAGCTGTGGCTCGATTGGCAACACTGCGGCGGCCTCGCGCCCGAAGACCGCCTGTCGCGGCTCACCGCCTGGGTGATGGCCGCTGACCGGGCCAACGCCGACCACGGCCTGCGCCTGCCCGGCACCGAAATCGCGCCGGGCCATGGCGACACCCAACGCAAACGCTGCCTGGAGGCCTTGGCCTTATGGCAATGAATGGGCGGGGCGAGCGCCGGGCCGCTCCCAAGCCGGCCCGCACCCACCCGGGGGGCCGCCTGGTGTATTCACCAGGCGCGGGGCTCCAATGAGCTGGCGTCACCTGCCGCGCGAGTCGCGTGACACGCTCTTTTTGCTGGCAGTCATCGCCTGGACAGTCATGCCCCACCTGTCTCACCTGCCGGTGTGGTGCGGCCTGCTGACGGCAGCGGTGCTGCTGTGGCGTGCCCATCTGGCGCTGAACAACGCGCCCTTGCCGCGGCGCTGGGTGCTGGTGGTCGTGTTGGGGCTCGCAGCCGGACTCACGTTGTGGTCGTTCAAGACCTTGCTCGGCAAGGAGCCCGGCGTGACCCTGGCCGTGGTGCTCATGGGGCTCAAAACACTTGAGCTGCGCGCCCGGCGCGATGCTTTCGTGGTGTTTTTTCTCGGCTTCTTTCTGGTGCTCACGCACTTCCTGTTTTCGCAGTCGCTGTTGGTGGCCATCGCCATGCTGGCGTCGGTGTGGGGCTTGTTGACGGCCCTGGTGCTGGCCCACATGCCGGTCGGGCAACCCAGCCTGCGCCAAGCCGGTGGCCTGGCGCTGCGCACCGCCTTGTTGGGGGCGCCGATCATGGTGCTGCTGTTCGTGCTGTTTCCACGCATCGGGCCGCTGTGGGGCGTGCCACAAGACGGCATGGCCAAGACCGGCCTGTCCAACAGCATGCAGATGGGCAGCGTGACCGAGCTCGCACTCGACGACACCGTTTCGATGCGCATCAAGTTCGACGGCCCCGCGCCTTTGCCCGAGACCCTGTACTTTCGCGGGCCGGTCTTCAGCCGCTTTGATGGCAAAACCTGGAGCGCCAGCTACGCCTCCACCCCTCAGGCCGCCAACGCGCCGCGCCTGAGCAGCCCGGCCGTGCGCTACGAGGTGACTCTGGAGCCGTTGCGCATGCCCTTGCTGCCACTGCTCGAGGTCACCACCGAGGTGGGCCCCATCGACGGCCAGCAAAGTTTCAGGCGCGACGACCTCATGTGGAGCACAAACAAGCTGGTGCTGGAGCGATTGCGCTTCACCGCCAGCGCCCACACGGGCTTCAGCCATGGGCCACTGCAGCGCAGCCCCAGCTTGCGCGAAAACGTCACCCTGCCAACCGGCTACAACCCGCGCACCCTGGCCTGGGCACGCCAGCTGGGCGACGACCCGCGTTATGCCAATGCCGACGCACAAACCCTGGCCAAGGCCGTGATGGCGCACATCCGCACCGGCGGCTTCACCTACACGCTGGATTCCGGTGCGTATGGTGTGGCCAACCCACTGGGCGCGATCGACGAGTTCTGGCTTGGCCGCAAAGAGGGGTTTTGCGAACACTTTGCCGCCGCCTTCGTGGTGATCATGCGGGCGCTCGACGTGCCGGCGCGTGTGGTCACCGGCTACCAGGGCACCGACCCGCTGCCGGTCGACGGCTACTACATCGTGCGCCAGAGTTACGCCCATGCGTGGGCCGAATACTGGCAAGAGGGCAAGGGCTGGGTGCGTGCCGACCCCACCGCGGCAGTGGCGCCAGAGCGCATCGTGCGCAGCCGCAACCTGGCGCCCACACCTGGCTTCATGGCGGGCGCGATGGCTGGCGTCAACCCGCAGCTGCTGGCGCAGATGCGCGAAGCCTGGGAAGCCGTCAACAACCGCTGGAACCAGTGGGTGCTCAACTACTCGCGCGGCCAGCAGTTTGACCTGATGAAGAAGCTGGGCTTCGACTCCCCCAGTTGGCAAGACATCGCCCTGCTGCTGATCGGCATTCTCAGCGGGCTGGCGTTCACGGGTGCCGCCTGGGCCTGGTGGGATCGCCACCGCCAAGACCCCTGGCAGCGCCAAGCCCAGGCGCTGCGCCGAGCCCTGCGCACGCTGGGCCTGGGCGCCATGGCCCACGAGCCGCCGCGCGCCCTGGCCGAGCAGGTACGCCAACGCTTCGGGCCGCAAGGCGAGGCGCTCTCACACTTGTTGCAGACCCTGGAGCAGCAGCGCTACGGCCGCTCGCCGCTCAAACGGCCTTCGACCGACTGGCTGCGTGCCTTGCTGCGCGAAACCCGCCACTTGCGGCGTGCGGCCAAGGCCTCGGCTCGATAATGCGGGCCATGTTCCTGTTCCCCACTGTTCTGCGCTTTTTCGCCCTGGCCCTGTTGATCACCACGGCCCATGCCCAGGGCGCCCGCGACGACAGCGCACCCGACCTCGTCACCTACGGCCAGCGCGAAGACGTGATGCGTTTTGGCGCCGAGCTGGCCGAGCGCCGCGGCCTCGATGCGGGCTGGGTGAAGGCGCTGCTGGCGCAGGCCCGCTACGTGCCCAACGTGGCCAAGTTCATCATGCCGCCAGCCAGCGGCACCGCCAAAAACTGGGCGGCCTACCGCGCGCGCTTTGTCGAGCCGCTGCGCATCAAGAGCGGCATCGCGTTCTGGCGCGACAACGAAAAATGGCTGCAACGCGCCGAAGAGATGTATGGCGTGCCGCCCGAGATCATCGTCGGCGTGGTGGGCGTGGAGACCATCTACGGCCGCCAAATGGGCAACTTCCGGGTGATCGATGCGCTGGCCACCTTGTCGTTTGACTTCCCCACCGGCCGCAAGGACCGCAGCGCTTTTTTCCGCAGCGAGCTGGAGCAGTTTTTTGTGCTGGCCCGCAGTGAAGGCGCCGACCCGCTCAAGCTCAAGGGCAGCTATGCCGGTGCCATGGGCATGGGCCAGTTCATGCCCAGCAGCTGGAACAAGTACGCGGTCGACTTCGACGGTGATGGCCATGTTGACCTGCACACCAGTGCGGCCGACGTGATCGGCAGCATTGCGCACTACCTCGCCGAGTTCGGCTGGCAGCGTGGCATGCCCACCCGCTTTGACGTGGCCGTGCCGGTAGAGGCCGCCGACCGCGCCGTGCTGCTCGCACCCGACATCCTGCCCACGTTCACCGCCCAGCAGTTCGCCGAAAAAGGCGCGGGCCTGCCGGCAGCAGCACGCGAGTTCACCGGCCCGCTGGCGCTCGTCGAGCTGCAAAACGGCGACGCGGCGCTCAGCTATGTGGCGGGCACCACCAACTTCTACGCCGTCACCCGCTACAACTGGTCGAGCTACTACGCCATGGCGGTGATCGACCTGGGCGAAGCCATCGCGCTGATCCGCAAGCGGGTCGATCGCTGAGAGCGGCTTGCAGTTGGTGTTGACCGGGCCGCCCACTTCGCAAACTCTCGCCCTCTCAGGCTCTCAGACCGGGATGACGCTCACCGACACATCCATCTCCTGCGTTCCACCGCCCAGGATCACGCCACGCAGCGGTACCACGTCGGCAAAGTCTGATCCCCACGTGAGCGTGATGTAGCGGCTGTCGGCCAGCTGGTCGTTGGTGGGGTCGAACTCGACCCAGCCACACTCGGGCGAGTAGGCCGCCACCCAAGCGTGCGACGCATCGACCCCCATCAGCCGGGGCTGGCCTTCAGGCGGGTCGGTGAGCAGGTAACCCGACACATAACGCGCAGGCAGGCCATGGCCACGCAGGCACGCGAGCATCAGGTGCGCGAAGTCTTGGCAGACACCCCGGCGCTGGTACAGCACCTCGTCGACCGAAGTGCTGACGGTGGTGGCGCCCGGGTCGAACTCAAAGTCGGCGTGAATGCGCTGCATCAGATCGGTCACGGCTTCCAGCCAGCCGCGCCCGGGTGTGAGCGACTCCAGCGCGTAGATGCGGGCGCCTTCGGACAGCGGCACCAGCAGCGTGGGCTCGCACATGCGCGCCGGCACCAGGTCGTCAAGCTCGGGCTGCTGGCGCACGGTGTCGCGCACACTTTCCCAGGCCGCAAAGGGCAGGTCGTCGACCGGCGGGCGGTCGGCTACCTCCACACTGCACTGCATGCGCACGCGCAGCATGCGGTGCGCGCCATGCAGCCCGAAGTGGGTCACGCTGTTGCCAAAACTGTCGGCCGCTTCGTGGCGCTCGTCGGGTGGCGGGTCGATCTGGATCGCGCACGACAGCAGCCTTTGCCACGGCAAGTGGCGCGGCGTCAGGCGAGCCAGTTGCCACGACTGCGACACCGGGGCCGTGTACACATAGCGTGTTTCGTGTTCGACGGTGTAGCGCTCTCGACTCATGCTCTCAGGCCACCAGAGACAACACACTGCGAGAGTCGGCGTGCGAGAAGAACTTGAGCGTGAGTTCGTCCGATACCGTGTGCGCCGCCCGCTGCAGCTGCTCCAGCAGATCGGCCAACACCTCGCTCTCGGGGTGTAAATCGTCGGCCTTCAGCGACAGCAGCGCGGCATACGCCGGCGCCAGCACGTTACCGGCAAAGCGACCGTGCGCGCGCTCCAGCTTGTCGACATATTCAACCAGGCCCTTCACCTGGAAAACCACCGAGCGCGGGTTGGTGTCGTCGCGCATCAGCAAGTCGAGCACCGGCAGCCACTCAGGCGCCACCAGGTAGCGTGAGCGGTAGGTGACGGTGGAGTCGGCCAGCTCCAGCAACCACTCC
>JBKJJF010000072.1:0-14135 GCA_046598195.1 Rhizobacter sp. | reverse complement strand
GGCTGGATGGTGAACGCCGTCAACCCCAAGGGCACTGTGTTTCTACTGGCCGTGGTGCCGCAGTTCCTCGACCTCTCGCAATCGCTGACCACCCAATACGCGGTGATCGCCGCCACGCTGGGTTTCACCGACCTGGTGGTGATGGCGGGTTACACCGCACTGGCGTCGAAGCTGCTGCGTTTGCTGAAGTCGCCGCGCCAGATCAGGGTGCTCAACCGCACGTTTGGCGCGCTGTTCGTTGCGGCAGGTGGTTTGCTGGCCTTGTTCAAACGGGTGTGATGTGAGCCCCTCGCCTGATGGGGACATCAGGCGATCCCCCGAGGGGATGCGGGCCGGCTTGGGAGCGGCCCGGCGCTCGGCCTGCCGGTGCTGCGCCAGAAACGTGTTGTCACAACCCCGGCCTTGAGTGGCCCGGGGTTCGGTCGAAAACAGGTCGATACGGCCTGTTGGAGACAACGACATGATGAACACGTCAGCCCAGCCCCAGAGCTTCACGACTGCCAACCCGCACGCGTTGGCCACCATTTTGGAGGCGAGCCAGACCAAGTCGATCATCGCTTCGACCGACATCTTCGACGTCTCCGGCACCAAGCTCTGGGCGCGTGACCAGCCGGTTTCGCAGGCCTTGCAACGCAAGCTGCTCGACCGCCAGCTGCGCCAGCCGCTCGAATCGTGCCTGCTGGCTGAAGATGGCGTCACCGCCCATTCACTGGTGCAGTCGCTGGAGCGGCTGATCGAGCGCGACGGCCCACTGGCGCCACTGCTGCGCCCGCATGCCGCCAAGCTGCTGCGCGAAGCGCCTCACCTGCCGCTGCACCCGGTGGCGCAACTGCTGCTCACCGCCGGCCAGGCCTCGCGACCTGAATCGTTCGACCACGCCTTGCAGGCCATGGCGCTCAACGGCGCGCTGACCATTTCGCACGGCGGCAGCACCCAGGAGTTGCGCCTGGCCATGTTGTGCGGCCTGCTGCACGACCTGGGCGAGATGTACATCGCCCCCGAACACGGCGAGGCCGGTGCCGACGGCGCGCTCAGCTTCCAGAGTTACCAGTACCTGGTGGTGCACCCGCACGTGGGCAAACTGCTCTTGCAGCAGCTCACCGACTACCCGGCAGCGGTGGCGCGTGCCGTGGCCGAGCACCACGAGCGGCTCGACGGTTCGGGCTACCCACATTGCCTGCAGCGCGAGCAGCTCTCGTCGCTGGGCCGCCAGTTGGCCGTCACCGAAGCCGTGCTGGCGGTGCTGCGCAGCGACTCCCCGCAGCTCGCTCGCGCCAGCGTGGCCCTGCGGGTGGTGCCGGGTGAATTTGAGCTGGGTTGGGTCGGCCCGATCGCTTACGCCAGCGGGCTGGAGCCGGCCCTGCAAGCGAGCGTGAGCCGCGACGAGATCCAGGTGCGCCTGACCTTGCTCGACGCCGCGCTGCAAACCGCCCACGTGGGCATCGTGGCGCTGGCCTCGACCGCGCAGTCGCAGGCGCTGATGGACGCGCTGGGCCTGGCCCAGCACCTGCTCGCCCGCCTGCGCAAGGGCTGGAACGCGAGCGGCCTGTGGATCGATGGCGAGGTGGCGCTGCAAGACGCCGCCGAAGTTGAGGCGGTGGAGCAAGAGCTGTTGTACCGCCTGCGCAGCATCCACAGTGCCACTTTGTTGCGCGCTGGCAAGCTGCCGGCCGGTGATCTCAAAAGCCTCAAGCTGCTGGGTGAACAGCTGGGCGCCTGATCACCCCCTGGGGCGAGAGCGAGTGACTTGGCGGCGCTGCCATCAGTTCAGGGCCGGGCGCATCAGCGTGCGGAGCGACGATCGGACACTACTCGCCCCGCACCTTGGTGCGCCCGGCCTTGATCTCACCACGCTGGCTCTTGCCGGCGAGGCGCCGTTGTTTGGAACCATAGCTCGGCTTGGTGGCCCGGCGCACCCGCGGCGGTGTGGCCACGCTGTCCACCAGCTCTTGCAGGCGGCGCAGCGCGTCTTGGCGGTTCATGTCTTGGCTGCGCGAGGTTTGCGCCTTGATCACCACCACCCCTTCGTCGGTGATGCGCTGGTCTGACATCGCGAGCAGCCGTTCTTTCACCGGCTCGGGCAACGACGATGCGTGGATGTTGAAGCGCAAATGCACCGCGCTCGACACCTTGTTCACGTTTTGCCCACCCGCCCCCTGTGCGCGGATGGCGCTGAACTCCACTTCGTCGGGGTTGACCTCGATCACGCTCATGCCACGCGCGTCGGCACCCGCGGCGCCAAAGCGCACATCAACTCGTAGCCCACCGTGCCGGCCGCATGGGCCACCTCGTCGATGGGCAACACCTCGCCGTGCCGGCCGCGGCCCCACAGCGTGACCTCGCTGCCCAGCACGGCATGGGTCACCGGGCTCAGGTCGACCGTCAGCATGTCCATCGACACCCGCCCGACCACGCGTGTGCGAATGCCGTTCACCAGCACCGGCGTGCCGGTGCTGGCCGAGCGTGGGTAACCGTCGGCATAACCGCAGGCGACGATGCCGATGCGCATGGCGTGGTCGGCGGTGAAGCTGCTGCCGTAGCCCACGGTGTCGCCCACTTGCAGCAGCTGCATGCCGATCAGGCGCGAGCGCAAGGTCATCGTCGGCTGCAGCTTCCACTGCGCGATGGTGTGGGTGGGGAAGTCGGGCGAGGAGCCGTACAACATGATGCCCGGGCGCACCCAGTCACCGCGCACCTCGGCCATCTTGGGCGCAAAGCGCAGCGTGGCGGCGCTGTTGCTGATCGAGCGCTCGCCGGCCAGGTCGTGCGTGGCGGCTTCGAAGGTGGCCAGTTGGTGGGCAATGCCGCGCGAGGTGTTGAGGTCGCCATCGGCATCAGACAGGTGCGTGAGCAGCGTGATCTCGTCCACCTGCGTCAGGCCCGAGAGCCGCTGCCAGGCGCTGCGAAAGGCCGCCGGAGTGAACCCCAGGCGGTTCATGCCGCTGTTCATCTTCAAATACACGTGGTGCGGCCAGGTGGTCTTGTGCAGGGCCAGCCAGTCGATTTGCGCCTCGTGGTGCACCACGTGCCACAGGTTGAGCCGCGAGCACAGCTCCAGGTCGCGGGCCTCGAAGCAGCCTTCGAGCAGCAGGATCGGGCCGCGCCAGCCGAGCGCGCGCAAGCGCTCGGCCTCGGCCAGGTCGAGCAGCGCAAAACCGTCGGCACCTTGCAAGCCGGCGAAGGCGCGCTCGATGCCATGGCCATAGGCGTTGGCCTTGACCACCGCCCAGACTTTGGCGTCGGGTGCGTGCTCGCGGGCGAGCTTCAGGTTGTGCGCAAGCGCATCCGGGTAAACCAGGGCTTCGATGGGGCGCGGCATGGCCGGGATTCTGCCAGCGTGGATGGCGGCCGCTTGCCTTGCGGCGTACCACAGGCGATCCCCCCGGGGATGAGGGCCGGCTTGAGGGCGGCCCGGCCCTCGGCCCTCTAGGGTGCGTGCTATAACCGCCCGGCTCCGTGCCCTGAAGCTCCCGGCGAACGAATGAAAAAAGGTTTCTACACCATCATGTCAGCGCAGTTCTTCAGCTCGCTGGCTGATAACGCGCTTTTTGTCGCCGCCGTCGAGTTGCTCAGGACATCGGGCCAGCCCGAATGGCAGCGTGCCGCGCTGGTGCCGATGTTTGCCTTGTTCTACGTGATCCTCGCGCCACTGGTGGGGGCCTTTGCCGACGCCGTGCCCAAGGGCAAGGTCATGTTCTTCTCGAACCTGATCAAGGTAGTGGGCTGTCTGATGATGCTGTTTGGCACCCACCCGTTGTTGGCCTATGCCATCGTCGGCCTGGGCGCGGCGGCTTACTCGCCGGCCAAATACGGCATCTTGACCGAGCTCTTGCCCAACTCGCAGCTGGTCAAGGCCAATGGCTGGATTGAAGGCCTGACCATCGGCTCCATCATCTTGGGTGTGCTGCTGGGCGGGCAGCTGGTCGGGGTCACCATCTCGCACCTGTTGTTGCAGGTCGACCTGCCGATGTTCAGCACCGGCATCGACACCGCGCCCGAAGCGGCCATTGCGTCGCTGATCTTGTTGTACCTGATTGCAGCGCTGTTCAACCTGAAGATCCCGCGCACTGACGCGCCCTTGCAGCCTCTGTCGGGCAGCGTGGTGGTCTTGGTGCGTGATTTCTCCAACTGCAACGCGCGTCTGTGGGGCGACAAGCTGGGCCAGATCTCGCTGGGCACCACCACCTTGATCTGGGGCGTGTCGGGCAACTTCCGCTACATCGTGCTGGCCTGGGCGGCGACGGCGCTGGGTTACGGCACCACCCAGGCCTCGGCGCTGGTCGGGGTGGTGGCGCTGGGCACGGCGGTGGGTGCGGTGGTGGCCTCGGTGCGCATGCGCCTGGACCAGGCCACCAGCGTGATCCCGATGGGCATTGCAATGGGCTTGCTGGTGATCGCGATGAACTTCATCAGCGATGTTTGGGTGGCCGCCCCCTTCCTGATTGTGCTGGGCGCCATCGGTGGCTACATGGTGGTGCCGATGAACGCGCTGCTGCAACACCGTGGCCACAACCTGATGGGTGCGGGCCGCTCGATCGCGGTGCAGAACTTCAACGAACAGGCCTGCATCTTGGGCCTGGGCGCGTTCTATACCGGCATGACAAAATTCGGCCTGTCGTCCCTCACCGCCATCACCGCCTTCGGCCTGGTGGTCGCCGGCACGATGTGGGTGATCGGCCGCTGGCATGCCAGCAACTGCGTGAAGCACAAAGACGAAGTCGATCGTTTGCTGGCTTTGGCACGCAGCGACAAACATTGAGCTGACTCCGTTTGGGCTGACCCTTCGACAGGGCTCAGGGTGAACGCAGCACGTGTTCAATCGACGCCGCCCACGGCAGGGCCAGCTTCTTGTAGCCACTGCGGGTGAGGTGGATCTCGTTGACCCAGTCACCGCTGGCGCCCGACGTGTTCAGCTCGGCCGGCACGATGGCGATCACGCTGGTGTCGAAAAAATGCAGGTTGGGGAATCGCACCCCATCGGCCGCGATGTCGGCCAGCAGCTGGCCCAGCTGGCGCATCAACAAGGCGCCCAGTTCCACCCAGTCGCTGGTGGGAATGCCGTGGCTCACCAGCGAGGGCATCAACCAGGGCCCCCGGCCAAAGCCGGCCCCGGCGTCACGCGGTGTGGGGCAGGCGTAAGCGTGGATGAAGGTCGGGCAGTTTGCTGACGGCCCGGCATCGCGCAGGCCCAGCAGGTGCTCGAAGTTGGCGCGCAAGTAGGTACCAAAGGTCGACCAGCCTTCGGGGCTGAGGTAGCGCGCTGGCCCGTCGGTGACCAGCCCCCATTCGGCGGCGGGCAGCAGCAGGCGCTGGTTGTTGGGCACGCCCGGCCCCGAGGCCTTGAGCGCGTCGATCAGGTCGTTGCCGCCGCACGAGAGCAGCAGGCCGTCCCAGATGCGGGCGCGTTTGCCGCACAGCAGCTGCACGAACACCGGGTCGCTGTTCATCTCGGCCATGTGCGACAGGGTGTCGCCGGGGTAGGCGCAGTTGACGGCGCAGGCGAACTGCTCGAACTGCATCTGGAACAAGAGGTTGGCATTTTTGCCTGGGTTCAGCGTGCTCAGCGTGAACCACGAGTCGCCTTCGGCCAGAAAGCGGTAGGCCGCGTAGCTCAGGTCGGGCGGCATGCCTGAGGAGAGTTCGTCGGGGGTGAAGACGTCGAGGGGTTTCATGTGGGGTGCTCCAGGAACCTGCGGGTACCTTAGGCGCCGCCGCTCGGTGGTGCAATCCAATGAACTTGGGGGCGCAGCGACAATCGCGCCGTGTTTTCTGCCCCCAGCCTCCTGCCCGCCCTCGCCCTCATGCTCAACGCCCTGGTCTGGGGTGTGTCGTGGTGGCCGTTTCGCCAGCTGCAGGCGCAGGGCCTGCACCCGCTGTGGGCCACGGCGCTGATCTACCTGGTGGCGGTGGCGGTGATCGGCCTCGCCCGCCCGCATGCGTTTGGCCAGGTGCTGCGCACACCGGCCTTGTGGGTGCTGGTGGTGGCGTCGGGCACCACCAATGCGGCCTTCAATTGGGGCGTGGCCATTGGCGACGTGGTGCGCGTGGTCTTGCTGTTCTACCTGATGCCGCTGTGGGTGGTGGTGTTGGCGCGGCTGCTGCTGAACGAAGCGCTCAGCATGATGGCCGCCGTGCGCGTGCTGCTGGCCCTGGCCGGGGCGGCCATCGTGTTGTGGCCCGAGGGTGGGCAGGGCTGGCCGCTGCCACGCTCGCTGCCCGACTGGTTGGGCGTGCTCGGTGGTTTTTCGTTCGGGCTCAACAACGTGATGCTGCGGCGTGAAGCCAGGTGCCCTGAAGAAAGCCGCGCCCTGGCCATGTTCCTCGGTGGCGTGCTCGTGGCCGGCAGTCTGGCCACGGTGCTCGGGCTGCACGGCCAGGCGCCCTGGCCGCCCGCGCCCTCTTTCGGGTGGGTGCCGATGGCGCTGGTGCTCAGTGCATTTTTCCTGCTCAGCAACCTGGCGCTGCAGTACGGCGCGGCGCGGTTGCCGGCCAATGTGGCCTCGGTGGTCATGCTGACCGAGGTGTTGTTTGCCTCGGCCTCGGCGCTGCTGCTGGGCGGTGGGGTGATGACCGCGGCCCTGGCGCTGGGTGGTGGGCTGATCTTGCTGGCCGCGCTGTTGTCGACCTTCGAGCGCTCAGCCCACGCCTGAGGCGCGCGCCGGTAGCTCAGGCGAGAACAGGGTCCAGCTGGCGCAGTGTGGCCACGAACTCGTCTTCCATCAGCGGCTTGGTGAGGTAGGCGTCGCAGCCGGCGAGGTCGCCACGCACGCGGTCCATCGAGCTGCTGCGCCCAGTCACCATCAACACGGTCGGGGTGATGCCGCCGGGGTGTTGCGGGCGCCGCTTGATGTGCTGGCACACGGCAAAACCGTCCACGCTGCCTTCGGGGCCCAGGCCCACGTCGAGAAACACCAGCGAAAACGCCTGCGAGGCCAGCCGCTCCAGCGCCTGCGTGGCGTCGTGCGCCAAGTGCACGCGGTAGCCCAGGCCTTGCAGGCGGGTCTGCAAGAACTTGAGTGCCACGCGGCTGTCGTCGACCACCAGCACGTCTTTGGCGGGCCGGCCGTCGGCGCTCATCAGCCCGCTGGGGGCCGAGTTGACCCAATCGGTGCCGGGCGGCTCATCGAGGCTGGCCAGGCGATGCTCCAGCAGCAGGTCGAGCTCGCGCACGATGTGGGTGGGCTCAATCGGCCGTGGCAGCCAGGCCAACGAGCCGGCGGGCGCGGCGGAGCCGATGAAGATGGTGTCTTGCAGGCGGCGCGCGTCGCGCACCGCGGCCACGTCGCGCGGGTGGTCGGCATCGGCAATGATGAAGTCGCTTTCGGCCGGGCTGGCCGCTTGCACGTAGGCGGGGGCGCGCTCTTGCGCCAGGCGAAAGAACGAGGCCATCGCGCGGCGCTCGAAGTCGCTGAAGCCTTGCAGCGCGACGGTGTAGCGCATCGGTATGCGCTCGGGCATAAGCTCTTCCGGGGGTGGCGGTGGGGCCCATGTTCGATGGCGCGCCGGGTGGCGTCAACCCTTCACCGCGTGGGGTGGGCGGCGGCGCTACGATCGGCTTCGACTTATTTCACAGCCCGCAGGAGATCCCATGGCCAGTGTGTATGACTTCGACGCTGTTTCCATTGCTGGCAAGCCCGCCAGCCTGTCCACCCAGAAGGGCAAGGTGCTGCTGATCGTCAACACCGCCAGCGCCTGCGGCTTCACGCCGCAGTTCGCGGGGCTTGAGACGTTGTGGGAGCGTTACAGCGACCAGGGCCTGGTGGTGGTGGGTTTCCCGAGCAACGAGTTCGGCGGCCAAGACCCGGGCAACGACGGCGAGATCGCTTCGTTTTGCCAAGTCAACTACGGCGTCAGTTTTCCGATGATGAGCAAGGTGCAGGTCAACGGCGCCGAGGCCCACCCGCTGTGGAAATGGCTCAGCGCCGAAGCGCCAGGCATCCTCGGCACCCAGGGCATCAAATGGAACTTCACCAAGTTTCTGGTCGGCCGCGACGGCCAGGTGATCAAACGTTATGCGCCGAACGACACGCCGGAGTCGATCGCCAAAGACATCGAGGCGGCCCTCGCCTCATGAAGGGGGTGGCATCCACAAGCCACCGTAGACAACGCGCAGCCGCTGCTGCGCGGCGAGCTCACCGACCCAGCTGTTGACCGTCTGGCGCGACAGGTTGGCCAGCGCGGCCAGCTCAGCCTGGGTGGTGCGCACGAAGCGCCAGCCCTGGGCGTCGGTCTCACCCGCGCGCCCGGTGCGCATCAGCTGGTCGAGCGCCAGGCTCAGCCGCTCCATCGCGCTGCGGTGGCGTGAAGCTTCGAGCAGGCGCAAGGCGCCGTCATGGCGCTGCGCAAACTCGCGCATCAGCGCACGCGCAAAGCCAGGCACCTCGTCCATCAGGTACTGGTAGGCCGCCGGCCCGAAGGCCACCACCCGCGTCGGCTGCGTGGCCAGCGCCTCGAAGGTCGAGGGCCGCCCGCTGGCGAACGACGACAAGCCGAACAAGCCGCCGGGTGGCACATGCTCGATCACCGACACATCGCCATCCACGGTCGTGAAGCGGATCGCGATCTCACCCGCCAGCAGGCCGAACAACGCGGGTGTGGGCTGCCCTTGTGCCAGCAGCACACCACCGCGTGCGAGCTTGTGCAGCCGGCACAGCGGCAGCAGGCCGCGCCAATGCGGCTCGGCCAGGTGCAGCTCGGGCAAGGTGGCGGCCAGCAGGGGCTCGATGTCATCGCGCATGGTGACAATTGTCGGGTGCCCGACAAAGCCGCCTGGGCCCGAGGGCTACCCTGCGGCTTCACCGCCTGCGAGAGCCACCGCCATGCCCATCGATTTGCCCCGCCTCGCCAAGCGCTTCCACTGGTTTGCCGAGCACGAATCTGCCGACGAGCCGCTCTACCAGGCCTTGTGCCACGTGGTGGCCGAGCAGCCCGCGCTGCTTGCGCTGCTGGCCGAGGCCGAGGCGGCGCAGCAGCTGCCCAATCTCTGGCTGGCCGCCGTGCATGACCTGCTGCTCTCGGGTGTGAGCCACCCCCTGCAGGCCTACTACGCCAGCCTGGGCGGCACCCGTGCGCCCGACGCGGCGCTGGCGGCCTGCCTCACCGATTTTGTGGCCGAGCACCACGAGGCCTTGCGCCAACACATGGCCACCCGCAGCACGCAGACCAACGAGATCGGCCGGTGCGCCGTCATGTGGCCAGCCTTGCAGGCGATTGCCCGGCGCAGTGGGCGGCAGCAGCTGGCCTTGCTCGACTTCGGCTGCAGCGCGGGCTTGAACCTCGGTGTGGATGACTACCGCTGTGACTACGGCAACGGTGTGGAGCCCGGTGATGCCGGAGATGCCGGTGATGCCGGGGTGCCCGTGCTGCCCTGTCGCCTGGTCGGCCCCTTGCGGCCTGTGCCCGCGGCCGTGCAGATCGTGCAGCGCCTGGGCATCGACCTGGCGCCGATCGACGTCAACGACGAAGTCGCCGTGCGCTGGCTGCGGGCCTGCCTGTGGCCGAGCAACGTGCAGCGCATGGCGCGGTTTGACCAGGCCATCACAATCGCGCGCCGCCGTGCCTGGCCGGTGCGGCGTGAGGCCGATTGCACCGCGGCCATTGCGCCCTGGCTGGCGAGCCTGCCGGCTGACGTGCAGCCGGTGCTGGTCAACAGCTGGGTGCTCAGCTACTTCGAGCCCGCCGCCTTGCAGCGCCACATCGACAGCGTGACCGCCCTGGTGCGCGAGCGGGGCTTGATGTGGCTGTCGTGCGAAGGCCCCGAGCTGCACATCGGCCCGGGGGTGGCACCCGCACCGTTTGAAGACGGGGTGCAGGCCCAACGCGGCAGCCTGTGGACACTGTGCTCGCGCGACGGCCACACCGCCCGCTTCGACCTGCTCGCCCGCTCGCACCCGCATGGCCGCTGGATGGAGTGGCTGGATAATTGAGGCTTCCCCGCAGGAGCACCTCATGTTCGAGCACGTCGACGCCTACGCTGGCGACCCCATCCTCACCCTCAACGAAGCCTTCGGCAAAGACCCGCGGCCGAACAAGATCAACCTCAGCATCGGCATCTACTTTGATGACGCCGGCAAGCTGCCGGTGATGGGCGCCGTGCGCACGGCTGAGGCCGCGATGCTGCAAACCATCGGCGCGCGCCCCTACCAGCCGATGGAAGGTGCGGCCAATTACCGCCAGGCCGTGCAGCAGCTGCTGTTCGGCGCCGACCACGAGGCCGTGAAGAGCGGGCGCATCGCCACCATCCAGACGCTGGGCGGCTCGGGTGGTCTGAAGGTGGGCGGGGATTTTCTGAAGCGCTACTTCCCGAAGTCGAACGTGTGGGTCAGTGACCCGACCTGGGACAACCACCGCGCCATGTTCGAAGGCGCCGGCTTCGCGGTGAACACCTACCCGTACTACGACGCCCAGACCGGTGGCGTGAAGTTCCCCGAGATGCTGGCGGCGCTGAAGACGTTGCCCGAACAAAGCATCGTGCTGCTGCATGCCTGCTGCCACAACCCGACCGGTGTCGACCTCACGGCCGCCCAGTGGCAAGCGCTGATCCCGGTCATCCAGCAACGCAAGTTGGTGCCGTATGTCGACATCGCCTATCAGGGCTTCGGTGACGGCATTGCCGAAGACGCATTCGCCGTGCGCGCCCTGGCCGATGCCGGTGTGAGCTTCTTCTGCGCCAGCTCCTTCTCCAAGAGCTTCTCGCTCTACGGCGAGCGCTGCGGAGGCCTGAGCGTGGTATGCCCCAACCAGGCCGAAGCCGATCTGGTGCTGGGCCAGCTGAAAGCCACCATCCGCAAGAACTACAGCAGCCCGCCCACGCACGGCGGCCAGATCGTCGCCCGTGTGCTGCAAACGCCGGCGCTCTACGACCAGTGGGCCGGCGAGCTGAACGCCATGCGCGTGCGCATCCAGGCCATGCGCGAGAAGTTGCATGCCGTGCTCAGCGCCAAGCTGCCGGGCCGCGATTTCAACTACTTCCTCACGCAACGCGGCATGTTCAGCTACACCGGGCTGTCGCCCGAGCAGGCAGACACGCTGCGTGAAGTGCATGCGGTGTACGTGTTGCGCTCGGGGCGCATGTGTGTGGCAGGGCTGAACTCGTCCAACGTGGAGGCCACGGCGGTCGCCATGGCGACGGTGCTTTCGCGTTGAGCGCGAGCGCTGCGCTGGCCGGGCTCAGCCCCCAGCAACTCGACGTGCTCGGCGCTGTGGCGCTGGGCGGCCGTGCCCGCACCCGCACCTGGGTGCTGGAGATGCTGGCCGGCATGGAGGCCACCAACAAGCAAGGCAAGCGCCACACCGGCGACGACGTCAAAGGCTTGATGGAGAGCCTGGCCAACGCGGGCTGCCTGGTCGAAGACCGCTATCGGCACGGCCACTGGCAGGTGAGCCGGCAGGTGTTCAGCGCCATCTACCTGCGCCTGATCGACGGCGGCAATCTGCCTGCCTTGCGCCATGCCCTGGAGCGTGCCCTGAATTTCAGCGAAGGGGTGCGCGGCGGCCAGTTCCCCGACCAGCTGGCAGCCGTCGCCATCGTGCGGCTGGAGTTGTTTTCTGGGGTGCCTTTCGAGCAAATCGAGCGCTTGCGCATGGCCTGCGGCTACGGCCTGCCTTGGGCAGAGGTCCTTCAGCAGGCGGTGTTTGAGATACTCGACGCCGCCCTGTTCGAGCGCTTGGCCCCTGGGCCACAGAGCGACGTGCTCTTCAACGGCTTGTCGCGCCTGATGGCCTTGTGGGGCGAGCCCGAGCTGCCGCTGGTCATGCTGGCCGAGCGCTACCTGGCTGAGCACACTGGCGAAGGCAGCTTCTCGCTGCGCATGGTGATGTGCGAACACCTGTTGTGGTCGGGCCAGCTCGGCGCGATCGACGGGGTGTTGAAGCCCATGCGCGAGGCCGCGACGCCCATCCCCTTTTGGTGTGCCATGGCCGATGCGGTCGACGCCGCCCTGTTGGCGCTGCAGGGCCACTGGGCACAGGCCGAAGCGGCCTACGACGCCGTCTTCGCCGCATTGAAGACCGAAACCAAGGCACGCAAGAACCTTCTGCCCGTGATGCTGGCGGCGCCCTACGCGCTGGCGCTGCTGGCGCAGCAGAGCCCGGCGCATTTGCACAAGGCGCTCAAGTTCTGCCTGACCGAAGGTGGCAAACGCACGCCGGCCCCCGACCACTGGAGCGGCGTGGTGGCCTTGGCCGTGCAGATGCGCCTGGGCGAAGAGCGGCTGAATCTGGGCCGCTTCGATGCGCTGTCGGCGGCTCCCTACGTTGAGCGGCTCGACCCGTGGCGCTGGCTGATGGCGGCCTGGTTGAAGCCAGATGGAGAAGCACAAGCCGTGAGCAAGCGGGCCAGTGCGGCACTGGCGCTGGTGCGCAAACAGATCGCTGCGGCCGGCCTGCTGGTGTTCGTGGCGCAGATGGATGCTGCGGCGCAGGTGCTGTCGGGCGAGCCGCCGCCGGCGAACTTCTTTGTGCCCCCGCCGCAAGAATCGTGGCGTGTGGCCTTGGCTGCATTGATGTCGGTGGCCGGGCCCGAAACCGCTGCGGCAGCCGACTCGGGCGGCGGCGACACGCGCTTGCTGTGGCGGCTGCGCGTGTTCCCTTCCGGTGAGGTGAATGACGTGGCGCCGCTGGAGCAAAAGCGCGGCCCTCGCGGCTGGGGCAAGGCCAAGCCGCTGTCGCTCAGCAAGCTCGCCAAGGCCGACACCCTGCTCCCGGCCGACGCCGCCGTGGCCCGAGCCTTGCGCCCGGGCCTGTATGAGCGTGACCTGCGGCTCGACCTTGCGGTGGCCGTGGCGGCCTTGATCGGCCACCCGCATGTGGAATTTGACGAGGCTCCGGGGGTCAGCGTGGCCCTGGTCGAAGCCAGCCCCGAGATCGATGTGGTGACGCTGGGCGGGCAGCAACGTGTGCGCATGCTGCCCGGGCTGCACCCGCGGCCCGAGCGGATCGCCTACTACACACCCAGCGCTGCCGAGGTGAAAGAAGTCGAGGCCCTGCAAGCGCTCAGCGTGCTGCGCGATTCACCGCAGCGCGCCCGCGTGATCCGCCTCACACCGGCCCACAAGCGTGTGGCCCAGTTGCTCGGCCAGGGCCTGGTGGTGCCGGCCGACGGCGCGGCCCAGCTGCAACAAGTGCTGCAAGGCTTGGGCGCGCATTTCCAGGTGCATGCCGACGAGGTGCAGGCGGCGCGTGAGGTTGAGCCCGATGTGCGCTTGCGTGCCGAGCTTGCGCCGCGTGGCGACGGTGTGTCGCTGCGGCTGGTGGTGGCACCGCTGGGCCTCGGTGGCCCGCGCCTCACCCCCGGCAGCGGCCGTGCGCGCCTGGTGGCCGCGCTCGCTGGCGAAACCGTGGGCGCGCAGCGCGACCTGGCCCAAGAGCGTGCCCACCTCGACAGCGTGCTCGATGTTTGCCCCCAGCTGGAGCCACAACCCGGCGCCGAGTGGCTGATCGACAGCGCCGATGACGCGCTGGGTGTGATCGAGCAGCTGCACACCCTGGCGGCGGCCGGCCTGGCCATTGCCGCGCTCGATTGGCCGGCGGGCAAGTCAGTGCGGGTGGACACCGCGGCGCTGCCGCAGCTGCACGTGAATGTGCGCAGCGCCACCGACTGGCTGGCCCTGCAGGGCGGCGTGCAGGTGGACGAGAGCCTGCTCTTCAGCTTGCAACAAATGCTCGACTGGAGCCGCACCGGCACCGGCCGTTTTATTCCGCTGGGCGAAGGCCGCTACCTCGCGCTGACACAAGAGCTGCGCACCCGCCTCGACGAGCTGGCGGCGGTGGTCGAAGTGCAGCGTGGCGAAGCACGCGTGCCGGTGGTGGCCGCGGCCTGGCTCGACGCCGTGATGGACGGCGCGCAGCTGCAAGGCGACGCCGGCTTCGCTCGCCGCATCGAGAGCCTGGCCGCGGGCCAGCAAGCGGCGGTCGCGTTGCCCGCCGGTTTGCAGGCCCAACTGCGCCCGTACCAAGAAGAAGGCTACCAATGGGCCATGCGCCTGGCCCAGGCTGGGCTGGGCGCCTGCCTGGCCGACGACATGGGCCTGGGCAAAACCTTGCAAGCCCTGGCCGTGCTGCTCGCGCGTGCTGCTGGCGGGCCGGCGCTGCTGCTCGCTCCCACCTCGCTGATGGGCAACTGGCTGGCCGAGGCG
>JBKJJF010000293.1:0-3642 GCA_046598195.1 Rhizobacter sp. | reverse complement strand
GGGCACGTCGACCACTTCGATCTGGAAGGCGTCTCGCGGCTGGCCGTAACGTTCGCTGCGGATGACGCTCGCGTACATCTTGTCGGGCACGTGGCCCTGGGGCGGCGTTTCGCCGAGCTGGTAGAGGTTCTTTCCGCTTGTCATGTCGTCTTTCCCTTGCTTATTCCATCGATGACCCGCCTGAGCAACGAGACGAGCACGCGCACGTTGGGTTCCAGCACCATGTTGTCGTGGTTGCCCGGCACATCGAACACCTGCAGATGCTCGACGTGGGGCGTCCAGAAGTTGTCTTCGCGAACGTAGTTGCGATACGAGTCGACCAGCCGGCCGCCGCTGAGGCGAAACTTCACGTCGAGCTTGGGCCGGAACACCGCCACGTGCACCGGCACCTTGGGGATCTGGTACTTGACCAGGCCGCGTAAGAAAGCATCGCCAATGCGCTTGGACTGGAAGTTGGGCGAGTTGTCGGCCGCGCCATTGGCAGCCTTCGCGGGCTGCTGGCGACGGCGGCGTTTTTCCTTTTCCCACTCGATGCGCGAGACGATCTTCTGCTTGACGATGCCCAGGCCTTCGCGTTGCGCACTCTGCACCAGCATCGAGAGCTTGTCGCCCAGGCTGAAGTGGGGGATCTCGCGCGCCGGGGTGTCGAGCATCAACACACTCAGCACCTGCTCACCGCGCGCCAAGAGCTGGCGTGCCATCTCGAAGGCAATCAGGCCACCGCCCGAGAAGCCACCCAACAGGTACGGGCCTTGCGGCTGCACCTGCACCACCTCGGCGAGGTAGTCGGCGGCAGCTTCTTCAAAACTCTCGTGCGGCGCCGTGTCGCCATACAGGCCGCGTGCCTGCAGCGCATAGAACGGCCGGTCTTCGCCCAGCAGGTGAGCGAGGTGGCTCAGGTTGAGCACGTTGCCGTACATACCGGCCACCACAAAAAGCGGCGTGCGCCCCGCCACCGGCGCGGCGTGCATGGGCACCACGTGGTGGTATCGCAACTCGGGCTTGGCGCGTGTGCCGGTGTCGTCAGTGGTCAGCGCATCGGCCATGTCGGCGTTGTATTCGCCACCGCGCAGCAGCCTGGCCAGGCTCTCGATGGTGGGCGACTGCATCAGCACCGAGATCGGCAGGTCGGTGTTGAACTTGTCGGCAATCTCGTTGAACAGGCGCACCGCAATCAGCGAGTGCCCGCCCAGGTCGAAGAAGCTGTCTTGGATGCCGACACCTTCCACGCCCAGCAGCTTGCCCCACAGCTCGGCCAGACCTTTTTCGAACGAATCGCGAGGTGGTGAGAAGTCGCTGTCGAGCTCGGGGCGCGAGAAGCGTGCGTCGTTGCTGGCCATCGAGGCGCGGCTGAGCGACTCGGCCTGCGCGATCAGGTCGTCGACCTTCATCGAGCTCACGATCAGCTCGGCCGGCATCGGGCCAGTGAGCAAGCGTGTCAGCGCCTGCAGGCCATCAGCGGGCGCGATCCCCTGGCTCACGTTGTGGCGCAGCGCCACTTCGCCTGGCGACAAGGGCTTGACGCGCGCCGGGGCCGCACCTTCGCCACCGGCCATCGCCGCCTCGGCCTTGGGCGCATGCCAGGGGCCATCAAGGCGGCGCAAGGTCAGGCGGTCGATCTCGGCCAGCACCTTGCCTTGAGCGTCGGTCAGGGTCACGTCGAAGGCGGCAAAATCGCTTGCTACCGAGCCGTCACTGGCCAGGCGGATCCAGCTATAGACCTCGGCTTCGAGTGGTGCATGGAACCGCAGGCCACGGTAAGAAATCGGTGCCCACAGGTTCTGCACCACCTCCTGGTCGGCGTAGCCGGGGATCAGGTCCATCGCGCAGCCGGTGGCGATGTCGAGCACGCCAGGGTGCAGGCCCCAGTCGGCCAGATCGCCGCTGAACTCGGCCGGCAGCTGCAAGTGGGCCAGCGCTTCTCTAGTGCCCAGGTGCAGGCGCTTGAGCACACGCCAGCGTGGGCCGAACTTGAGGTGGGCTTCCTGGCGGGTGCGCAAGGCGCTGGCGCCTGCCGCCACGCTGACCGGGCCGGTGCAACGTGCTTCGATGTCGGCCAGACTCACCGCAGCGGCTGCCTGCTTGGCCGGCGTGACACGCGCAGTAGCGCAGCGCACGAAGCGACCCGGCGCATCCCCTTCGGCGAGGATCTCCACGTCCCAGCGCTGCTCGTCACCGCGCAGGCTGACGCGGAAAGCGCGTGCGGCGCCATCGTCAACAAACAGCGGCGACTCGAACACCAGGTTGCTCAACTGCCACGGGCCGCTGTTGCCCAGTTCGGCCAACGCAGCGCGCACCAGCTCCAGGTAGCCGGTGCCGGGCAAGAGCGCTTCGCCACTGCCCAGGCGGTGTTCGTCGATGACCCAGTCTTTTGATGACAGCGTGCCGGTGAGCAGCTCCAGCTGCGCCAGGCCCTCGCGCGAGGCGAGGCGGTGTTCGAAGTGCGGGCTGGTGACGGGCAGGGTCTGGGCAGTGGCGGCCTCCGAAGGCCCAGCCAATTGGCCG
The DNA here is from genome assembly GCA_046598195.1 of Rhizobacter sp. GTDB lineage: Bacteria > Pseudomonadota > Gammaproteobacteria > Burkholderiales > Burkholderiaceae_C > Rhizobacter. The sequence continues at coordinate 1,137 of JBKJJF010000293.1, read as the reverse complement.
ACCATGCCCACGTCTTTCCAAATACCCCAAGAGATGGCTGTCACCGGGTACTTGCGCTGGCCACGGCACGACTCGGCAAACGCATTGACGAAGGCGCTCGCGCCCACGTAGTCGATCTGTCCGGTGGGGGCGATGTAGGCGCTGGTGGATGAGAACAGCACCATGAAATCGAGGCTTGAGTCGCGGAAGATCTCGTCGAGCACTTGGGTGCCGTAGACCTTGGCCGAAAACACGTCTTCGATGTCGCGCGGGCTCTTGAGCTGGATCAGGTTGTCGCGGATCACACCGGCGGCATGGAACACACCGTGGACCTCTTTGAACGCGGTGCGCGCTTCGGCCACCACTTCTTTCATGCGTTCGGCCACGGCCACGTCGGCGGCCACGGGCAACACGGTGGCGCCCAGCTTTTCGAGCTGACGCACACGTTGAATCGCCTGGCTGATGCTGTCGGCGGCCTCGTGTTTGTCGAGCCAGTCGTCCCAGTCGCTGAGTTGTGGCAGTGGCGTGCGGCCCACCAGCACCAGCTTGGCCTTGTACTCGCGGGCCAGCCATTCGGCGATGACGCCGCCAATGCCGCCGAGGCCGCCGGTCAGCAGGTAGACGCCGCCTTGGCGCAAACGCTGCACCGGCGCGGTGCCTGCAGGTTGCTTGAACGCACCGAGGTGCCGCTCCCAGCGCACGCCGCTGCGCCAGGCAATGACGCGCGTGCCGGGTTGGGCAAACAACTCGCTCGTCACGTCAGCCACCACACGTGCCACGGCCGCTTCGGCCTGCAAGTTGCGCTTGCCATTGAGCTTGGCATCACCCAGATCCACATCGATGAACGCACAGCTCACGTTCGGGAACTCGCGCGGGATCACCGCGCACGGGCCGAGCGCCGTCGCTTTGTCAGGGAACAAAAGGCCTTCGTCGCCCACCTGTTGTGCGCCATTGGCCACCACCGTCATGTGCAGCGGGCGCTCGGTGAGGCCGGCCTTGCCGAGCGCACGCACCAGGTGGAACAGCGAGTAGAAGCCGTGTTCCTGGTTGCGGTGGAAGAAGGTCGAGCCAGGGCGGAAGTTGCGGTCGAGCGTGACCAGCCAGGTGTGCAGGATGCGGTCGGGCACGATTCCGCGCTCGGCCAGCGAATCGAGCAGC
>JBKJJF010000286.1:0-5626 GCA_046598195.1 Rhizobacter sp. | reverse complement strand
TTGTGCTTCTTCTTGTGCCACGGGTCCGGAAAAAACACATGCACCCCGGCCAGCGAAGCCGGCGCCAGCATGTGGGCCAGCACCTCCACGGCATCGTGCTGAACGATGCGCAGGTTGGCGAGTTGCTTTTCTTCGATGCGCTGCAGCAGCGATCCCACGCCGGGCGTGTGGACCTCGATGCCGAGAAAATCGGTGCCGGCCAAGGCTTCGGCGATCTGCGCGGTGGCGTCACCCATGCCGAAGCCGATCTCCAGCACCAGCGGCGCTTCTCGGCCGAAGGCCTGTTTCGGTGACAAAAGCTGCGGCGCATACGGCAACACAAACTTCGGGCCCAGCGTTTCAAGGGCACGAATCTGCCCGGTGCCCATGCGGCCTGCACGCACCACAAAGCTGCGGATGCGGGGGCGCTCGGGAGGGGTCTCGTCGGAGGGGTGTTGAGGATCGTCAGTCATGCGCGGGCCCCGCCGTTTGGCGGGGCCCGCATTGTGCCTGCTGTGTGACGCTGCAGGCCGGCGCCGATCAGCGGCCGCCCTCCCACAGCTTCAGGTCAGGCGCGTAGTTGCCTGCACCGTAGGCGGAGCAGAAGGCCGAGTTGTTGCCGCGGTAGGTCGGGTCGAGCGCGACCACGGCCGGGCGAATCGCGTTCCAGAAGCGCATCGGTTCGTCGCCCGATTGGCCGCCGGAATCCTTCACCACGATCACCATGTCAAGACCGCGGTGCACGATGATGTACTGGCCACCCAGACCAGCCGCGAAGAACACACCCACGTCGTGCTGCTGCGCAGGGCAACCACCCGGGCGACCGCAACTCGGTGCGTTGGACACCTGGCCATGCGGGTAGGCGCGGTACTGCGGCTTCGGTGCGCAGGGGTCTTCTTCTTGCAGCCAGGTCAGGTAGCCGTAGCGTGTGTTCGCGTCTTCGAACGAGGTGTGGCCCAGGTTGTGGAGGTAGTTCACATCCACCACGCGCTGGCCGTTCCACATACCGCCGTTGTTCATCAGCAGACCCAGGCGGGACATGTCGCGCACGGTGGTTGACCAGCTGGTTGCGAAGTTCTTGCTGGTGTTCGAGTTGCCCCAGGTGGAGTTTTCGAAACCCAGCGGCGTGGCGATGAAGCGCTGCCAGAAGGTGCCGATGTTGCTGCCCAGGCGTGTGCTGTCTTGGGCGACGACGGTGTTGACCACATCGCTCAGGCGGTTGATGGCGTCACTGCCCACCGTGTCGTACACGAACTCGCGGTTCGGGTAGTTCAGGTTGGGCGAGGCTTCGCTGACCATGCCCAGCACGTGCGCCGTGGTCGAAGCCTGCTGGAAGGTGAAGCTGTCAAGCCAGTGGTCAATGCGCTGGAACTCACTCAGCGGCCCGCGCTTGCGTGTGGTCGTGACGGGGATGTTCTTCGTTTGGTGAATCAGCGCGCCGACGGTCAGCGAACCCATGGTCTTGGTGGTCGAGTAGACCTCGCTGGCCGAGTCGCGCCCGCTTGGGTAGTACTCGTGGCACAGCTTGCCGTAGCGCACGATGGCGTAAGACAGGCCGAGCGTGCGGTTGGCTTGTTGCAGCGCGGCGGAGTCGAGCTTGCATTCCGCTGCCACGTTGGCTGCCGAAACCAGCGCCCACGGGCCGGTGCCAGGGTCGCGCAGGGTGCCGGTCGGGGGCGGCGGTGGCTCGCCGATGCGTGTGCCGTCAACACGCACGTTGGCGACGGTGTAGGTCTCGCTGGAGAGGCTGGCGTTGATGCGAAAGCGCAGCGTCAGGGTGGCCTGGCCGGCGGCCGTGGTCGGCAAAGCGAAGGTGGCCGGGCCCGAGGCGGTGCGGCTTGATTCGAGCACGGTGTAGGTGCTGCCATTGGTCGAAAATTCGACGGTGCCGGCCTCGCCGGTGTCCAGCCCCGACGGTGTGCGGGTGAAGCTCAGCGACAGGTTGCTGAAGCCCACGGTGCTGAAGCCGGCCGAGCGGATCGAGCCATCGGTGCCGTAGAGCGAGCCACTCATGCGTGCGCCAAAGCTGCCGGTGGTGACGCTGCCGGCCGAGGTGAAGCCCCCCAGCCCGCCGCTGAAACTTTCTTGCAGCAGAACGTCGGCGTTGGCCGCGGCCGAAGCGAGCAGGGCGCCCACGGCCAGGGCGGTGCGCGCAAACCGCGCTGCGGCGCGGTGCGATGGATGTTTGATCATTCAACTGTCTCCGTTTATGTGCCATTGAAGGCTTCTAGAAACGGCGTACCGCCTGAAACGAGGCTGAACACCGGTCGGGGCGGAAATGTTGAACGATCGTGCATAAATAACGCATAGCGGTTTCCCTTACAGGATCGGGTTCAGGCTGGAACGCTGATGAAACGCCCTTCGATGGCAGGGTTTTCGCCACCGAAAGGTGATTGGAGCTGTGTTTTTTGACCGCATGTGCAGCGTCTGGGGGGCGAATCCTCCACGCTAGAATCCGGCCCTATCGCGGGTGTAGTTCAATGGTAGAACGGCAGCTTCCCAAGCTTCATACAGGGGTTCGATTCCCCTCACCCGCTCCAGTTTTGCCGGGCCGCAGTTTGCGGCCCGTCTCGTTTTGACGGCGCTTCGAGGGAGCCTGGGATGAATGACAAGCTGATGCGTGTCGTTTGGGTGGATCGGCCCGACTCCAACGCTGGCGAGCCGCCATTCGGGCTGCCCGAAACCGGGCCCTGGGGGCCATTTGTGGCGGAGCACCTGGTCGGCCTGGACATGCTGGCATCGGCCGTCGCGGGTGCCGATGCGGTGTTGCTCTACCTGCCTGGCGGCACGCAGGCCGCACCCATCCCCTGGGCGGTGCTGTCGTCGGCTTGTGCCGAAGCGGCCGTGCTGGTGCTGACCGATGCCATCGACGCCGCGACGCAGCAGCGTTTACTGGCCACCGGGGTGCAAGACGTGGTGTTGCTGGCCGATGCGGCCTCGCTCGCCCAGCGGCTGCGCCTCGCAGTGCAGCGCAAACGGGTGGATCAAGAGGCGCGCAAGGCTTACGCCACCGACCTCGGCACCGGCTTGCCCAACCGCCAGCAACTGATCGAACACTTGAGCCAGATCCTCGCCCTGCGCGAGCGCGAGCCCAAGCCGGTGAGCGTGCTGGTGTTTCGCATCGACGGCTTGCAGGGTGTGGAAGCGGGGCACGGGCACGAGGCTGTCAACGTGGTGCGGCGCAAGGTGGCCGTGCGCCTGCGTGCCGGTGTGCGCTCCAGCGATGTGGTGGCGTCGCTGGGCACCGATGTGTTCGCCGTGCTCTTGCCCTCGACCGAATCGGCCGCCGATGCGCAGCACGTGGTCGACAAGCTGCTGCGCTCGGTGCGCGAGCCGTTCAAGGTGGCGGGGGCCGACGTGCCGATCTCGGCGCAGGTGGGTGTGGCGCAGTTTCCGCAAGACGGCAAGCAGCCTGATCAGCTGCTGCGGCATGCGTCGTCGGCCGCGCTGCTCGGCGCCTACAGTCTGCCCAGCTCGGCCAACGAGTAACCGATGTCACTCCCGCCTGCCCCGGAATGACGGCGAGGCAGTTACTTCAAGATGTCGCCCAGGCACAGGTACTTGATCTCGACGTAGTCGTCGATCCCGTGGCGCGAGCCTTCGCGCCCCAGGCCCGACTGCTTCACGCCACCAAACGGCACCTCGGCCGTCGAGATCAGCCCGGTGTTCACGCCCACCATGCCCGACTCCAGCCCTTCGCCCACACGGAAGATGCGGCCGATGTCGCGGCTGTAAAAATACGCGGCCAGGCCGAACTCGGTGTTGTTGGCCATCGTGAGCGCTTCTTCTTCGGTCTTGAAGCGAAACACCGGCGCCACCGGGCCGAAGGTTTCTTCTCTGGCGCAGAGCATGTCGCTGGTGGTGTCGGTCAGCACCGTGGGCTCGAAAAAACGGTCGCCCACACGTTTGCCGCCGGTCAGCACCCTGGCGCCTTTGCTCACGGCATCGGCCACGTGGCGCTCGATCTTGGCAATCGCGTTGTCATCGATCATCGGGCCCTGCGTCACACCGGGCTCGAAGCCGTTGCCGACCTTGATGGCCTTGGCTTTCAAGGCGAGCTTTTGCACAAACTGGTCGTAGACGCTGTCTTGCACGTAGAGCCGATTCGCGCACACGCAGGTCTGCCCGGCGTTGCGGTACTTGCTGGCGAGCGCGCCTTCGACGGCGCTGTCAATGTCGGCGTCGTCGAACACGATGAAGGGTGCATTGCCACCGAGTTCGAGCGAGAGTTTTTTGATGGTCGGCGCACATTGCGCGGCGAGGATGCGGCCCACTTCGGTCGAGCCGGTGAACGACAGGTGGCGAATGATCTCGCTCTCACACAGCACCTTGCCGATCTCGGCTGATTTGTCAGAGGTGAGGATGTTGAGCACACCCGCCGGCAGCCCGGCACGCTGGGCCAGCTCGGCGATCGCCAGCGCCGAGAGCGGCGTTTGCCCCGCGGGTTTCACGATCACCGGGCAACCCGCCGCCAGCGCTGGCCCCACCTTGCGCGTGATCATCGCGATGGGGAAGTTCCACGGCGTGATGGCCGCGCACACACCCATCGGTTGTTTGATGACGAGGTAACGTTTGTTGTTGTCGGTGGTTGGGATGGTTTCGCCGTAAACACGCTTGCCTTCTTCGGCAAACCACTCAATGAAGCTCGCGCCGTAGACCACCTCGCCCTTTGCCTCGGCCAGCGGCTTGCCTTGTTCGGCGGTCATGATGCGGGCCAGGTCGTCGGCGTGTTGGTGCATCAAGTGGAACCACTTCATCAGGATCGCGCTGCGCTCCTTGGCCGTCTTGTTGCGCCACGCCGGCCAGGCGGTGTGGGCGGCGTCCAGCGCGGCCCGGGTTTCGATCACGCCCACATTGGCCACGTCGACCAGCTTCTGGCTGGTGGCCGGGTCGATCACATCGAAGCGGCTCGCACCACCCACCCATTCGCCGTTGATCAGCGCATTGGTTTTGAGCAGGCTCGGGTCGGCGAGCAGGGAAAGAGGTGATGTTTGGGCGTGCATGGGGGTGTCTCCGGCTGAGCGGGCCATGATAAGTCTTGGCACTTTGCGCAGCGGCTCGGTGGGGCTTCGCAGGGGCTTGCGCACCTATAATCAAAACCCTCGAAAAATCAAGCAGTTACGGGCCACACCCGGCCCGCAGTCGCCCAGAAAGCCACGGCATGAAAGCCTCTGAAATCCGTTCGCAGTTCCTGAAGTTCTTCGAAGCCAAGGGCCACACCATCGTGGCGTCAAGCCTGGTGGTGCCGGGTGACGACCCGACCCTGCTGTTCACCAACGCGGGCATGAACCAGTTCAAGGACGTGTTCCTCGGCTTTGACAAGCGCAGCTACTCGCGCGCCACCACGGCGCAAAAATGCATCCGCGCCGGTGGCAAGCACAACGACCTGGAGAACGTGGGCTATACCTCGCGCCACCACACCTTCTTCGAGATGCTGGGCAACTTCTCGTTCGGCGACTACTTCAAGCACGACGCCATCCAGTACGCCTGGGAGTTGCTGACCGAGGTCTACAAGCTGCCCAAAGAAAAACTCTGGGTCACGGTGTATGCCGAAGACGACGAGGCCTACGACATCTGGAACAAGACGGTGGGCGTGCCGGCCGAGCGCATCGTGCGCATCGGCGACAACAAGGGCGCGCGCTACGCC
>JBKJJF010000148.1:0-18067 GCA_046598195.1 Rhizobacter sp. | reverse complement strand
ATGCCAAGGTGATCCGTGTCGACGCCAGCGACGCCTTCCTCGGCAAGCTGACCGGTGTGACCGACCCCGAGCGCAAGCGCAAGATCATCGGTCGCGAGTTCGTCGAGGTGTTCCAGGCCGAGGCGAAGAAGCTGCAGAACGCGAAGTGGCTCGCGCAAGGCACGATCTACCCGGACGTGATCGAATCCGGCGGCGCGAAGAGCAAGAAGGCCACGTCGATCAAGAGCCACCACAACGTCGGCGGCCTGCCCGCTACGCTCGGCCTGAAGCTGCTGGAGCCGCTGCGCGAGCTGTTCAAGGACGAGGTGCGCGAACTCGGCGTCGCGCTCGGCCTGCCGCACGACATGGTGTACCGACACCCGTTCCCCGGCCCGGGCCTGGCGGTGCGCATCCTCGGCGAGGTGAAGCCCGAGTTCGCCGACCTGCTGCGCCGCGCCGATGCGATCTTCATCGAAGAGCTGCGCAACTTCATCGACCCGGCCACGGGCAAGAGCTGGTACGCGCTCACGAGCCAGGCATTCGCGGTGTTCCTGCCGGTCAAGAGCGTCGGCGTGATGGGCGACGGCCGTACCTACGATTACGTGGTCGCATTGCGTGCGGTGCACACCAGCGATTTCATGACGGCCGACTGGGCCGAGCTGCCGTATTCGCTGCTGAAGAAGGTGTCGAGCCGCATCATCAACGAGGTGCGTGGCATCAACCGGGTCACGTACGACGTGTCCAGCAAACCGCCGGCCACCATCGAGTGGGAGTGAGGCCTTCTCCGGCGCAATCATCACCGTGCAGCGTGCTTAGCTCAGTCTGAGATCCGCGATCAAGATATCCGCAAGGGCTTCCTCGGCGATGGCCAGGCCGTAGTGGCTCATCGCCGGCGCGAGTTGTGAGTCCCATGTCGCCGCGACGCCACTATCAGGGAGGTTGCGCCCGGCGTGCGGCGCGGTCTGGGCGGCGGCTGCGTAGTCGCTCGCGGCGAGGCGCCAGGGTTGTGCCGGCCAGGTGCGCAACACATGGTTGGCGATCTGGATGCCGGGCCAGTCGAAGTCACCGTGGTAGTGCAGGCGGGCACCGGCTTGCGCTAACTGGGTCAGCAAGGTTCTTTGCGCGGCCGACGGCATACCGTCGGTGCAGACCAGCGGGGCGCAGAGCGGCCCGAGGCGATCGGCGGCTATGGCCAGCAGGTTGGGGTTCTCGCAGACGAAGACCGGTGTGTGAGCCACCTGCCAGTCGAGCGGCGTGCGCAACAACTGGCGCAGCGACAGATAGGCCGGTTCGCCCGTTGCCCAGAGCCCCGAGGACCGGCCGTGAACAGGCAGATTCAACAGCAGTGCGGGCCGCGCCAGTTCATTGACCAGCACGCCGGCGCGGGCCCAGATGTCGCGCGCGCGGTCGTCGGTGGGCTCGGCTTCGGTGATGTGTTCATCGGCTTCGGCATGGCGCCACGCGGCCAGCACGAGGGTCGCGATGGGCTGGCTCGCATCGAGCGCGTGCGCGTTGCCCAGGGTCTGGGCGGCGAGCTGCGCACGTGGAGTGCCGGTTCCAGGCAGGCGGCACATGACCGCGCTGGCCCGTAACAGCAGGGACTCGGCGACGGCGACGTCTTGCCGTGCCAGGCGTTTGAGCAGGGCGCTCGCGCCTGCGGTTTGCAGCCAGCCGTGCAGGCGTGTGTCCCGGCCTGCCTGGTCGATGAGCGCGGACCAAGCCGTCTGCACAGCGCTGCGCACGGCGGCCCGATGCGCAATCACGCCGTCCAGTTGTTCCAGCGCGTCGCGCAGCGAGTTGGCGACGCCGACGGCCTGCAGCCTGGCGTCGAGTTGGGCGAGGTTCAGGCGCAGCGAGCGTGTGGCCGTGCTCCGGGTTCCGGTCAGCAACGCCAGGGCTTCGTGTTCGGCCGCATCGAGTTGCGCGAGGAACAGGCTTTCGGGCTCCGCGCCCTGCGCATGCCGCTCGAACCAGCGTCGCAGCCGAAGGCGCAGCGGTGCGAGCGCGGGCCCTCCGAGCAGGCGTTCCAGCCGGGGATCCGGCTCTGTGGTTGGCGCCGTCATGCTTCGGGCGGGAAACGGCGATCCGGGTCGTCTTCGCGCCGGCGCGCGTGACCGTCCCAGGTCCAGCGCGAGACGTGCACCGCATCGATGCCTTCGCGGCGCTGCAATTGCGCGATGGCGACGCCAGGCAGCTCGGCGGAACAGGCCCATTCGCGCTCGCTGGTGACGACGAAGTCCAGGTCAAATTCCCGGATCAGCGCCCAGCAGTGGGCGCGCGCCGCATCGTCGATGCCGGCGAAGACCTCGTCCAGCAGTACGAGTCGTGGGGCATGGGCGTAGCTCTCCTGTGTGTAGTAGCTGGACACTGCGGCGAACAGCGGCACCGTGAGGCCCAGCGCGCGTTCGCCACTGGAGGCCGGGCCTGACAGCGGGCGCCATTGCCCGTCCCAGCGCTGCACGCGAAAGCGATGCCAGCGACGGTAGTCAAGCGCGCGCGCGAGTTGGTCCAGCAGGCTACCGCCCTGGTCGGCGTCGGCGCGGCTGCGTTCTGCGGCGATGCGCTGCTGCAGCATCTCGCCCACCACGCGGCGGTCCTCGGCCGTCCACAGGTCGGTACTGGTATTCAGCAAGCGGCTGCGCGCGGCCTCCAGGCCGACGGGCGCGCCCTCAGCACCTTCGGGCAGTGTCTGCCACTGCAGACGAAAGCGCACGCCGGTGGAGGTGGGTCGCTTCTTGAGCTCATCGTTGATGCTTTGGACCTGTCGCTCGGCGTCGCGCAGGAGCTTTTGCACGGCGCTGGCGATCTCGGCTTGCAGGTGGTTCTCCAGCACCTTGCGCTCGCCGGCCGTCAGCAACTCGCGGCGCTGCGCGATCTCGCCCGCCAGGCGCGTGCCCAGTTGGTCGGGCCGTTCGGGGCGGTTCTGGTAGACGATGAGCACGACCAGGCCGAAGTCACTGGTTTCGGCCTGGGCCTGGTGGCTCAGCGCGGCCAGGGCGCGGCCGAGCTCGGTGTAGTCCTGCGAGACCTGGCTTTGCACTCGGGTCCAGGCCTCGTCGTCGTCCTTGACGCTGAGCAGCGCTTGTTCTGTGCGGCGTGCCAGCGTCAGTGCAGCGTCCATGGTCCAGGGCGTGGCCAGTGGCGGCAACTCAGCGTCGGGCAGGGCCGTGAGCAGCAGGCCGGTGGCGGCAAAATCTTGCAGTTGGTTGACGGCGTGCTGGCGGGTGGTGGTGCGCTCATCGAGCGTGGTTTGCGCATCCTGCGTCTTTTGCTCGGCCTTGGCGCGGGTCTCGCCGGCCTTGCGCAGGGCTTCGTTGTTCTGCTTGAGCTGCTGTTCACCGAGGGTCACGGCGCTGCGGGCCTCGGTGAGGCGCTGCTGCAATTCTTCGACCTTGGCGCCCACGGACTCGCGCAGTGTTTCGAGGCGGACGCGGGCCTCTTCGGCCAGGCCTTCGCGCTCAAGGGACTGCTCGGCCGCCTGTTGCGCTGCGGCGTCGGCTTCTTCTTCGCGTTGCAACTGTTGCGCATGCTCGGCCAACGCGCCCTGCAGTTCGCGTGCGCTGCTGGCAAGGGCGTGCAAGGTCTCGGCAAAGGCTTGCAGCGCCTGGTCGATGGCGCGCAAGGCTTCGCGTGCGCTTGGCAGGGCCAGGTCTTCGGCGTCGCGGGCCAGGGACTGGCGGGCCGCCTCCAGTTGCTGGGCGGCGGCCCGCAGCTGCTGATCGGCCAGCTCCAGGCGCTGGCGCGCGGCCTGGAATTCGCGCGCACGTGCGGCGGCCTCCACATGGGCGGCGCGCAGAGTGTCGTCGGCCGGTGCGCTCTGCCATTCGTCTGCGGCCTGCTGCTGGTCATGCACCAGTTGCGCGAAGCCTTGTTGCAACACATCCAGGGACTGGGCCAGTTCCCGCAGGCGCTGGGCGATGTCGTGCAGGCGGCGTGCGCGGGCGGCGGCGCGCGCGGCGTAACCGATGAAGTCAGCGCTGGGCTTGTGCCAGGCGCCGGCCAGCGCGCCCAGGCGAAAGCGGCCGTCCGGTGCGAGCCAGGCTTCAGCGATGCCGTCGTCCTCGGTGCCGCAGGTCACGCCTTCGAGCAGGCGTTGCAGCACGGTCGGGGCGACCGCTGGCAGCGCATCAGCCAGCGCCGTTGCGGGCTGCAACCAGCGGGCCAATGACGCGGGCTGGGGTGCGCGCGCCAGCCACTGCGCGTCATGCAGCGGCGCTGTGCCGTCGGTGGCCAGCAGGCCGCCATCGGGCGTGACCCAGGCGTCCAGCAGGCCGGCAGCTTGCAGCGCGGCTTCGAGGCCGGCGCGCTGAGGTTCGGGCGTCTCGGGGTGGAAGTCGACCAACTGCCACAGGGGCGCGCCGGGGCGGGCTGTGCGCACGTCCGGCGTGCGCCAGTGCGGCGGCGGCGGGGCTGCGTCTTCGCCCTGTTCGAGCCGGCTGCGCTCTGCGTGCAGTGCGGCTTGCTCCTGCTCCAGCGTCTGCTGCTCGGCTTGCAGCGCAGCGTGGCGCTGCGCCAGGCGAAGGCTTGTGGACTGCTGGGCAGCATGCAATGCGCTGCGGGCCGGGTTTTCGCCTTGGAGCGTGCCCGTCCAGCCGGCCAGCGCATCCAGGGTTGCCGCGCTATCGGCGAGTTGGAGCTGGTGCAGGCCTTCGACATGGCGCTGCCAGGCGTCGAGCAGCTCGCCGCCCTGTTGCGCGACGGCGGCATCGGCTTCTTCGCGCCGTGCGGCAGCGGCATCGGCCTCGTCCAGGCGTTCGTCGCGCTGGGTTTGCGCACGGGCGTGGGCTTGCGCGGCGTGGTCGGCTTCGTCGCAGCGGCGCAGCAGCAGGTTCACCTGCTCGCGGCGCGTGCCGGTGGCGCGGCGCAGGTCCTGGCGTGCGGTGTCCAGGGCGAGCGGCTCCAGCGCCGCCATGTTGCCGCTGGCCAACGGGTTGGCGCTGTAGGTGGGGGTGAGGCCGGCGTCGTCGGCGCTGCGGGTGGCTTCGCGCCGCGAATCGGCCAGCGTGCGTGCAGTCTGTTCGGCGCGCTCGCTGCGCTGGCGGCTGGCCTGCTGCTCGCGTTGGTGGCGGGCCCGCGCTTCGCCCCGCGTGCGAAGCGCCTGCTCGGCTTCCTGGCGGCGGCGTGTGGTCTCGCGCTCGGCCTGCTCAAGCTGCTTGGCGCTGGTCATCGCCGGGTCGTTCTGCAGTTCTTCGAGCCGGGTGCGGCTGGCGGCCAACGTGGTCTCGCCCAACCGTTGTGCGTCAATCGCCACGGACTCATCGGCTTGCGCGGCCTGCAGCGCAGCGCGCCCTTCGTGCAGTTCGCGGCTGGCGTTGTCGAAGCCGGTCTGTGCGCTGCGCAGGCTTTTCGCCTGGCGTCGGGCCTGTGTAGCGGCGTAGCGCTGGTAGCGCTGGTTGAATTGGCCGACGGCACGCTCCAGTGCTTCGTACCCCTCCAGCTCGCGGCGGTATTCCTCCAGTTGGTTCAGCGCGTCGGCCACGTCGGCCAGCAGGTCGGTGGACATGGGCGGCAAGGCCTCGGTCAGCGCGTTCGACAGGTTGGCCTCGTCGGGCTTCTTCGACAGTTGTGGCTGGCGCAGCTGGATCAGCGTGTCCATCAGCGCCGCATAACGCGCCGGGCCCAGGTGGAACAGCCGTTCGTCCACGGCTCGGCGGTAGGCCGTGGCGGTGTCGAAGATCTGGCCGGTGCGGCCTTGCAAGGCCTCGCGCAGGCGTTCGCGCGTGAGCACCACCTTGGCCGGGCTCATGAGCCAAAGGTCTTGGCCGATGCGTTGCTCCTCCAGCATGAAAAACCAACTGTCCACCTGTGGGCGCGCTGCGGCGGCCGACAGGCCGCAACCCAGCGTCAGGTAGTGCGGTAGGCCGTCTTCTCCGATGCGGCCGAATTCGACCCAGGCGTAGCCCATGCGCCGCTCATGGCGGCCCAGCAGCAGGTTCCAGGCCATCTTCTTGCCGGCGTCGCCGTCGGGCTCGATGCGCGAGGGCTTGAGTTGCGCATCGAGCAGGAAGGGCAGCGTCAGCGACAACACCTTGGACTTGCCGGTGCCGTTGTTGCCGCGCAGCAGCAGGTGGCCGTTGCGGAACCAGAACTCTTCGCTGTCGTAGTGGAAGAGTTCGACCAGGCCCAGGCGCAGGGGCTGCCAGCGGGCGAGGGTGGGGGTGGGGAGGGTGGTCAGGGTCATGCAAACAGAGTCGGTTGGGTGGTGCGAGCGGGCTTACGGATGTCGGCCTCACCGAGCGCGAAGCGGGCCAGGGCCGGCAGTGGCTGCACGGTGTCTGCCGTGCGGCTGACGAGCTGCAGCTTTTGCAGGCGTTCCAGGGCCAGGCCCGCCAGTTCATGTTCGGCGCCGGGTTCGCGTGCGGACTTGCGCCAGTAGCTGCCGTAGCGCACTCTGGCCTTGGCCACGAAGTCGACCACGGCATCGAAGGCTGTCGCCTCCGCTCGGCCAGCCAGGAACCCGGCCACCAGCAGCGTGGCATGGGCTTCTGTGCCTTCGGCCGGCATGGCGACGTCGGTCAGCGCGCCGTCTTCGTCGACCAGCGCCAGGCCCTCCGCGCGCTGTTCGGCCACCAGGCCGGTGGCTTCGCACAAGCGGCCAGCCATGCTGCCGCGCTGGTTGACGAAGTAGGCGCGCAAGGCGGGGCTGAGCGTGTCGAGATAGACGACCGGGTCGTCCAGCAGGCGGCGTGCGAGGTGGTGACGCAGCGCTGTGCGCTGGGCCTCGTCGCTGTCGGCCAGATGTTCGTCGACCAGCGAGGCCAGGCGCTCGTCGAGCGACGCTGGGGCCTGTTCGGCAGGCCAGGTGGAGGGCCCGCGCACGGCGGCCAACAGGCCGGCGAGCACACGGCGATGCACGTCGTAGAGCGCGTCGCCGCCTTCGCCCGCGCTGCGCACAAAACCTTCCTCGTCGCCCGCCACGCGCTGCAACACGCCCAGCTCCAGCAAGCTGCGGCAGACGGCGACCAGCTCGCGCCGCTCGTGCGCGGCGGCCAGCGTGAAGCTGAAGTCGCGCGACGCCAGCATGGGCTCGGCCGCGAGCGACAGCAAACGCTCGCCGAGCACACGCAGCGTGATCTGTGGGTCGGCGCGTTCCAGCACGGCGCAGGCCAGGCACAGCAGCACATAACGCCGGCGTTCGTAGCCGGGCAGGCCTCGGCTGGCGTCTTTCAGGTCGGCGGGGCGCTTGTACAAACGGGCGCAATCGCGCTCGATGTGCAGCGCCCAGCCGGTCTCGCGCGCAAACCAGGCGCGCAACTCGTCGGCGTGGCGGCGCACGGCGGCAAAGCTCTCGTGGGCCACTGTCATCAGCGGCGTCATCAGCAGCGCGCGCAGGGCCTGGCTGCGTTCGTCGTCGCGGTGCTGGGCCTGGTGGTGGCCGATGCTCTTGCTGTCACTCATTGCAGATCCTCGATCCGGGTGATGGTGACGAGGTGGTCGCGCCCACCGAAGACGCCGGCCGGCGTGTGGATCTTGGCCTGCGAGTCGGCGGCCAGGGGCTGCAGCTGGATGCGCAGCAGGCCGTCGCCGCTTTGCAGTTCGACCAGTGCATCGGGCGAGGTCTGAGCGGTGAGCGCCTCGCCCAGCAGGGTGAGGAAGAGCGCGAAGGCATGCGTGTCCAGTGCGCCCAGTTCTGACAGGCTGGTGGCGCGGCCGGTAGCCAGGCGCAGGCGTGCGGCCTCGATTTGCGCATGCTCTTCCTGCAGTTGCGCGGCCAGCAGGCTGCGCTCGGCATCGCGGGTCTGCACGCGTGGCATGGCGCCGCGCGGCGCAGACTCGCCGTATTCGCGCAGCCGCGGGTGGATGGTCAGCGCCGGCGCTTCGGCCCAGGGCGTGTTGGCGGGCAGATCCTGCGCACCGGGCGCAAGCGTGGGGGTTAGCGAGAAATGCCGCGCCGGGTTCAGGGCGAACGCCGCCCGCGCCAGCCGGTGCGTTTGCGCATCTTCTGCGCATGACGCGAACCAGCCGGCCAGCGTGCGGAAGTCGGCCGAGCGATCGCTGCGCCCGCTGCGGCGTTCGTTCAACTCCGCCACCGCCGCCAGCAACAGCGGGATCGCAGCACGCGCCTTGGAGCGCAGCAGCTCGGCCTGCGGTGGCGCATGGTCGGTGGTGACGAACCAGCGGCGCAAGCCTTTCCAGCGTTCGCGCCAGGCCTGCCAGCCGCGCGCCACAGCGTCTTGTTGCTCCTGCTCATCGCCCGGGGCGATGTCGCGCGCTTCGCGCTGCGCGGCCCGCCACAGCAAAGGGTCGATGCGCGGCGACAGCGCCACGATGTGCTGCGCGATGCCGCCGGAGCGGCCGACCAGATCTCCGATGAAGCGCTCCAGGTAGTCAATCAAGCGCCGCTTGTAGGCCAGCACGGCCGTGGCTTCGGCCTGCTGCAGCTCGATGCTGCGCCCGATTCCGGCCATGAAGGCCTGCGCGTTGTCGGCCAGACTCTCGAATACGCGCACCAGGTCGCGCAAGGTTTCGTGCACCTTGGCCGCATCCGGTTCGCTGCTGTCGGCCAGGGCCTGCAAGGCCTGCAGCCGGTGCGAGATGTCTTCGAGCGCGATAGTCTGCAGCTCGGCCCGGCGGCGCAGCATGTGGCCGAAGGTGGCCAGCGCCGCCTCCACAGCCTCACCACCTTGCGACAGCCGGTACAGAAAGCGCGCGCGGTAGAAGTCGCTGATGTTGGCCACTCGCGCCGTGTCGGGCTGGGACTCAAGGTTGCCCCATTCGGTCAGCTGCGCCAGCGCCGCCTGGATGGCCTCCACGCTGGGGGCCGGGTTGCCCCATTGCCCTTCGGCCAGCACTTCGTCGGGTCGCAGGTGCAGGCGGAACTGACGCTTGGCGGCGGCGAACGTGTCCATCACTCCACGATAGAGAAGGGCCTTTTCAACGCTGATGTGCCGGAACAGGTCTGCCTGCGCATCGATGCGAAAAGAAGGCTGGCCTGAGCTGCGTTGTGTCACCACGCTGCTCATGGTGATATGCCCGGTTTGAAGTACTCAGAATATCGGGGCATGTTCATAGTGATCGTTATCAAAATTGGCAAAGTGCCTTGCCGTTGCAAACCGCGCTTGGCTTGGGGCGCCCGAACTCAGCCGGTTCATGGTTTGAGCACCCACATCAATCCGTCGGCGCATCGCGAAACCCAAGCGCGGCCGCTACCGGTAGGCCATTGGGCCGCTTACGATTCCAGTCTTTGCCCCCTTCGCTCCAGCGATAATTGGCGGGGCGCGCCAGAGTAACCGCTGCGAACACCCAACCCATTCGTTTTTTGACGATAAAAGTGACGCTAAAACACCATGCAAAAACGGAACGAAGCGAGCCTTCATGCGGGTTTACTGATCACGCGAACAATCGAGTGGGAGTGAAGGTGACGGGCTCTACCGCTCAGCCTTCCTTGTTTGGCATCGACTCGGCGCCGCAGCCGACCGATCGGCTCTTCTTCGCGGTGCTGCCTTCGGCCGGCGCGGCGCAAACGATTGCAGATCTGGCCAAGAGTTTGCAGGCCGAGCTGGGACTCAAGGGCCGACCGCTGCAAACAGACCGGTTTCACATCACCTTGCACCACTTGGGCGACTATGTCGGGCTGCGCCAGGACATTGTTGCCGCGGCGATGGAGGCTGCATCCCGGGTAGAAATGGCTTCGTTCGACGTCTGCTTTGAGACAGCCGCGAGCTTCAAGGGGCAGCCCGACAGGAAGCCTTTTGTCTTGCGCGGGGGGCGCGGCCTCAGAGACCTCACGGCCTTGCAGCAGTCGCTCGGCGCGGCCATGAAGAAGACGATTCTCGGGAGCTGGGTGCAACCCAAGTTCACGCCGCATGTCACCTTGCTTTACGACGAACAACTGGTCGAAGAGCGCGCGATCGAGCCGGTGAGTTGGCAGGCGAACGAGTTCGTGCTCATCCACAGCCTGCTCGGGCAGACGCGGCACATCGTGTTGGGCCGCTGGGCGCTCAACCCTCAGCGCACCAGCACCGTGCCGGGCATTACGCCGGCCGATGAACAGGCCATGCGCGTAGCGCTGGATCAGGCGCAGAACGCCCTGCTGGTCGGTGAAGTGCCCATCGGTGCGGTGGTGGTGCGGGCCGGGCAGGTCATTGCCACGGGCTACAACCGCCCGGTCACCGAGCACGACCCAACCGCGCACGCCGAGATCGTGGCGCTGCGCCACGCAGCCACCTTGCTGGGCAACTACCGTCTGCCGGAGTGCGAGCTCTACGTCACGCTGGAGCCTTGTGCCATGTGCGCCATGGCATTGATGCATGCCCGGTTCAAACGTGTCGTGTTCGGGGCTGCAGATCGCAAAGGCGGCGCCGCTGGCTCGGTCGTCGATCTTTTTGCCCACTCCCAGCTCAACCACCACACCAAGGTGATGGGGGGCGTGCTGGGCAAGGAGTGCGGCGCGGTGCTGAGCGACTTCTTTGCCCAGCGCCGCGAGCTCTATCGCCAACGCCGCGGTGGCCCCACCACCGAATCGGCGGCCTTCGACGACACCCCTGCCATCCCGACCGGAGAGGTTCTGGAAATTGAGCCAACACCAACACCACCATCACCACGAGCACTGTGACGTGCCGTCGGCAAACACGCTGACGCTGTTCACACCCGCCGGCGTGCTGGCCCAGGCTGCGCCGTTGCGGCTGGCGGCCAAGCGCCTTGGCGCCATGGGTTTTCATGTGCACATCGACGAAGCCGCCTTGGCGCGCCACCAGCGTTTTGGCGGTGACGACGAAACGCGCCTGGCCGCGCTGCACCGTGTGGCCACCCAGGCGCCGGGCATTGCACTGGCCACGCGCGGCGGCTACGGCCTGACCCGGTTGCTCGACCGCATCGACTGGAAGCTCCTCGCCAAGAGCGTCGACCAAGGCACACATTGGGTGGGCTACAGCGACATGACGGCGCTGCAACTCGGTTTGCTCGCACACACTGGGCGGCGCAGCTGGGCCGGCCCGCTGGCCTGTGACGACTTCGGCCGCGCGACGCTGGACGACGTGACGCCCGACTGTTTTGCCGAAGCGATGAGCGGCGCACTCGAAGCCGTGGGCTTTCGCACCGAGGCCGGCTTCGACGGTCTCGAAGCCAAGGGCACGCTGTGGGGCGGCAACCTGTGTGTGCTCAACACCTTGCTCGGCACCCGACACTGGCCCAAGGTCAAGGGCGGCATCCTGTTCCTGGAAGACGTCAACGAACACCCCTACCGCATCGAGCGCAACCTGCTGCAGCTGCACCAGGCGGGCGTGCTTGATGCGCAAAAAGCCATCGTGCTCGGCGCTTTCACCGACTTCAAGAAATCACCGCTCGACCGCGGCTACAGCCTCAAAGCGGCCATCGCCTACCTGCGCTCGGTGACCAAGACCCCCATCCTCACCGGCCTGCCCTACGGCCACGTGCCCACCAAGGTGACGCTGCCGGTGGGCGCCAAGGCGACATTGCTCGTGCAGGCACGAGATGTGCTCATAGGCTGGTAGTGCTCCCTAAAAAGACGCACTGATTACCCTGAGGCGCCTGCAGCGGGGCTGCACCTAGAATCCGCAGCTCGCTCACGTGCAGCAACGGGCAAAACCCGGTTGTTGACGCAGGCGCTTTTATTTGTTTGTCGTCGCACGGTCTATCCGCACGGTGCGAAGGCATGAGCCGGAGAGATTTCATGGGCGCTTCATCGCGTCGACTGCAAGCTTGGCTGTGCGTTGCCCCTTTGCTGGCCGCGGCCTTGGCCCTGACGGGGTGCAACAACAGCCCTTGGCCCGATGGGGCGGCCGCCACCAACACCTTGTTCAACTCGTTCGACGAGCGTTCACCACGCTACCTCGACCCGACGGCCTCCTACAGCAACAACGAGACGCCCTACACCTACTCGGCCTACGAGCCGCTGTACGCGTACCACTACCTCAAGCGGCCTTACGAGCTGATCCCCAAGGCGGCTCAGGAGGTGGCAAAGCCCTACTACCTCGACAAGGCCGGCCAACGCCTGCCCGATGACGCGCCGGTGGAGCAGATTGCCGAGAGCGTCTACGACATTCGCCTCAAAAAAGGCATTCAGTACGCCCCGCACCCGGCATTCGCCAAGAACGACAAGGGCGAATACCTCTACCACCAGCTCACGAGCGCGCAAGTAGGTGAGAAGCGCTCGCCCTGGAGCTTTGACAAGCAAGGCACGCGCGAGCTGGTGGCCGACGACTACGTTTATGCCTTCAAGCGCCATGCCACCACACGCATCGAGACGCCGATTTTTGTGATCTTTTCCGAGTATCTGATCGGTCTCAAAGACTACGCGGCGATGGTCAAGGCCGAAGACACCAAGCTGCTCGCCGGCCAGAGCGAATCCAGCCCCGACAAGCCGTTTCTCGATTTCCGCCGCTGGCCGCTGGCGGGCGTTCAGGCGCTCGATTCGCACACCCTGCGCATGCGCATCAAGGGCAAGTATCCGCAGTGGAAGTATTGGTTGGCGATGACGTTTGCATCGCCCGTGCCTTGGGAGGCCGATGCCTTCTACGCACAGCCGGGCATGAACGCCAACGGCCTGTCGCTGGTGCGCTGGCCTGTAGGCACCGGGCCTTTCATGATGACTGAGTTCGTGCAGGACAGGCGGCACGTGATGAAGCGCAACCCGCACTTCCGCGGCGAGCCCTATCCCTGCGAGGGTGAGCCGGGCGACAAAGCCGCCGGCTTGCTGAACGACTGCGGCAAGACCATGCCCTTTGTCGACACCGTGGTTTCGACCATCGTCAAGGAGAAGGTGCCACGCAAGGAGATGTTCAAGCAGGGTTACCTCGACGTGCCCGAGATCGAGCGGCCCGAGTGGGGCGTAGAGTTCCGCGTCGACATGGACGATTCCGACCGTGTCAAACGCCAGTACGAAGAGCGCGGGTTCGCTTTCCCGCAAACCACCGACATCAACAACTGGTACCTCGGCTTCAATTGGCTTGACCCGGTGGTAGGCAAGGGTGACACACCCGAGCAGCAACTGAAAAACCGCAAGCTGCGCCACGCGCTGTCGATCGCGATTGACTGGGAAGAAGGCTACGGCCGCATCTTCCGCGCCAAGGGCGGTGTGGCGGCGCACGGGCCCGTGCCGCCCGGCATCTTCGGCTCGCGTGAAGGCACACCCGAGGGCTACAACAAGATCACGCACAAGCTCGTCAACGGCCAGGTGGTGCGCCGCTCGATCGACGAAGCCAAGCAGCTGCTGGCCGAAGCCGGCTACCCGAACGGCCGCGAAGCCAAAACCGGCAAGCCGCTGGTGCTGAACTACGACTACCAGCGTGCGCCCACGCCCGAGCTCAAGTCAGAGCTCGATTGGATGGTGAAACAGTTCGCCAAGATCGACGTGCAACTGGAGATACGCGCCACCGACTACAACCAGTTCCAAGACAAGATGCTCAAAGGCAAGCAGCAGATCTTCTGGTGGGGTTGGCTGGGCGACTACCCCGACGCCGAAAACTTCTTGTTCCTGCTCTACGGGCCCAACGCCAAGTACCCCCACCAGGGTGAGAACTCCGCGAACTACAGCAACCCCGAATACGACCGGCTCTACCGGTTGATGCAGACGCTGGAAGATGGCCCCGAGAAACAGAAGCTGATCGACCAGATGGTGGCCGTCGTGCGCGATGACGCACCCTGGTCCTGGGGCTACTGGCCGTATGTGGCGCTGGCCTTCCAGCCCTGGACGCACAACGGCAAGCCCAGCATCATGATCCGCGACTTGGCCAAGTACTACCGCGTCGAGCCGGCACTCCGCGTGGCCAAGCAGGCTGAATGGAACCACCCGGTGTGGTGGCCGCTGCTGGCCATTGCTGCCGTGTTGTTTTTGCTGGTCGCACTGGCTTGGCGTGGCTACGGCGTGCGGCAGCGGCTCACTGCGCGGCCCGGCCAAGGCACCGCCGCCCCCTCTGCCGAGAGCGCCTGAGCATGCTGAATTACCTGATTCGCCGTCTTGGCTACGGCGTGCTGATCCTGATCGGCGTCAACCTCTTCACCTTCTTCCTCTTTTTCACTGTCAACACGCCTGACGACATGGCGCGGCTCAACATCGGTGGCAAGCGCATCACCCAAGAGCAGATCGAGAAGTGGAAAGCCGAGCGCGGCTATAACGTGCCGCTCTACTGGAACGACAAAGAGCAGGGCGCCGACAAGCTCACCAAAACCATCGTGTGGGAGCGCTCGGTGTCGCTCTTTGTGCTGGACTTCGGTCGTTCCGATGCGCGCGCTGCCGTCGACATCGGCCACGAGATCAAGACCCGCATGTGGGTCAGTCTGCAGCTCGCGCTGCCGCTGTTCATCTTGCAGGTGTTCGTGAGCACGGCGCTGGCCTTGTTGTTGGTGTTCTTCCGCCACTCCAGAATCGATTTCTGGGGCGTGGTGCTGTGTGTGTTGATGCTGTCGATCTCCAGCCTTTTCTACATCATCGTCGGCCAGTACCTCTTCTCGCGCGTGCTGAGGCTGGTGCCCATCAACGGGTATGCAGGCGGGCTGGACGCGGTGA
The DNA here is from genome assembly GCA_046598195.1 of Rhizobacter sp. Taxonomy (GTDB): domain Bacteria; phylum Pseudomonadota; class Gammaproteobacteria; order Burkholderiales; family Burkholderiaceae_C; genus Rhizobacter. The sequence goes on along the minus strand of JBKJJF010000148.1, from coordinate 3,621 downwards.
AGTTCCTCATCTTGCCCATCATGTTGTCGCTGCTGTCGCGCCTGGGCTCCGAGGCGCGCCTGTACCGCGCCATGTTCCTGGAAGAGATCGGCAAAGACTACGTGCGCACGGCGCGGGCCAAAGGTTTGTCTGAGGCCGTGGTGCTGTTTCGCCACGTGCTCAAAAACGCGCTGATACCGATCATCACCAGCGCCGGCTCCTACCTGCCTTACGTTTTTCTTGGCAGCCTGGTGTTCGAGAGCTTCTTCGGCATCCCGGGCCTGGGCGCTTTTGTGATCGAGGCGATCAGCGGGCAAGACTTCGCCATCGTGCGCTCGATGGTGTTTGTTGGTGCGCTGCTCTACATCGCCAGCTACATCGTGATCGACCTGACCTACACCTGGGCTGACCCCCGTGTGCGCCTGGCCTGAGGCTTGTGAAATGCTGATGCCCAAGTTTGTTTTCCTCTGGACCGACGTGGTGTTGTTCACCATGCTGCTGGCGCTCGCGTGGTACTGCTGGCGTGTGCGCGTCAACGACAACCTGCGCGCCAACTGGTGGAAGGTGTTGCGCGACCCGGCCGCGCTGTCGGCGGGCATCGTGCTCGCGGTGTTTGCGCTGATCACCTTGGCTGACAGCGTGCACTTCCGGCGTGCGCTTGCACCAGCCCCCGGTGCCACCGCAGCGACGCCCACCTACTACGCGACCAACACCGAATCGCTGCTCGATGCGTGGATGTCGCGCCAGATCGAGATGCGCGAAGCTGGTTACTCCGAGCCCTTGGCCTACCTTGGCCTCACCAAAGAACCGCTGGAGCTTGATGGCAAGCCGGCGCGCGACTACCCGCGTTTGCAACACGGGGGTGCCCATCTCAGCAACCCGCAGGCGCAGTGGTCTGGTGATGTGCTCGGGCGTGGCTTCGTGGGCGCGGCGCTCGGCGTGCTGCTGGCGTTCATTCTTGCCTTCATTCCTGCGTTCTTGTTGCGCCGCAGCCATGGTGGCACGCTCGGCGCCCTGAAGGCGATCGCGAATGACCGCACCGACCTGCCACTTCGCGCCGCGGGCGGCACGCTGCTGGTGATGTGTGCCATCGGTGGCACCCTCGTCGCGCTGATGGGGAACTACCACGTGTTCGGCACCGACCGCACCGGCAACGATGTGCTCTACCAGGCGCTCAAGAGCGTGCGCACCGCGTTCGTGATTGGCACACTCGCCACGGTGGCCACACTGCCGTTTGCCGTCGTGCTGGGTGTGTTGGCAGGCTACTTTCGTGGCTGGGTCGATGAGGTGATCCAGTACGTCTACACCACGCTCAGCTCGGTGCCCAACGTGCTGCTCATCGCCGCTTGCGTTTTGATGGTGCAGGTGTTCCTCGACAAGAACCCCGACATGTTCGAAACCGGCGTCGAGCGTTCTGATCTGAAGATCTTTTTGCTCTGCGTGATTCTTGGCCTCACTGGCTGGGCCACACTGTGCCGCCTGGTGCGTGGCGAAACGCTCAAGCTGCGCGAGCTCGACTTCGTGCAGGCTGCCACCGCCTTCGGAGTCAGCCACTCACGCATCATGTCGCGGCACATCGCGCCCAATGTGATGCACCTGGTGCTGATCACCACCGTGCTCAGCTTCTCCGACCTGATCTTGTACGAGGCCGTGCTCACCTACGTGGGTGTGGGTGTCGACCCGTCGATGAACAGCTTCGGCGGCATGATCAACCTGGCGCGCAGCGAAATGAGCCGCGACCCGGTGGTGTGGTGGAGTTTTGCTGCGGCCTTCGGCTTCATGGTCGCGCTGGTGTTGTCGGCCAACCTTTTTGCCGACGGTGTGCGCGACGCCTTCGACCCACGTGCGCGCAGCTTCCGCCCGCGCCTGAAGCGCAGCATCGCCTGAGGCCCCCCACATGCTGAAGATTGACGATCTCAAGGTAGCGCTCGACGCTGAATCTGGCCTGGTCAAGGCCATCGATGGCCTGTCGCTTTCCATCAAACGCGGCGAAACTTTTGCACTGGTCGGCGAATCGGGTTGTGGCAAGAGCATGACGGCGCTGGCCCTGATGCGCTTGTTGCCCGACAGCGGCGAGATCACCCACGGCAACGTGGCCCTCGAAGGCGAAGATGTGCTCGCCTTGCCCGAGTCCCAGATGCGCGCGGTGCGTGGCGGCAAGATCGGCATGATCTTTCAGGAGCCGGCGACCAGCCTGAACCCCGTCATGCGAGTGGGCGAGCAGATCGTCGAGGCGATTGAAGCCCACACCGCCTTGCGCGGTGATGCGGCGCGCGCCAAGGCGATTGAGTGGATGGGCAAGGTCGGCATCCCCGAGCCCGAGCGCCGCATCGACGACTATCCGTTTCGCCTGAGCGGTGGGCAAAAGCAACGCGTGATGATCGCCATGACGCTGGCGGCTGAGCCCGACTTCCTGATTGCCGACGAACCGACGACTGCGCTTGACGTGACCATCCAGGCGCAAATCCTCGACCTGCTCAAGCACCTGCAAAAAGAGCAGGGCATGGGCCTGCTGCTGATCACGCACGATCTCGCGGTGGTCTCGGGCATGGCTGATCGGGTGGCGCTGATGTATGCCGGGCAGATCATCGAAGTGGCCACCGCGAAGGAGTTCTTCCGCTCGCCGCAACACCCTTACGCGAGGTTGTTGCTCAACGCTTTGCCCGATGCACGCAAACGCGGCGGCACGCTGGCTGCGATTGCGGGCACGGTGCCGGCCTTGTCGCAAGAGTTCGCTGGCTGCCGCTTTGCGCCGCGCTGTGACCGGGTGATGCCTGAGTGCCACACCACGCAACCCGAGCTGATTCACACGGGCGACCAGCATGTGGTGCGTTGCCTCTTGTACCGCAATGGCGCACAACCGCCACGCATCGAGTCTGTGGCGGCCGAGCCTCAGGCCAAGACGGTGAGGGCGGATGCCGGGCAGTCACTGCTCGATGTGCAGCACTTGTCGGTGCGCTTCCCGATTCGCAAGGGTTTGTTGCAACGGCCGCACGGCTACTTCAACGCGGTAGACGACGTGTCGTTCAGCATCGGGGCCGGCGAAACCCTGGCCCTCGTGGGCGAGTCGGGTTGCGGCAAAACGACCACCGGCAAGGCCATCGTGCAACTGCTGCGCGGCCAGGCTGTCATTGAAGGCAAGGCGCTTTTTCAGGCGCAGGATTTGTTCAGCCTTCAAGGTGAAGCGCTGCGCAGCGCACGAAGCGCGATCCAGATCATCTTCCAAGACCCCTTCGGTTCATTGAACCCACGCATGCGGGTTTTTGATCTGCTCGAAGAAGGCCTGCTCGCATTGCGCCCCGACATGAGCGCAGCGCAGCGGCGCAGCGAGCTTGAAACACTGGTCGACCGTGTCGGCCTGCGCCGCGACGCCTTGCAACGCTACCCGCACGAGTTTTCAGGCGGCCAACGACAGCGCATTGCCATCGCCCGCGCACTCGCACTCAGGCCCAGCCTCATCGTCTGCGACGAGCCCACTTCGGCGCTCGATGTATCGGTGCAAGCGCAGATCCTCAACCTGCTGCGCGAGCTTCAACGCGAAATGGGTGTGTCGTATCTTTTCATCACCCACAACATCGGCGTCGTCGAATACATCGCCGACCGTGTGGTGGTGATGCAGCAAGGCCGCATCGAAGAAGCCGG
>JBKJJF010000276.1:0-8593 GCA_046598195.1 Rhizobacter sp. | reverse complement strand
GGGGCTGAAGGTGGCGGCCAGGTTGTCGCCGCCCGACTCGATGAACACGATGTCGGCGTTGGGAAATTTTTCCAGCATGCGATCGACCGCTTCGAGGTTGATCGATGCGTCTTCGCGAATGGCGGTGTGCGGGCAACCGCCGGTTTCCACACCCATGATGCGTTCGGCCTCAAGTGCGCCGGCCACGGTCAGCAGGCGCTGGTCTTCTTTGGTGTAGATGTCGTTGGTGACGACCACCAGGTCGTAGTGATCGCGCATGTGTTTGCAGAGCATCTCGACCAAGGTGGTCTTGCCCGAGCCGACGGGGCCGCCGACGCCCACGCGCAGGGGGGGCAGTTTCTTGGTGCGGCCGGGGATGGTGTGCAGGGCAGTGGTCATGATCTGAAGAGCCTGGAGTATTGGGTTTCGTGCTGCGCCGAAAGTATGGCGAGCATGGGGGTGAACGCCTGGCGTTCACTGTCCATGAGTTGCATGGCGTGGTCAACGGCATCGGGGATGGCGGCGCTCAGTTGTGACAGCACACGCTGCCCCGCACTTTGGCCCAGGGGCACGACCTTGAGGGCGGCTTGCATCATGTTTTCGGCCCAGCTGAAGGCGAGGCTGAGCATGCTGTCGCGCCATGGCGCGCCGGTTTGGGCAGCAGCCAGCGCGAAAGCCACCGGCCAGGTCGGCGCAGGCTTCAAGGCGCCCAGCTGGGCGACGCGTGCATCGGTCGTTTTGTCGTCAGGCAGGCCGCGGTTTTTCAGCCACTCCACCAGCGAGCGGCCCATCTGCTCAGTTTGCAGCCGCATCTCGCTGGCTTCACGGGTGCTGGTGACCCAGGCGTTCAGCTCAGTGATGCTGGCCAAGTCATCACGCCGCCAGGCTTTGAAGGCTTTGCTCGCGACTGCCAGTTCGGCCCGTGAGAGGCCCAGGTGCAGCTGGTCCAGCAGCCAGGCGGCGGTGTGTGCTTCGGTGGTGACGAGGCCGGCCTCGACGGCGGCTTCTAGCCCTTCGGAGTAGCTGAACCCGCCCACCGGCAAAGCGGGGGAGGCGAGCCACATCAGCTGCAACAGCGAGCTGGCCGTGAGGGCTTCAGAGCGAGGGCGAACGCGTGGCATGGTGGGTTGGGCCCGGTCGACAGGCTCCGGTTGAACGGAGTGGGGTGTCAGTGGTCGTGCTTGCAATCGGGGCCGTGCACGTGCACAGGGCCGGGCGCTGCGGGTGGGTGCTCATGCCCATGATCGTGGTGAGCGTGAGCTTGCCCACCCGCCGAGTAGGCCCCACCTTCGGGCTCAAACGGCGCCAGCTCTTCGGTGACGATCAAGTGCATCTGGCGCAGCATGTCGGCCAGCACGTGGTCGGGCTCCAGCTGCAGCTGCTCGGGCTGCACTTCAAGCTGCACGTGGCGGTTGCCCAGGTGGTAGGCGGCGCGCAGCAGGTCGAGCGGCGAGCCATGCTCGGGGCAGGTGCGCACCACCAGCACCGGCTGCGGCGTGGCGATCACTTTCACCAGCGAGCCGTCTTCGGCCACCAGCACGTCGCCACCGCGCACTGCGGTGCCGCGTGGCAAAAAGATGCCGAGTGTGCGGCCTTGCGAGTCTTCGGTGTCGAAGCGGCTTTTCTGCCGCGTGTCCCAGTCGAGCACGATCGTGGAGGCGCGTTTCAGCAGGGCCGGCGCGAGGCCCCGCGCCCCCGGAATGAGCTTGTTGATGGTCAGCATGGCGGCAGTGTCGCAGCAATTCCCGGGCCGCCCACACCCCAAACGGGCCCATGAGCCCACTTGTCGTAATGCGAATCATTGCTGATACGATTCGTCTATTCCTTGATCCTCCTGAACCGTTCACCGGAGTCCTTTTGCCATGAAAACTCTCGCTCACAAACTGGCCAGCGCCGTGCTGCTGCTTGGCGCCGCGGCCGGTGCCCAGGCCCAGGTGCTCAACCTGTACACCGCGCGCCATTACCAGACCGACGAAGCGCTGTACGCCAACTTCACCCAAGAGACCGGCATCAAGATCAACCGCATCGAGGGCAAGGAAGACGAGCTGCTGGAGCGCATCAAGAACGAAGGTGCGAGCAGCCCGGCCGATGTGTTCATCACTGTTGACGCGTCACGCCTGGAGATCGCCGACAAGGCGGGCATCTTCCAGCCGGTGCAGTCGAAGGCGCTCGAAGCGCGTGTGCCGGCACATTTGCGCACGCCGAACTGGCTGGCGTTTTCCACCCGCGCGCGGGTGATCGTCTACAACGCCCGGGCCATCCAGGCGGAGTGGGTGCAGTCGTATGAAGACTTGGCCAACCCGCGCTTGAAGGGCCAGCTGTGTGTGCGTTCGGGTTCGCACCCGTACAACCTGTCGCTGGGTGCAGCGCTGCTGACGCATGAAGGCGAAGCCAAAACCGAAGCTTGGGCGCGTGGGCTGGTGGCCAATTTTGCGCGTGCGCCCAAGGGGGGCGACACCGACCAGATGCGTGCCGTGGCCGCCGGCGAGTGTGGTGTGGCGCTGGCCAACAGCTATTACGTGGCACGCCTGATGCGCTCGACCAAACCCGACGACGTGAAAGACATGGCGGCGCTGACGGTGGTGTGGCCCAACCAGAAGAGCTGGGGCACCCATGTCAATGTGTCGGGGGCGGGTGTCGTGAAGACGGCGCCGAACAAGGCCAACGCGGTGAAGTTTCTGGAGTACCTGGCGAGCGATGCGGCCCAGGTTTATTTTGCCGATGGCAACAACGAGTGGCCGGTGGTGAAAACGGTGGCCGTCAAGAACCCGGCGCTGGAGAAGCTGGGGCCGTTCAAGGCCGACGAGTTGCCGGTGGAGAAGTGGGCGCCGAACACGGCGGCGGCGCAGAAGATTTTTGACCGGGCCGGCTGGCGCTGAGTTTTGTCACTTCCGCGCAGGCGGTAAAGAGAGAGGTCAGGGGCGGTCCTTGGCAATTTGCCGGCACAACACGATCATCGGCAACAAGCCCACCGCCACGATCGCCAATGACGCTGTGGAGGCCTCGGCCAGGCGTTCGTCAGACGCAAGACGGTAAGCCTGCGTTGCCAGGGTGTCGAAGTTGAACGGCCGCATCACCAGTGTGGCCGGCAGCTCCTTCATGACGTCGATGAACACCAGCAAACCCGCTGTCAACAAACCGCGCCGCAGCAGCGGCACATGCACCCGCTGCAAGGTGCGCGCCGGTGTGAGGCCCAGGCTGCGAGCCGCATCGTCCATGTGGGGCGTGACACGGTGCAGCGCCGCATCCACCGTCTGCAAGGCCGACGCCAGAAAGCGCACCAGGCAGGCAAACACCAGCGCCGCGATGCTGCCGGTGAGCAGCAGCCCACCCTGCCAGCCGAACTGCTGTTGCAGCCACTGCACCAGCAGGTTGTCGAGCCGCGCCACCGGGATCAGCACCCCCACGGCGATCACCGAGCCGGGCAGGGCGTAACCCATGCCGGCCGTCCAGTGGGCGAAGCGTGAGGGCGGGCCGGGGTCGAGCCGACGTGCATAGGCCACCAGCACCGCCAGGCCCACCGCGAGCACGGCGGTCAGCCCTGACACCAGCAGGCTGTTGCGCGACAGCTCAAAGAAACGCGCACCAAACTGCGCATCACCGTCGGTCAGCGCCATTTGCAGCAACACCGCGCAGGGCAGCGCAAAGCCCACCAGCAAGGGCACGCAGCAGGCCGCAAACGCCAGCGCCGCGCGCCAGCCCGCGAGGCGGCCGCTGCGTGGTGGCTGGCGCCGCAGGCCCCCGCCGTGAAAGCGGGCCCGCCCACGCGAGGCCTGCTCCAGCGCGAGCACCAGCAGCACAAAGCCCAGCAGGCACATCGACAGCTGCGCCGCCGCGGCGCGGTCACCGAGCGAGAACCAGGCGCGGTAGATGCCGGTGGTGAAGGTTTGCACTGCGAAGTAAGACACCGTGCCGTAGTCGGCCAGCGTTTCCATCAAGGCCAGCGCCACCCCTGCGGCGATGGCCGGGCGCGCCATCGGCAGCGACACGCGCACAAAGCTGCGCCAGGGTGTGAGGCCGAGCGAACGGCCGGCTTCCATCACACCACCACCACGCTCCAGGAAGGCGGTGCGCGCCAGCATGTAGACATAGGGGTAGAGCACGCTCACGAACATCAGCACCGCGCCGCCGGTGCTGCGCACTTCGGGCAAGTGGTAGTCGGCGCGGCCCCAGCCCATCAGCTCGCGCAGCGCGCTTTGCAGCGGGCCAGTGAACTGAAGCAGGTCGGTGTAGGTGTAGGCCATTACATAGGCGGGCATCGCGAGCGGCAGCACCAGCGCCCACTCGAAAGTGCGGCGACCGAAAAAGTCCATGTGCGTGACCAGCCAGGCCGCGCCCACGCCGAGCAGCGCCACGCCGATGCCCACACCCAGGCAGAGCCACAGGCTGGTGACGATGTATTCGGGCAGCAGCGTGGCGGCGAGGTGGGCCCAGGTGTCGCCGGTGCCAGCGTTGAAGAGGTTGCTCGCCACCGACAGAATGGGCACCGCCACCAGAGCCGCGATCAGCAGCGTGAGGCCGGTCAACCAGCGGATGGGGCGCAGAGGGTGCAGCAGGGGGAAGGGCAGGGAAGGCGTCATGTCGAAGCGGGGCGGGTTCAGTGTAAGGTGCGCGCCTGATCGCAGCGCCACCTGGGGGGCTGCCCACACCTGCCGCACCGATGTCATCCGCTCCCGTTCTCGAACTCAGGCACCTGGGTCACCGTTACGCCGATCGCGCCACCTTCGCGGGTCTTGATCTGACGCTTGCCAGCGGCACCGTCTGCTGCCTGCTCGGCCCCTCGGGCTGCGGCAAGACCACTGTCTTGCGCTGTATTGCCGGCTTCGAGCGGGCGAGCGAAGGTGAGGTTCGCATTGACGATCAGGTGGTGGGCAGCGTGTCGGCCCACGTGCCGCCCGAGCAGCGCCGCATCGGCATGGTGTTTCAAGACTACGCTTTGTTCCCGCACCTCACGGTGCTGCGCAACGTCGGCTTCGGCGTGCCCGAGCGGCGCCTGGCCGACGAGCGCGCGATGCAGCTGCTCGACACCGTGGGCTTGGCCGCCGCGGCCGGGCGTTACCCGCACGAGCTGTCGGGTGGCCAGCAGCAGCGGGTGGCGCTGGCGCGTGCCCTCGCGCCGCAGCCGCGCCTGCTGCTGCTCGACGAGCCTTTTTCCAACCTCGATGTTGATCTGCGCGAGCAGCTGGCCGCCGAGGTGCGCACCCTCCTCAAGGCCAACGGCACCACGGCGGTGTTTGTCACGCACGACCAGAACGAAGCCTTTGCCATGGCCGACGAGATTGCGGTGATGCACCAAGGCCGCATCCAGCAGATCGCTGGCGCTTATGAGCTGTACCACCGGCCGAACAGCCGCTTCGTGGCCGACTTCATCGGCCAGGGTGTGTTTGTCGAAGCCACGGTGCTCGACACCCAGCGGCTGCGGCTCGAACTGGGCGACGTGGCCGCCACCGAGCCGATCTGCTTTGCCGACACCGGCAGCGCTTGCACCGTGGGTGAACAAGTGCAGGTCTTGCTGCGCCCCGATGACGTGCTGCACGACGACGCCAGCACGCTGCGTGGCACCGTGCAGCACAAGGCGTTTCGCGGGGCCGAGATCCTCTACACCTTGCAGCTGGCGAGCGGTGCGCGGGTGCTGGCGATGGTGCCTTCACACCACAACCATGCGCTGCACGAAGCCATTGGCATACGGCTCGACATGGACCACGTGATCGCCTTCAAGAACGCCGCCTGAAGCGGCGCCGCCGGCCCATTCAGCGCGCTGGTTTCCCCGCGAAAGCCGTCAGCAGGCCCAGGCCGATGAACGACGCTCCTGCCGCGCGCTGGCCCCAGCGGGCTTGCGCACCGAGCGAGCCCAGGCGCGGCGCGATCAGGGTTGCCGCCAGCACGTAGAGGAGGTCGGTCAAGCCGGCCACCGTGCAGAAGATCGCGCCGAGCGCCAGGCTTTGTGGCAAGTGCGGCGCGGTGGCGCTCATGAACTGCGGCAAAAAGGCGGCGAAGAACAGCGCCGTTTTCGGGTTCAGCAAGGCGACCACAAAACCATCGCGAAAGATGCGTGAGCGCTGGAGCGGTGCCACCGCCGTGACCTCAGCGCTACGCACCACGCTGGCCGAGCGCAGCAGGCGCAGGCCCATCCAGATGAGGTAGATGGCGCCCGTCCACTTGACCACGGTGAAGGCGGCCGACGACACCGCAAACAGCGCGGCCAGCCCCAAGGCCGCGCCGACGGCATTGCCCAGGTTGCCCAGGGCCACACCCGCCACCGAAGCCAAGCCCGAGCCGCGCCCTTGCGAGAGCGTGCGCGCAAGGATGTAGACCACCGCCGGGCCGGGTGTGAGGGCCAGGATCAAGCTGGCGGTGATGAAGGCCAGCAGCAGGGGCAGCGGGGGCAGCAGGTCGGTGAGCATGGGGCCTTCTTGTCGTGGTGCCGGTCAGTTTATGGGCGACAGCCCGGTTTGCGATACTGCGCGCTGCTCGCTTTTTTCGTGAACACCTGACCCCCCAGAGGAGACACCATGCGCCGTGGACTGACCGTTGTTTCGAGTTTGTTGCTGATGACCTTGGCCTTGTCGGCGTGCTGGGTCGGCTCGGCCACCATCGGTGGCACGCTCAGCGGCCTGCCCACCGGCGCCAGCGTGACCTTGCAAAACAACGCCAAAGACAACCTCACCCGCAGCACCAACGGCGGCTTCACGTTTGCCACGACGGTGGATGAAAACAAGCCCTACGACGTCACCGTGCTGACCCAGCCCGCCGGGGCCACCTGCACGCCGTCAAACGCCAGCGGCAACGTTGACGGAACCGGCAGCAACGTGACCAACGTGGTGGTCACCTGCGTGATCAGCGCCTCCATCTCTGGCACGGTGACGGGGCTGCCCGCAGGCCTCAACGTGACCCTGGCCAACAACGGCGGTACGCCGCTGATCGTCAGCACTGCCGGTGCCTTTGCCTTCCCGGGCGTGGTGGCGGCCGGCACGGCTTACAACGTGACGGTGCGCGACCAGCCGGAGCGCACCACCTGCACAGTGGCCAACGGCTCCGGCACGGTGGGCAGTGGCACCGCCACCGCCATCGTCGTCACTTGCACCTGAACGCGTTAAAACAAGAAGTACCTCTGCGCCATCGGCAACACGGTGGCCGGCTCGCAGGTCAGCAGCACGCCATCGGCGCGCACTTCGTAGGTCTGCGGGTCGACCTCGATCTTCGGTGTGCCGCTGTTGTGCACCATGTCGGCCTTGCTGATCTTGCGCGTGTTGCGCACAGCCACCGCGCGGCGCTGCAAGCCCAGTGACTGCGGCACGTTGAGGTCGATGGCGGCCTGCGACACGAAGGTGACGCAGGTGTTGTTCATCGCAGAACCGTAGGCCCCGAACATCGGGCGGTAGTGCACCGGCTGCGGCGTGGGGATGCTCGCATTCGGGTCGCCCATCGCAGCCGCGGCGATCATGCCGCCTTTCAATATCAGCGAGGGCTTGACGCCAAAAAACGCCGGCTTCCACACCACCAGATCGGCCAACTTACCCACTTCGATGGAGCCCACCTCGTGCGAGATGCCTTGGGTGATGGCCGGGTTGATCGTGTACTTGGCGATGTAACGTTTGACACGAAAGTTGTCGTGCCGCGCGTTGTCTTCGGGCAACGTGCCGCGCTGCTCTTTCATCTTGTGCGCGGCCTGCCAGGTGCGAATGATCACCTCACCCACACGCCCCATGGCCTGGCTGTCGCTTGACATCATCGAAAACACGCCCACGTCGTGCAAGATGTCTTCGGCCGCGATCGTTTCGCGGCGAATGCGGCTCTCAGCAAAGGCCAGGTCTTCGGCGATGCTCGCATCGAGGTGGTGGCACACCATCAGCATGTCAAGGTGTTCGTCGACGGTGTTGACCGTGTAGGGCATCGTCGGGTTGGTCGACGAAGGCAGCACATTGGCGAGCCCCGCACACTTGATGATGTCGGGCGCGTGCCCGCCGCCCGCACCTTCGGTGTGGAAGGTGGCGATGGTGCGGCCCTTGAAGGCCGCGATGGTGTCTTCAACGAAGCCCGATTCGTTGAGCGTGTCGGTGTGGATGGTGACCTGCACGTCGTGCTTGTCAGCCACCGTCAGGCAGTTGTCGATGGCCGCAGGCGTGGTGCCCCAGTCTTCGTGCAGCTTCAGGCCATAGGCGCCGGCTTCGATTTGCTCTTCGAGCGCGCCGGGCAGGCTGGCGTTGCCCTTGCCCTGGAAGCCCAGGTTCATCGGGAACGATTCGGCCGCCTTCAGCATCTGGTGGATGTGCCACGGCCCTGGCGTGCAGGTGGTGGCAAAGGTGCCGGTGGCCGGCCCGGTGCCGCCGCCCAGCATGGTGGTCACGCCGCTCATCAGCGCCTCTTCGATCTGCTGCGGGCAGATGAAGTGGATGTGGCTATCAATGCCGCCGGCGGTGATGATGTTGCCTTCACCGGCAATGATCTCGGTGCCTGGGCCGATGATGATGTCGACACCGGGTTGCACGTCGGGGTTGCCCGCTTTGCCGATGGCGCTGATGCGGCCCGCCTTGAGCCCGATGTCGGCCTTGACGATGCCCCAGTGGTCGATGATCAGCGCGTTGGTGATGACCGTGTCGGCCACGTCTTTGGC
>JBKJJF010000246.1:0-19692 GCA_046598195.1 Rhizobacter sp. | reverse complement strand
CCGCCTGCCCTTCACCGTGGTGATCGACAACACCGGCTCGGTGGCACGCAGCTTCGGCGATGTGAAGCTCACGCCCACCACGGTGCTGATCAACAAACACGGTGAGATCGTCAAACGTTACGTCGGCGAGCCTGACTTCGCGGCGCTCAATCGGTTGATCGAGGCCTTGTTGGCCGAAGCCTGAGCCCGGCCGGCCCGGCCCTTGGCCTCGCGGTCAAGAAACGCAAACACCGAATTGAGCACCGTCTCGGCCGTCACCGACAGGGGGTCGGCGCGGTGGCTCGCAAACACCGGCAGCGGCTCCAGCGCCTGGTCGCATCGCAGCAGGGCGAGTTCGCTGTACTGCAGCAGCCGCTGCACCGCAATGCGCGGCAGTGTGGCAATGCCAAAGCCATTGACCACCAGCTGTGTCATCGCCGAGATCGACGAGATGGTGTGCACCCGCCTGGGCAACACCCCCATCTGGCGACACAAGTCCATCAGCGCCACGTGAGGCTGCGAGCCACGCTGGAAGGTGAGCAGGTCGAACTCGGCCAACTGAGCGAGGGTGTAGCGGCGGCGTGTGTGAATCTGCGCATTGCCCACGAACGCCATCTCCATGGTCGGCAAAGCGCGTGTTCTCACACTCTCGTGCGAAGCCGGCAAGGCAGCAAACACCAGGTCAAGCGTGCCGCGGCGCATCAGCTCGGTCAGCACCGGTGTGGTTTCGACCGACAGCTCCAGCTCCAGTTCTGGGTGTTCGATGCGCAGCTCGCCGATCCACGGCAAGAGCCAGGAGTGCAGCACCGACTCGATGGCACCGATGCGCAGCGACATCGGCGGTGCATCGGGCCCGCTCGCGCCCATCTCCAACATCAGCTCACGCTGCGTGGCGAGCAGGCGCTCGGCATAGCTCATGAAGCGCGCGCCGGCGATGGTGAGGCGGAACTGCTTGTCCTTGCGGTCGAGCAGCATCACGCCCAGCTCTTCTTCGAGCGCCGCCACACGGCTCGACATGGCCGACTGCGTGATGCACAGCTTCTCGGCCGCGCGTGACACGCTCTTGAGCGAGGCGACCCAGTAAAACGCTTCGACAAAACGCAGGTTCATGCGTGGCCCGAGGGTCATCGAAAAATTCGATGATCGCAGAAAGAAAAATATCGTTTGTTCACAACCCACTCGATCGGAACAATCCCACCCCAAGGCCAAACTGCCCACCAAAGGAGCCCGCCAGGTGAAAGATGCCGATCTCCAAGCCGCCGCCGACGGCCACGCGGCCCGGCAGGCCGCACGGGCGGGCACCCTGAGTCGCCACACCTCGGGCCTGGCGATGGGCAATGTGCAAGGCAACGTGGTGATCTTGCCGTCGGCCCTGGCCCACGACTTCTTGCGCTTTTGCCAGCGCAACCCCAAGCCCTGCCCTTTGCTGGCGGTGTCGGAGCCCGGCGACCCGACGCTGCCCACACTCGGCCAGGGCATCGACATGCGCACCGACCTGCCGCGCTACCGCGTGTGGCGTCATGGCGAGGTGGTCGAAGAACCCACGCAGATCAAAAGCCTGTGGCAAGACAACTTTGTCACCTTCGTGATCGGTTGTTCGTTTTCGTTTGAAGAAGCGCTGATCGCCGACGGCATCACGCTGCGCCACATCGAACAAGGCCGCAACGTGGCGATGTACCGCACCAACATCGCCACCGAGTCGGCCGGGCCGTTCCACGGGCCGATGGTGGTGTCGATGCGGCCTTTGCGTGCCGAAGCGGCCATCCGCGCCATCCAGATCACCTCGCGCCTGCCGGCCGTGCACGGCGCGCCGGTGCACCTGGGCCACCCGGCGCTGATCGGCATCAAGGACTTGTCACGCCCCGACTACGGCGACGCGGTCGAGGTGATGGCCGACGAGCTGCCGGTGTTCTGGGCCTGCGGGGTCACGCCGCAAGCCGCGCTGGCACAAGCCAAGCCGCCGCTGGCCATCACCCATGCGCCTGGCGCCATGCTGATCACCGACTTGCTCAACCGCAAGCTGGCGAGTTTTTGAGTTCACTTCCCACAGCCCCCACCACCCCACCCAGGAGAGATCGAATGAAATTTCTAGCCCTTGCGATCACCGCTGCCGCCTGCATGGGCAGCGCCCATGCCCAGACCAAGTGGGACTTGCCTTCCGGCTACGGTGGCAACACCTTCCACGTGCAAAACCTGCAAACCTTCGCCGACGAGGTCGACAAGGCCACCGCCGGCAAGCTCAAGATCACCGTGCACCCGAACGCCTCGCTGTTCAAGGCCAACGAGATCAAGCGTGCTGTGCAAACCGGGCAAACGCAGATCGGCGAGTTCATCCTCTCCGGCGCGGCGAATGAAAACGTGCTGTTCGGCATCGACGCCGTGCCCTTCTTGGCCACCACCTACGCCGAGTCGAAGAAGCTCAACGACATCTCCAACCCTTACCTTGAAAAGCTGCTCGCCTCACAAGGCATGAAGCTGCTCTACGCCGTGCCCTGGCCCGGCCAGTCGCTGTATTCGAAGAAGCCCGTCGCCACGCTGGCCGACCTGAAGGGCACCAAGATGCGCGCCTACAACCCGGCCACCACGCGCATTGCCGAGCTGGCGGGCGCGCAGCCGGTGACCATCCAGCTGGCCGAGCTGCCGCAGGCGCTCGCCACTGGCGGGGTCGACAACTTCCTCACCTCCAGCGCCAGCGGCGTCGACAGCAAGCTGTACGAGCAGGTCAAGTACTTCTATGACGTGAGCGCCTGGTTGCCGCGCAACGCGCTGGTGGTCAACACCAAGGCGTTCGAAGCGCTCGACAAGGCCACCCAGGCCATCGTCGTGAAAGCCGCGGCCGACGCCAGTGCTCGCGGCTGGAAGACCAGCGAACAAAAAGACGACGAGTACCTGAAGGAGCTCACCGCGCGTGGCATGACGGTCGACCGCAGCAACGCCAAGCTGAAGGCCGAGCTCAAGGCGCTGGGCGACCGCATGACCACCGAGTGGTTGGCCAAGGCCGGTGACGAAGGCAAGGCCATCGTCGACGCCTACCGCAAGTGATGTGACCGTGCGCAAAACCCTGGATCACTTCTACGACGGTTTGATGGCGCTGGCGGCGCTGGCCATGGTGTCGGCCTTCGTGGTCGTGATCCTGGGCATTGCCGACCGCCAGTTTGCGTTTGGCCTGCGCGGGCTCGACTCTTACGCGGGCTATGCAATCGCCGCCGCGCTGTTTCTCGCCCTGCCCGGCACGCTCAAGCGTGGCGAACACATCCGCGTGACCTTGTTGCTGCAGCGCTTTTCGCCCCGCTGGCAGGGGGTGCTGGAAGCGTGGTGCCTGCTGGCCGGTGTGGCGCTCACCTCGGCGCTCGCCTGGTACGCCTGCCGGTTGGTGTGGCTCTCGCACACCACGAATGACATCTCGCAAGGCTCCGACGCTTCGCCGCTGTGGGTGCCGCAGCTCGCCATGGCACTCGGGTGCGTGGGCCTGGCGGTGGCCTTCATCGACGCTGCGGTGTCACGCATGTTGGGTAAAGCGTTCTACGACGACGCGGGCACCGAAGCCGCGCACATCGAATAGGCCACCATGGACATCATCACCGTCGCCTTGCTGATCGTGCTGCTCATCGCCATCTTGGCGTCGGGCTTCTGGATCGGCCTCACGCTGCTGGGCGTGGCCATGTTCGCCATGCAGGTGTTCACCTCGCGCCCGGTGGGCGACGCGATGGTGTTCACCATCTGGGGCTCCACCTCCAGCTGGACGCTCACCGCCTTGCCACTCTTCTTGTGGATGGGTGAGATCTTGTTCCGCTCGCGCCTCACGTCTGACTTGTTCAAGGGCCTCGCACCCTGGCTCAACAAAATTCCAGGCCGCCTGCTGCACACCAACGTGATTGGCTGCGGCATCTTCGCGGCCGTCTCAGGGTCGAGTGCCGCCACCTGCGCCACCATCGGCAAGATCACGCTGCCCGAGTTGAAAAAGCGGGGCTACCCCGACGACATCTCCATCGGCTCGCTGGCCGGCGCGGGCACCTTCGGGCTGATGATCCCGCCGTCGATCATCATGATCGTCTACGCGGTGGCCACCGATGTGTCGATTGCCAAACTCTTCGTCGCCGGTGTCGTGCCGGGGCTGATGTTGATGGCCCTCTTCTCCGGTTACCTGGTCTTCTGGGCGCTGCGCAACCCCGAAAAAGTGCCGGCCGCCGACGCCGGCATGAGCCTCGGCCAAAAGCTCGCCGCCGGGCGGCACCTGATCCCGGTGGTGTCGTTGATCGTGCTGGTGATCGGTGCCATTTACACCGGCCTGGCCACGGCGACCGAGTCAGCAGCGCTCGGCGTGGCGGGCTCGCTGATCCTGAGCGCCATCGAACGAACACTCAGCTGGAAAACCTTCAAAGAGGGCCTGCTGGCAGCCTGCCGCGTGTACTGCATGATCGGCCTGATCCTCGCGGGCGCTGCCTTTCTCACGCTGGCCATGGGCTTCATCGGCCTCCCGCGCGAAGTGGCCAGCTTCATCAGCGGCCTGCACCTGTCGCCCTTCATGCTGCTGATGCTGTTGATGGGCTTCTACATCGTGCTCGGTTGCTTTCTCGACGGCATCTCGATGGTGGTGCTGACCATGGCGGTTTTGCTGCCCACGGTGCAGGCGGCCGGCCTCGACCTGATCTGGTTCGGCATCTTCGTTGTGCTGGTGGTCGAGATGGCGCAGATCACGCCGCCCGTGGGTTTCAACCTCTTCGTGCTGCAGGGGCTCACACAGCGTGAGGTGCCGTACCTCGCCAAAACCGCGCTGCCGTTTTTTGGGCTGCTCATTCTTGCGGTGCTGTTGATCTATCTGTTCCCCCCCATCGTGCTCTGGCTGCCCAGCTTGATGTAGCGCCTGTAGAAAGACTTGAACCATGACGACCACCCCCCACGGCCCACGCTGGCAGTTCTGGATCGACCGCGGAGGCACCTTCACCGACGTGGTGGGCCGCGCGCCCGAGGGCACGCTGCACACACTGAAGATGCTGTCCGAGAACCCCGAGCAGTACCGCGACGCGGCCGTCGAAGGCATTCGCCGCCTGCTGGGCCTCGTGCCCGGCGAGCTGGTGACACCCGAGCGTGTGGAGTGCGTGAAGATGGGCACCACGGTGGCCACCAACGCGCTGCTTGAGCGCAAGGGCGACCGCACGCTGCTCGTCATCACCCAAGGCTTTCGCGACGCGCTGCGCATCGCCAACCAAGCCCGCCCGCGCCTGTTCGAGCGCCACATCGTGCTGCCCGAGCTGCTGTATGAGCGTGTGATCGAAGCGAACGAGCGTGTCGGCGCCAACGGTGAGCTGGTGCGCTCGCTTGACCTCGCCACACTGCGCCCGCAGTTGCAAGCCGCATATGACAGCGGGCTGCGCACCTGCGCCATCGTCTTCATGCACGGCTACCGCTACACCGCGCACGAGCTGGCCGCCGAAGTGTTGGCACGCGAAATCGGCTTCACGCAAATTTCGGTGTCGCACAAGGTGAGCCCGCTGATGAAGCTGATCCCGCGCGGTGACACCACCGTGGTCGACGCCTACCTGTCGCCCATCTTGCGGCGCTACGTTGACCAGGTGGCGCAGCAGATGCCGGGCGTGCGCCTGTACTTCATGCAGAGCTCGGGCGGGCTGACCGAAGCACAACGTTTCCAGGGCAAAGACGCCGTTCTCTCGGGCCCGGCCGGTGGCATCGTCGGCATGGTGCGCACCGCGCTCGACAGCGGCCACGGCAAGGTGATCGGTTTTGACATGGGCGGCACCTCCACCGACGTGAGCCACTACGCGGGCGAGTTCGAGCGCGCGTTTGAAACCCAGGTGGCCGGTGTGCGCATGCGCGCGCCGATGATGAGCATTCACACGGTCGCGGCCGGCGGCGGCTCCATCATCAGCTTCGACGGCTCGCGCCTGCGTGTGGGGCCTGAATCGGCCGGTGCCAACCCCGGCCCCGCCAGCTACCGGCGCGGCGGGCCGCTGGCCACCACCGATGCCAACGTGATGCTGGGCAAGATCCAACCCGCGCACTTTCCCAAGGTGTTCGGCCCGCAGGCCAACGAGTCGCTCGACCGCGAGGTGGTGGTGCAGCGTTTCACCCTGATGGCGCAACAGATGAGCGCGGAGAGCGGCCGCCCCATCAGCGCCGAAGAGGTGGCCAGCGGTGCGCTGCAGATTGCAGTGGCCAACATGGCGAATGCCATCAAGCGCATTTCGGTGGCGCGTGGGTATGACGTGACCCGCTACACGCTGCAGTGTTTTGGCGGCGCCGGTGGTCAGCATGCTTGTGGCGTGGCCGATGCGCTCGGCATGACCCGTGTTTTCGCCCACCCCTTGGCCGGCGTGCTCTCGGCCTACGGCATGGGCCTGGCCGACCAGATCGCGATGCGCGAACGTTCGGTCGAACACGCCCTGACCGAAGACGGTGTGCAAACCGCCTTACACCACGCGGCCGAGCTGGCCGAACAAGCACGCAGTGAGTTGCTGCAACAAGGCCTGGCCACCGGCCAGATTCGCACCGTGGCGCAGATTCAACTGCGCTACCAGGGCACCGACACGGCGCTCGGCTGCGCGTTGCACACCGAGCAGCCGCCTGCGCAGATCATCACCAACGTGCGCGAAGAGTTCGAGCGTGCCTACCAGCAGCGTTTTGCGTTCCTGATGCCCGACCGGGCGTTGGTCATCGAGGCCGTGTCGATCGAAGCCATCGGCGAAGGTGAGCGCCCCGCGGCCCCGGCCTCACGCGCCGACGCCCCCGAACACCGCGCCACCCCCAGCGCGCCGGCGCAGATGTATTGCCAGGCCGACGAACAACCTGCCGGCTGGCGGCCCGCCGGCCTGTATGTGCGCGAGTCACTGCAAGCCGGCGCGGTGATCGACGGCCCGGCCATCCTGGCCGAAAAAAACGCCACCACCGTGGTCGAGCCCGGCTGGCAGGCGCGGCTCACCGCACTCGACTGCGTCGAGCTGCGGCGCATCACGCCGCGTGTCACCGCCAGCGCGGTGGGCACCAGCGTTGACCCGGTGATGCTGGAGGTGTTCAACAACCTCTTCATGAACATCGCCGAGCAGATGGGCCTGCGGCTGCAAAACACCGCCTACTCGGTCAACATCAAGGAGCGGCTCGACTTTTCGTGCGCGCTGTTCGACGCCGGCGGCAACCTGATCGCCAACGCACCGCACATGCCGGTGCACCTGGGCTCGATGAGCGAATCGATCCACACCGTGATCGACAACAACCCGTTGATGCGCCCGGGCGACGTGTACGTGCTCAACAACCCGTACAACGGCGGCACCCACCTGCCCGACATCACGGTGGTGACACCCGTCTACCTCGATGGCAGTGATGGCAGCCAAGTCCGCACCCCCTCGTTCTACGTGGCCTCACGCGGCCACCATGCCGACATCGGCGGCACCACCCCGGGCTCGATGCCACCGTTTTCCAAGCGCATCGAAGAAGAAGGGGTGCTGATCGACAACTTCAAGCTGGTCGAAGAAGGCCACCTGCGCGAGGCCGAGTTGCTGGCGCTGCTGGGCTCGGGCGAACACCCCTCGCGCAACCCGCAGCAAAATCTGGCCGACCTGCGTGCGCAAGTCGCCGCCAATGAAAAGGGTGTGCAAGAGCTGAAAGCCATGGTGGCGCAGTACGGCCGCCAAACGGTCGCGGCCTACATGGGCCACGTGCAGAACAACGCCGAAGAGTCGGTGCGCCGCATCATCACGGCGCTGCACGATGGCGCCTTCGAGCTGCCGCTGGACAACGACGCGGTGATCCGCGTCAAGGTGAGCGTGGATGCCGCCTCGCGCAGCGCCACCGTCGACTTCAGCGGCACCAGCGCGCAGCTCGACAACAACTTCAACGCGCCCAAGTCGATCACCATGGCCGCGGTGTTGTATGTGTTTCGCACCCTGGTCGACGACGACATCCCGCTCAACGCCGGTTGCCTCAAACCCATTCGTGTGATCGTGCCCGAGGGCTGCATGCTCAACCCGCGCCCGCCGGCCGCGGTGGTGGCGGGCAACGTGGAAACCTCGACCTGCGTGACCAACGCGCTCTACGGCGCGCTCGGTGTGATGGCGGCCAGCCAGTGCACGATGAACAACTTCACCTTCGGCAACAACACCTACCAGTACTACGAGACGATCTCGGGTGGCTCGGGGGCTGGGGATGGGTTTGAAGGCACGAGCGTCGTGCAGACCCACATGACCAACTCGCGCCTGACCGACCCGGAGGTGCTGGAGTTCCGCTTCCCGGTGCGGCTCGACAGCTATGAGATCCGCGCCGGCTCAGGCGGCGCCGGGCGTTGGCAGGGTGGCAACGGCGGCCTGCGCCGTGTGCGCTTCCTGGAGCCCATGACCGCCTCCATCCTCAGCAACGGCCGCGAGCACGGCGCTTTCGGCTTGGCGGGTGGTCAAGCGGGCGAGGTGGGCCGCAACTGGGTCGAGCGCGTCGATGGGCGGGTGGATGCGTTGCCGCACATTGGCTCGACGGAAATGACCGTGGGTGATGTGTTCGTGATCTCTACGCCGGGGGGCGGGGGTTACGGCTCCACGGCCTGAGCCGCTCCCGCGTCATTTCCGCGCAGGCGGGAATGACAAACAACTCAACTCACACCCGCGCTGGCCGCCTGTTTGTCAGCGTGATAACTCGACCGCACCATCGCCCCCACCGCCGCGTGGGTGAACCCCATCTTCACCGCCTCGGCCTCGAACATCTTGAAGGTGTCAGGGTGCACGTAGCGCCGCACCGGCAGGTGGTGGCCGCTGGGCGCAAGGTATTGGCCGATGGTCAGCATGTCGATGCCGTGCTCGCGCATGTCGCGCATCACCTGCAAGATCTCTTCATCGGTCTCGCCCAGACCGACCATCACGCCGCTCTTGGTCGGCACGTGCGGCGCAAATTCTTTGAAGCGCTTGAGCAGGTTGAGTGAGTACGCATAGTCGGAACCCGGGCGTGCTTCTTTGTACAAGCGCGGCGCAGTTTCCAGGTTGTGGTTCATCACGTCGGGCGGTGCGGTTTTCAAGATGTCGAGCGCCCGGTCGACGCGGCCACGGAAGTCGGGCGTGAGGATTTCGATGCGGGTTTGGGGCGACAGCTCACGCACGCTGCGAATGCAGTCGACAAAGTGCTGGGCGCCGCCGTCGCGCAAATCATCGCGGTCGACGCTCGTGATCACCACGTAATTGAGCTTGAGCGCGGCAATGGTCTTGGCGAGGTTGAGCGGCTCGTTGACGTCGAGCGGATCGGGGCGGCCGTGGCCCACGTCGCAGAAGGGGCAGCGCCGGGTGCACTTGTCACCCATGATCATGAAGGTGGCGGTGCCGCCACCAAAACACTCGCCGATGTTGGGGCACGAAGCTTCTTCGCACACCGTGTGCAGCTTGTGCTCGCGAAGAATCTGCTTGATCTCGTAGAAGCGGGTGTTGTGCGAGCCGGCCTTGACACGAATCCAGTCGGGCTTTTTGAGCACCTCGGCGGGCACGATCTTGATCGGGATGCGCGCGGTCTTGGCCTGCGACTTCTGCTTGGCCGTGGCGTCATAGCTCGCGGCGTCTTGTGCGGTGTGAACGACGTTGTCGGTGGACATCAAAGGCTTTCTATCGGCCCGTTCGCACTGAGTTTGTCGAAGTGCTGCACCGAGGTGCGCGCCGGCTTCGACAGGCTCAGCCCGACCGGAGGGGTGTGTAGTTCAACCCGAAAGGAGGGGTGTGGGGTCATCTCAAATGCGCAGCGAGCTTGTCGCCCAGGCGGGTGGCCACGGTGTTCCAGTCGGTGTGCACGCCCAGTGTAGCGAGGTCGACTGTTTGCAGCCCGGCGTAGCCGCAGGGGTTGATGCCGCCGAAGGGGCTCAAATCCATGGCCACGTTGAGCGCCACACCGTGGTAGGCGCAGTGGCGGCTCACCTTGATGCCCAGCGCGGCAATCTTGCCCAGGCCAGCGAAGGGATCGACGTGCGGGCCGGTGAGCGCGGCGTGGCCAAAAGGGTCGGCCAGGTTCACATAAATGCCGGGCGCGCCCGCCACGCGGTGGCCGGTGACACCCAACGACTCCAGCGTCTTGATCACGCAGTGCTCCAGCCGGTAGACGTATTCCTTGACGTAAATATTCAGGCGCTTTAGGTCGATCAGCGGGTAGGCCACCACCTGGCCGGGGCCGTGATAGGTGACCTGCCCACCGCGGTTGGTTTGCACGATCGGGATGCCGTGTGCGTCGAGCACATGGTCGGCCTTGCCCGCCACCCCCTGGGTGTAGACGGGTTCGTGTTCGCACAGCCAGATTTCATCGGGGGTGCTGGCGCGGCGCGTTTCGGTGAAGGCGCGCATTTCGTTCACCGTGGCCTGGCAGGCCACACGGCCGCGCATGCGCAGCGTAGGCAGGCCTGCCCAGGCGGGGTCGGGTGGCAGCGAAGTTTCTGACATGGCCCAGATTGTCGGCGGGCGCCAGCGTCTGGTGGCGAGCGCCGAGATTTGTGCATCCATCTCGCCAAAGCCTGCGTAGAGCTGTGTGTCCGGCGATCTTGTCGGAACCCCACCCCCAGGAGACCCTCATGCAACCCTCTTTGTTCAAGCCCACCCCTGTTTTGGCAGCCGTGCTGCTGGCCCTGTGCGGCACGGCTGGCGCGTCGAGCCACCGCGAAGCGCCTTTCATCACCACCGTGCCGAAGGTGGATGCGAGCGATTTCTACATGTTCCGCAGCTACGAGACCGGCCGCAGCGCCTACACCACGCTGATCGCCAACTACCTGCCGCTGCAAGATGCCTACGGCGGCCCGAACTATTTTTCGCTCGACCCGAATGCGCTCTACGAGATTCACATTGACAACAACGGCGACGCCCGCGAAGACCTGACCTTCCAGTTCCGCTTCAAGAACACGCTGGCCAACGGCGGCCGGGGCGTGGAGCTGCCGGTGGGGGGTGTCAACGTGGCCATTCCGCTGATCCAGGCCGGCGTGGTGGCGAACGTCAGAGACGCCAGCCTGAACCTGGCCGAAACCTTCACGGTTGACGTGGTGCGCGGTGACCGCCGCAAAGGCCAGGTGAGCTCGGTGACGAATGCCGCCAATGGCGCCGCCACCTTCGACAAGCCGGTCGACAACATCGGCGTGAAGACCATTCCCAATTACCCCGCCTACGCCGCCCAGCACATCTACAACATCAACATCCCGGGCTGCTCGACACCGGCCAAGCTGTTCGTGGGCCAACGCAAGGACCCGTTTGCCGTCAACCTGGGCACGATCTTCGACCTGGTCAATGCCTCTGTCGCCACCATCACCAACCCGGATCTGATCGGCGCCGCACCCAACACCATTGACGACAAAAACGTCACCACCTTGGCGCTCGAAGTGCCCACCAGCTGCCTGACCTCGGGCACTGAAACCGTCATCGGTGGTTGGACCACCGCCAGCCTGCGCCAAGCGCGCCTGCTCGACCCGACACCCAAGCCCGGCCACCAAAAGTCTGAAAAGGCCGGCGGCGCCTGGACCCAGGTCTCGCGCCTGGGCATGCCCCTGGTGAATGAAGTGGTGATCGGCCTGAAGGACAAAGACCTGTTCAACAGCTCCAAGCCCAAGGACGACGCGCAATTTGCCACCTATGTCACCAACCCCAGCCTGCCCAAGCTGCTGGAGATCGCGCTGGCCACACCCAACATCGCCCCCACCAACTACCCACGCACCGACCTGGTCACGACCTTTCTCACCGGCATCCAAGGTGTGAACAAGCCAGCCAACGTGGTGGCTTCTGAAATGCTGCGCCTGAACACAGGCATTGCGCCGGTGGCGTTTGCGCAGCAAAACCGCCTGGGCATCGTCGGCAACATCCTGGCCGGTGGCAATGACAACGCCGGTTACCCGAACGGCCGCCGCCCCAAGGACGACGTGGTCGACATCTCGCTCGTGGCCGTCATGGGCGGGCTGTGCATGGCCAATGGCGACACCAACGCCCTGGGCTTTGGCACCGCGTGCAACCCCTCGGCAGTGCCGCTGGGCGCCACCTCCTTCAGGCTGCACGACGCGGTCGACCAGGCCGTGGTGCCGCTGATGCCGGGCTTCCCGTACCTGGCCACGCCGGTCGGCGGCACCCGTTAAGGAGCGCTCAACATGAAGACGACACGACTCCTTTTAAGCACGCTTCTCAGCGTGGCCGGCCTGGCCGCGTGCGGAGGCGACCCCAGCGCCATCACGCCGCCGGCGCTGACCGAAGTGCCGGTATCGGCGGCTGCAACGCCGGCGGCCTACACCGAGTTTGCCCAGCAGCAAGCGGCTAACGACACGGCCGAGCCGCTGAGCCTGGACACCTTTGCCACGGCGCCCAGCAATGAGAGCGATGACCCGGTGGTTCTGAACTGACCGCCCAACCCCGCGGCCGGCCCACACGGCCGGCCGCGGGGCGCGCTCACGGGGCCACCTCTTACAGCACGACCTTCACCAGCGGGTGCGTCGACAGGGTGCGGTACAACTCGTCGAGTTGCTCGCGGCTGGTGACCAGCACGGTCACCGTCACGCCCAGGTACTTGCCACCGCTGCTGGGGCGGATCTCGACACTCGCGGCGTCAAACCCGGGGTCGAAATTTTTGGCCACCGTGGTGACGGCATGCACAAAACCGTCGACGTTGGCGCCCATCACCTTGATGGGGAACTGCGACGGGTATTCGATCAGCGACTGTTCGGGCGGGATGTCTTGCATGGTCAGAGGGATTGAGAAAGCTTGGCGCGCTGATAAGCCTCATGCAGCCGGGCGTACACCGGGCCAGGCTTGCCGCGCAGGGCACCATGGCCGACGGGCTCGCCGTCGAGCAGGGTCACAGGCAACACTTCTTTGGACGCCGAACTGAGCATCAGCTCATCGGCCGCCAGCACCTCGGCCTCGGGCACGGGGCGCAGGTTGAAGGCAATGCCCACTTCTTCGCACAGCTCGCGGACCAACTCGTAGCGCACCCCTTCGAGCAGGTGCTCGCTCTTGGGCGGGCCCAAGACCGCACCTTCATGCACCACCCACACGTTGGCCGCCGAGGCTTCGGTGAGGTAACCGTCGCGAAACAGGATGGTTTCGACCGCGCCGCGGTCGGCCGACATCTGGCGCGCCAGCACATTGCCCAGCAGCGAGATCGACTTCAGGTCACCGTGCTCCCAGCGGAAATCGCGCGCGGTGATGCAGGCCACACCCTGGTGGCGCTGCTCGGGCGTGGGCGGCACCAGCGGGTTGCTCATCATGAACACCGTGGGTGCGATGTCGGTGGGCATCACATGGTTGCGTGGCGCCACACCGCGTGTCACCTGAATGTAGATCGCCTGGTCATCGCTCTCGTGCGCGGCCACCAGCTTGCGGCAATGCGCGAGCCACTGCGCTTCGGTGAAGGGGTTGGTGATGCGGATCTTGGAAAGCCCGCGGTTCAGGCGTGCCATGTGTTCGTCGAAGCGAAACAGGCGCCGGCCATACACCGGCAAGGCTTCATAGATGCCGTCGCCGAACAGGAAGCCGCGGTCGAGCACCGACACACGGGCGTCTCGCAGGGCGAGAAACTCGCCGTTGAGGTAACACAGGCTGTCAGGAATCGCGTTCATGGCGCCTCCTACATGTGTGGGGGGAGTCGAGGTTACTTGATCCACAGGCGCATGGCATCCCATGCCCGGCCAAAAATACCGGCTTGTTCGACCGCGCTCAAAACCACCAGCGGGCGCTCGGCCACCACGGCACCCGAGGGGGTGCTGACCTTGAGTGTGCCCACCCGTTGGCCCAGGGTGAGCGGGGCCACCAGCGGGTCGGTGCGCTCGACCTTGGTCTGCAGCTTGGCCCCGTCGCCCTTGGGCACGCTGACAAACACCGCGGCGGCGCTGCCGAGCTGGGCATCGTTGGCCTTGCCCTTCCAGACCGGCACGGTGACCACCACCTTGTTGGCCTCGAACAAGCGCACGGTGTCGAAGGCCTGGAAACCCCAGTTCAGCAACTTCTGGCTTTCGTTGGCGCGGGCGTCCATCGAGGCCGCGCCCATCACCACGCTGAGCAACCGGCGCTTGCCGCCGCCCGCCCCGGCAGCTGCCAGGTTGGGAAAGTCGCGCTGCGCCGACACCACCATGCAATAACCGGCGGCTTCGGTGTAGCCGGTTTTCATGCCATCGACGCTCGGGTCGCGCAGCAGCAACAGGTTGCGGTTGTTCTCGTTGGTGGTGGGCGAGCCCTCCAGGTGGTACTTCTTGATCGAGTACAGCGGGTAGTACTCCGGGAAGTCATTGATGATGTGCCCGGCAATCACCGCCATGTCACGCGCCGTGCTCTTGTGGCCGGCTTCGGTGAGGCCGGTCACGTTCTTGAAGCTGGTGTTCTTCAGGCCCCAGGCCTGGGCCTGGCGGTTCATCATGGCGACGAAGTTCTCGACCGTGCCCCCCACACCCTCGGCCAGCACCACCGAGGCGTCGTTGCCCGAGTTGACGATCACCCCGCGCAGCAATTCAGACACCTTGGGTTTCATGCGCGGCTCAACGAACATCAACGAGCCGCCACCCTTGCGCTCTTCCCAGGCACGCAGCGAGACCGGCAGGGTCTGCTCCAGCGTCAGCTTGTTCTCGCGCAGGGCGGTGAAGGTGATGTAGGCCGTCATCAGCTTGGTCAGCGAGGCCGGGTCGGCGATGGCATCGGCTTCACGCTCGGCGAGCGTCTGGCCGGTGGTGATGTCGATCAGCAGGTAGCCGCGTGCCGCCACTTCGGGGGGCGAGGGCATCTGGGCCAAGGCGGGCGTGGCGGCTACGGCCAGCGTGAGGGCAAGAGTGAGCAGTCTTTTCATTGGATTTGGGTTCGCAAGTGAGAGAGCGTGTGGCCACGCCACGGCTTCTTATGAGCCGTGGCGCACCACCAAGTTCTTGAGCAAGGTGAGTTGCCCATGAAAAAAATGGCCGGCGCCGGGGATCACGGTCACCGGCAGGGCCTGCGGGCGGGCCCAATCGAGCGTGGCCGAGAGCGGCACCACGTCGTCGGCCTCGCCGTGAATGACCAACGTGCCTTCGGGCACGGGCGGCATCTGCTGCTTTTGTGTGGACGGGCCGACCAGCACCAGCCGCGTGGCCTTGGCGTCAGCGGGCAAGCGCTGGGCGGCCTCTGCGGCCACGTAGGCGCCGAAGGAGAAGCCCGCGAGAACCAGCGGCAAGGCGGCATCGCGGTGGGCGGCGATCACGGCCAGCGCATCGTCGATCTCGCCACGGCCTTCGTCCCACGCCCCTGCCGAGCCACCCACACCCCGAAAGTTGAAACGCACCGCACGCAAACCGAGCTGCACAAAGGCGCGCGCCAGGGTCTGGGCGACCTTGTTGTCCAGCGTGCCGCCGTGCTGGGGGTGCGGGTGGCACACCACCGCCACACCCTGTGGCGCGCTGCTGGGCTCATCGACCGCGCATTCGAGGGCACCGGCCGGGCCGGCGATGCTCACCCGTTGGGTCTGTGGGTTCATCGGCCGACCGAATCCGGCAGCAGCAGGCGCTGCACCACCACGCCGTTTTTCAGGTGCGATTCGACGATCTCATCAATGTCGTCGTTGTCCACATACGTGTACCAGACGGCCTCGGGGTAGACCACCGCCACCGGCCCGCCGGCACAGCGGTCCATGCAGCCGGCCTTGTTGACCCGCACACCCCCAGGGCCGTTGAGCTTCTCGGCCTTGGCGAGTGCCTTGCAACGATCGAAGCCCGCTTGCGCGTTGTTGTGGGCGCAGCTGGCTTCACCGTTGTCACGCTGGTTCAGGCAGAAAAAGATGTGGCGCTTGAAATAAGTCATGGCGCATTTTAAGGAGCCGGCTCGCGTGCAGCCACCCGCGCCAGCAGGTAGACCATCGCTGCGTAAGGCCACAGCCACCCCACCCACTGCGCCGCGCCGTGGAAGCGGATAAAACGCCCCTGCTCCCAAGCCTGCAGGCTGTCGGCGAAATACGGGTCGGCCGGGGCTTGTGCGACCAGCGCCACCAGCGCTGTCAAGACCACCAGCCCCACCCCCGCTGCGCCACGTGGCGGCACAAAAGCGAGCGCCGCGGCCAGCGCGCTGCCCACCACCAGCGCCGGCAGCACCGCGGGGGTGAGCCAGGCCAGTGCATGCTGCGGGCCAAAATTGAGCGCCGTCGACAAGGTGGTGGCCGCCAGGCCCACAGCCAGGGTTGCCGGCACCTGCACCAGCCGCCGCCACCCGGGCCGCAAGATGCTGAAGGCCACCACCGAAGGCGCCAGGAAACCGAGCACGATGGTGGCCCACTCGGCGCCCCGCGACAGCGGCGTGAGCACCTCTTGGGCAGCCGCCACGACCCAGCTGGCCCATGGCGTGCCGGCCAGCGCACTCGCCACCATCTCTCGCAAGCGTGCCAGCACCTGGCCCACGCCGAACGGCACGGTCACCGGGAACAGCAGGCCCACCGGCCACAACAAAAGCAGTGCAATGCCCCCGGCGCTGCGGGCGATGAACCAACGGTCGCGCACCACCTGCCAACGGTCCACGCCACCCAGCGCGCGCACCGCCCATGCCACCAACAGGCCCAGCACCGTGCCCGCACTGTTGAGCAGCCAGTCGACGCTCGACGGCACACGCTGGGGCAGCCAGTTCTGCAGGCTCTCCATGCACAAGGAGAGCGCCGCGCCCGCCAGCACGGTGGTCACGGCCGAGATGCCCACCGCGCGCCCGCTGCGCACCTGGGCGCCAAACAACAAGGCACCCAGCGGCACGTAGCCCAGCAGGTTGGAGACCAGGTCGAAGCCCGTCCACCATTGCGGCCAAGGCATCTGCCAGAAGCCGAAGAAGGAGACACCGGCAGGCGGCTTCCAGCCGGTGAAAGGCGACAGGCTGGCGTAAACGATCAGCGCGGCATACAGGGCCGCCAGGGGTGCGGCAGAGCTGCGATGTCGTGGGATGGCAGCCCCTCGGCCCGCTTCATCTGGTGTCATGCCACACCGCTCAGAAGGGTTTGACGACCACCAGCACCACGATCACGGCGAACAATACAACCGCCGATTCATTGAAGACCCGAAACCAGCGCTCGCTGCGCTGGTTGCTAAAGCTCTCGAACTTGCGCAGCAACGAGCGGCAGGCATGGTGGTAACCGAGCACCAGCAGCACCAGCAAAAGCTTGGCGTGCAGCCAGCCGCCAGTCACGCCAAACCCGAGCCACAACCAAAGGCCCAGGGCCAGCGCCGGCACCATCAGGAAGCTGGTGAAGCGGTAGAGCTTGCGCGCCATCAGCAGCAGGCGCTCCCGCTCGGCGTGGCTGTCAGCCGGCACCATGGCCAAGTTCACGAACAGGCGCGGTAGATAGAAAAGCCCCGCGAACCAACTGGCCACGAAAACAATGTGGAAGGCCTTGACCCAGAGATAGACACTGCTCATGCGGCCGGATTATGGGTGCACCGATTGGCGCGCATAAAAAAGCCCCGGCCATCAGGCCGGGGCTGGGAAAGCCTCATCGCTGTCATCACGGTAAGGCTCCTGCTCAGGGAGGAAAAGCAGGGGACAACAGCCTTGCAGCTATCATCCGGCGTCGACTTTAGCAGATGGTTACCGGTCGGGTTCACACCAAGCGGCCCCGGAAAAACACGCAGTTGCCAACTATGTCGCGACCTGTGTTTTGTTCATCTGCTGCGCTTTGAAACCCTTTTCGGAACTGCGCCGTGCACACCCCTCCGCCCTTCCCCGCCAGCCGACCGCGCCGACTGCGCCGAGACGAGTTCACGCGTGCCCTGGTGCGCGAAAACCAGGTGCTGGTGAGCGACCTGATCCTGCCCGTGTTTGTGTTGCCGGGCAAAAACAAAATCCAGAACATCGCCTCCATGCCCGGCGTGCAGCGCCTGAGTTTGGACCAGCTGCTGCCGGTGGCCGACGAGTGTGTGCGGCTGGGCATTCCGGTGATGGCCCTGTTCCCTGTCATCGACTCGAAGAACAAATCGGAAGACGGCGCCGAAGCAGTGAACCCGCAAGGCTTGGTGCCCAAGGTCGTGCGTGAGCTGAAAAAACGCTTTCCCGAGCTGGGCATCCTGACCGACGTGGCGCTCGACCCCTACACCAGCCACGGCCAAGACGGCGTGCGCGACGCAAGCGGCTACATCCTCAACGACGAGACGGTGAAGATCCTCGCCCAGCAGGCGCTGGTGCAGGCCGAGGCGGGCGTCGACATCGTGGCGCCGAGCGACATGATGGATGGCAGGATCGGCGCGATCCGCGCCACGCTGGAAAAGAGCGGCCACATCCACACCCGGATCATGGCCTACAGCGCCAAGTACGCGAGTGCCTTCTACGGCCCCTTTCGCGACGCGGTCGGCTCGGCCGGCAACCTGGGCAAGGGCGACAAGAAGGCCTACCAGATGGACCCGGCCAACACCGATGAGGCTTTACGCGAGGTGGCGCTCGACATCGCCGAAGGCGCTGACATGGTGATGGTGAAGCCGGCCATGCCGTATCTGGATATCGTGCGTCGGGTGAAGCAGGAGTTCGGCGTGCCGACTTTCGCGTATCAGGTCAGCGGTGAGTACGCGATGCTGAAAGCTGCGTTCGGCAATGGCTGGTTGAACGAACGCGCCTGCGTCGAGGAATCGCTGCTGTCGATCAAGCGGGCAGGCGCCGATGCCATCCTGACCTACTTCGCGCTCGACATGGCGCGCTGGTTGAAGTCGTCATGAGGCCTCGCGTTATCGCAACCGCTACCATTACGCCATGAGCGAACCAGAAACCAAGACCACGCACTTCGGCTACCGCGACGTTCCCGAGCAGCAGAAGGAAAAGCTGGTCGGCGAAGTATTCACCTCGGTCGCGAGCAAGTACGACGTGATGAACGACCTGATGTCGTTCGGCGTGCATCGATTGTGGAAGCGCTATTTCGTCGGCAGCAGCGGCGTTCGTCCCGGCGATGCGGTGCTTGATCTTGCCGGCGGCACCGGCGACATTGCCGCCTTGTTGCTGCCGAAGGTAGGTGCGAAAGGTCGCGTCGTTGTTGGTGACATCAACGGCGACATGCTGCGTGTTGGTCGCGACCGCATGATTGATCGCGGGCTTCTCAAGGGCCTTGAATGGTCGCAGATGAATGCCGAAGCGCTGCCGTTTCCCGATGGCAGTTTTGATTGCGTGACGATGGCGTTCGGCCTGCGCAACGTGACCCGCAAGCAAACCGCGCTGGCTGAAATCCACCGCGTGCTGAAGGTCGGCGGTCGCTTGCTGGTGCTGGAATTCTCGTCAGTGAAATCATCGCTGCTCAAGCCGCTGTACGACTTCCATTCCTTCAAGATTCTGCCGCGCATTGGCGCGATGATCGCCGGCGACGAGGACAGCTATCGCTACCTCGCCGAATCGATCCGCAAACATCCCGATCAGGAAACGCTGAAGGCGATGATGGAAAGCGCTGGCTTCGAAAAAGTTGATGTGCGCAACCTCAGCGCCGGCATCGTCGCGATCCATCGCGGCTATCGGGTTTAACCCTCAGAACTTTCGTCATTCCTGCCTTCGCAGACATGACGAATCGTTCTTCGTTGAACTCGGCGTAGGGGCTAATTCCCGACCGGCGCATCCTTCAACCATCGCCCCAGCCAGTCGTGTACTTCCTTGTAGTAGTAGCGGCTGTTTTCGCCATCGAGGATCCAGTGGTTCTCGTCCGGGAATACGACCAGGCGGCTCTCGACGCGCTGGCGTTGAAGCGCCGACCAGTATTCAAGGTCGTTGTTGATCGGAACGCGGAAATCCTTTTCGCCAGCGGTGACCAGCACCGGCGTCT